>SKZO01000077.1 GCA_007127335.1 Spirochaetales bacterium | reverse complement strand
GGCATCGAGCTCTACCACCTCAACCGCGGCACTTCGAAGGGACGCGTCCCGGACGAGGTGCAGACGATCATTGGAGACATCCGCAGGACCGACGAGGCGGCGAAGCTCCTCTCCGGCATGCGCTTTGACGCAGTCGTCGACTGGATCGCCTTCACGCCTGATCACGTTGCCCGGGACATCGAGCTGTTCACCGGCGCGACTGAACAGTTCGTCTTCATCAGCTCCGCGAGCGTCTACCACAAGCCGGTACGACACCACGTGATCACCGAGAGCACCCCGGCGCACAATCCGTACTGGAAGTACTCGCAGGAGAAGATCGCCTGCGAGCAGACCCTCTGGAACGCCTACACGGAAACCGGCTTTCCGGCGACGGTCGTGCGCCCGAGCCACACCTACTGCGACGGCTGGTTCCCCACCACCTTCGGCCACGACTTCACCATTCCGCAACGCATGCTCGACGGGCGACCGGTCGTGGTCCACGGCGACGGCGCCTCGCTGTGGACGATCACGCATGCCAATGATTTCGCGAAGGGGTTCAATGGCCTGCTCGGCGATCATCGCACGATCGGTGAGACCTTTCACATCACCGGCGACGAGCAGCTCTCCTGGGACGAAATCCACCGCGCGATCGGCCGTGCGCTGGGTGTTGAGCCGCAGCTCGTCCACGCGCCGAGCGAGATCATCGCACGCCTGAGTCCCGAGTACGGCCCGGGCCTTCTTGGCGACAAACAGGCGAGCGTCGTCTTCGACAACACGAAGATCAAGCGATTCGTTCCCGGGTATACCGCGACCATTTCTTTCCACGAGGGCATGCGCCGCAGCGTCCGTTGGATCGGAGCCCACCCGCAGCAGCGGAGTATCAGCACAGAGACCGACGCGCTGATCGATCGCCTCGTCGCCGCGATGGGGGCGGTACGCTGATCGCGGCGAGCCGTGCACCGCGGATCCCGGAAAGCTGACAGACGCACTTTGTTGACGCCCGCACCTCCAGGACGTAGCATCTCTCCGTTGAAGAGGGGGAGGCATGAGCACGACAGGTTCCAGGGTGGCGGTGATCGGGGCGGGGTTCGGTGGAATCTCGGCCGCGGCATATCTCGCGCAGGCGGGGTACGAGGTCACGGTGTACGAGAAGAACGCCTGGGTCGGCGGGCGCGCGCGGGTGCTCGCACGCGACGGGTTCCGATTCGACATGGGCCCGAGCTGGTACTGGATGCCCGGCGAGCACGACCGCTGGTTCACGGATATGGGGGTACGGCGCGAAGACTACTACGAGATCAGCCGGGTAGACCCGAGCTACAAGGTCTACTACGGTGAGAGCCTCGCGGGCGAAACCGCCAACGAGGTGACGGTCCCGGCTGACTTCGGGGCGGCGAAGGCCGTGTTCGAGTCGTACGAGAAGGGCGCCGGCGCCGCGCTCGAGGCCTTCGTCGAGCAGGCGAAGCGCAAGTACGAGTTCGCGATGAAGGGGTTCATCTACCGGAACTTCAACTCGCTCCTCGACATGGTGAACGGGACGCTCGTGAAGAACCTCTTCCGGCTGAACCTGTTGCAGAGCTACCGCGGGCTGATCCGCCGGCATTTCCGCCATCCCTACCTGCAGAAGATCCTCGAGTTTCCGGTGGTATTCCTGGGCAGCTACGCGCGGAAGACCCCTGCCGTCTACACGCTGATGAGCCATATCGACTTCGGCCTGGGCACCTGGTATCCGCAGGGAGGGTTCGGCCGCGTGGTAGAGGCGATGAAGGAGGTCGCCGAAAGCAAGGGCGTGCGGTTCGTGTTCAACACGGAGGTGACCGCGATTCGAAGCGCGGCCGGACGGGTGACGAGTCTTGCCCTGCGCTCCGACTGCGACGAGGACGAGGTTCCCGTCGACGCGGTCGTGGCAAACGCCGACTACGTCCATGTTGAAGATCAGCTCGTCTCGCCGGAGGACCGGTCGCTTCCGTTGGGATCGTGGAAGCGCCGCACCTTCGCACCCGCAGTCCTGAATTACTACGTCGGCCTGAACCGGAAGCTCCCCTTCTTCGCCCACCATACCTTCTTCTTTGACACCGACTGGGACGATCACTTCGACGCCGTGTACGGAGAGCGCCGGTGGCCGGCAGACCCGCTCTTTTATCTGCATATCCCGTCGATGACCGACCCGAGCTGTGCTCCGGAAGGACACGAGGCGATGTTCATCCTCGTGCCGTGCGCGCTCGGTCTCGACGACTCGGACGATCTTCGCGAGCGCTACTTCTCGCTCGTCATGGACCGCATGGAACGGCTGACCGGAGAGCGGCTTCGCGACTCGATCGTCTTCCGCGAGACGATGTCAATTCGGGAGTTCCGCGAGGATTACCGGGCACACGAGGGCACCGCCTTCGGACTCGGCCAGACGCTCTTCCAGACCGCCTACTTCCGCCCGCGGAACCGGTCGCGCAATCTCGGCAACCTCTACTACGCCGGACAGTACACCGTCCCGGGGACCGGCACGACGATGAGCATGATCAGCGGCAAACTCGCCGCGATGCGCATCGGCGACGAGCAGCCGCTCGGCGGTTAACGGCTCGAGCGCTCGTCGCGGCGCTCGGCCTGGCGCCGCAGGTCCTCACGGTACGTCTCGTCGACGTAGAGCACCCGGGTCTCCTTGAAGTCGTGACGTGGTATTCGCGGCCCGATCACGTTGTACTGTAGCTCAGGCTGAAGACCGGGAAGAACAGATCGCCCGCTCCCAGGTTCGTCACGTTGAGATAGGCGGCCGCCCTGAACACGAGCGCGTTCACCCGGTAGTTGTACGGGCGCGCATCGGTGCGGTAGTCGCGGCGCAGCCCGCGTTCGTCGAAGAGCACCCGCTCGATGTCTATGAAGGCCCCCGGGACGATCACGCCGGGCTCTACCGGGTCGGCCCCACGCCTGCCGATCCCGAGCATGAGGTCCGTGCCCAAGGTCCAGTTGTTCTCGCCAAGGAACTCGGGGAAGATGCCGGGGAAGCGATAGCCGCCGCCGAGATGAACCGGCACGGTGTACTGACTCAGTACGCTGTTGGGACTCCGGCCCCGAAACGGATTGTAGCCGGCGGCGATGTAGGCGACGTACTGCTCGGTGTGAACGTAGCGCACCGATCCGAGGATCCCCGTCAGCCCGAAGCTCCCCCCAATGTAGAAGTCGGTGAGCGGGAACTCGACGTGCTCCTTCTGATTGTCGCTGAAGTGCGGGACGAGGAGGCTTTCGACGATCGAGACGTAGACGGTATTGAAGCGTACGGCCCCGTACCCGTAGGGAATGTCGACGGTCTGTCCATCCGGCAGCACGTCACGCACCGTGCCGGTTCGCGCGAGCATGACCGCATCGCGCTGCCGGTTCGCGTACTGAGCGTACAGCAGGTAGGGGTCGGGGTCGCCTCGCATCGTGACGAGCGGACCGTCGGGCGACTCCCGCAGCACGAGCAGCCCGTCGGGATTCTCCGGGTACCCGTCTTCGTCGTGGTGGCTGAAAGACGTCCCGAACCGCAGCGCGTCGGTTCCGAGAGACGCCGCCTCGAGCAGCATCCGCTGGCTGATCGTCTCCCCGGCCTGCAACGCCGCGGAAACCAGGAACCACGCCGCGGAGAGAGCCACCGCGGCCCACTGTGATCGCCTCATCGCTGTCCTCCGTGCAGGAAGGTACCGCAGCCGAAGGGAACTGTCACGAATCCTGGGGCTCCAGGAGAAACAAATGCTGCCAGCATCGGTTTTTGGCCGCGGAAAAGGCTCGACCCTCCTATTCGGTCGCAGCTTCCGCCGGCAGAATGGGATAGGAGAAAAAGAGCACCAGGATTCGTGACAGTTCCCCAACGTTGCGCGGCGGCTCAAGGTATCGTACAGTGTTCCCATGGCCTACTACCTCTCTCGCGACCCCCGCCACACGGTGATCGGCGGGTTGCGGGGCCTTTTTCGGCTGCTCTACTTCACGATCGTCTTTGTTTCGGCAAGCGTCTTCGCGCTCGCAGTCCGCTCGCTCCTGCCGATCAGTACGTACCGGACCATCCGGCCGCTCCTCTCGCGCCGGCTCGGGAGGATCCTCATCTGTGCGTCGAACATCCGCGTCCGCAGCGGCGGCACCCGACCGCCGGAGGGAAGCCTCATCGTCGCAAACCACCTCAGCTGGGCCGACTCGTTCACCTTTCTTGGCGAGCTCGGGTGCCGGTTCATGGTCAACCACCTCTATGGAGAGATCGCAGGGTTCCGGCAGGTACTCAGGAGCGTGGGGGTCCAATTCGTGAACCGGATGAGCCTGAAGGCGGTCGGGCCTGCGCGGAAGCTGATGCGCCGGGTGCTCGAACGCGGCGAATCGCTGATGGTGTTTCCGGAGGGACGCACGAGTCGAGGCGCAGACGTCCGCCCGTTTCGCGCGGCCCTGCTTCAGGTCGCCGTTGACCTGAAGATACCCGTCTGCTGGGCGACGGTCTCCTACGAGACGCCCGCGGGATGGCCTCCGGCGAGCGTCGTTGTCGGGTGGGAGGAGTGGCCTCCGCTGATTACCCACATTTATCGCGCGTTCCACGCGCCACGCATCATCTGCCGGATTAACTACGGTGAGAACGCGATCCAGACCGAAGACCGACGGACGCTCGCGGAGAGGCTGCACGAGGCGGTGCGCGCCCGTTTCCGACCCATGCCGCAGCTTTCATCGGCCGCCCTGCGGCGAATCGACGTCGTGAAGAAGGTTGCCCGCCAGATCGTATATGGAGACAAGAATGACTGAGCGACCGAACATCCTCTGGGTCTCGTTCGAGGACACGAATCCCTTCTACGGGTGCTACGGTGATCCAACCGCCCGGACGCCCAACCTGGACCGCCTCGCCGGCCAGGGGTGCCTGTTCACGAACTGCTACTCTACGGCCGGCGTCTGCGCGCCGGCGCGCAGCGCCGTCATCACCGGGATGTACCCCACGGCGATCGGCACGCATCACATGCGCACCACCCACGTGCAGACCGAGGCTCCCGCGCTGCCGACGCCGTACTCGGCGGTCGTCCCTCACTACGTGCACTGCTTCACGGAGTATCTGCGCGCGGCCGGGTACTACTGCACCAACAACGTGAAGACCGACTACCAGTTCGACCCGCCCATCAGCGCCTGGGATGAGCTCTCAACCGAGGCGCACTGGCGTAACCGCCCGGACCCGAACCAGCCCTTCTTCGCGGTCTTCAACCCAACGCGGACGCACGAGAGCGGCATGTGGGAGTCCAGGGAGTCGGAGGTGACAGTAGACCCGGCATCGGTCCGAGTACCGCCCTACTTCCCCGACACGAGCGAAGTCCGACGCTCGCTTGCGAAGATGCACGGCAACATCGCAAGGAGCGACCAGGAGCTCGGGGTGCTGCTCGCCGAGCTCGAGGAGGACGGGCTCGCCGACAACACGGTCGTGATGCACTGGAGCGACCACGGGCCGCTTCCTCGCGGCAAGCGGTGGCCCTACGATTCCGGGGTCCGCGTACCGCTCATCGTGCGCTGGCCCGCCGGCGCCGGGAACCCGGGAGCTTCGGCCCGAGATGGACAGGCAGGTGCGCCCAGGGCCACGGTCAACGCCGCAGGCGGGCATCTGCGGTCCCCGGCTGAGCCGATGCCGGCGAACGACGCCGGAGATCCGGGCGAACCTTCGCGTCGGCCTCCCCTCACAGGATTTGCTGTGGGCACGGTGAGCGATCGCCTGGTGAGCACGATCGATCTTGGCCCGACGGTGCTCGCGCTCGCCGGGATTCCCGTGCCGGCCTACATGCATGGCAGACCGCTGCTCGGGCCTGCCGCCGCAGACGAACGCGATTACGTGTTCATGTCGCGGGACCGGTACGACACCTCGTACGACATGGTCCGGGCCGCTCGCGACCGGCGCTACAAGTATATCCGCCACTACTATCCCGGCGAGCCCTATCTCCTGTGGATCCCCTACCGCAACGAGCACCCGATCATCCGCGCGCTCTGGGACGGGTACCGCAGGGGAACGCTCACCGAGGATCAGCATACACTTTTCGAATCGCGACCGGCCGAAGAGCTCTACGATACGGCGTTGGACCCCTACGAGCTCAGTAATCTCGCGCAGGACCCCGACCATCGGGACGTGCTCGACCGACTGCGCAACGCGACCGACGAGTGGAGAGCCACCGTGGGCGACATGGGAGAGATGAACGAGACGGAGATGGTCCGACGCTGGTATCCGGGCGGTGTCCAGCCGACCACGGCCGGCCCGATCTGCATACCGATCGCCGAAGGCGAGTACGGGCAGCGCGCCGTTGAGGAAGTCGAGCTCACCGGTCCGGCGCTCATCCAGCTGCAGTGCGCGACGCAGGGCGCCTCGATCGCGTACCGTCTCAGCGGCGATCCGCCGCAACGGTGGCGCCTCTATACCGGTCCCGTTCCGCTTCCCGGGGGGACCACGACGATCCGAGCACGAGCGCACCGGATCGGGTATCGGGAGAGCGAAACGGTCGCCGCGACGGTCACGGTACGCTGAGACCCCGGTCCGTGCAGCACGCGCGACGTGCGACCGCGACACGCAATTGCGACACGCGACCGCGCCCCGCGGGCGCTACTCGGGCCGGCAGAAAATCGCGCAGGACGGGGCCTTGGCCCGAACGCCCTTACCGCTCCAGGTCCCTTTGCCGCTCTTCGGATCGATCCGGAACGAGACGACCTGATCGCTCTGCTGGTTCGCGACCAGGCACCATGAGCCCGACGGATCGATCTGAAAGTGACGTGGCGTGCGGCCGACCACGTCGAAGTACCCCGCCCGCTCGAGTGTCCCGTCCGAACCGCCACGCTTGAAGACTGCGATCGTGTCGTGACCGCGGTTCGACGCGTAGACGAAATCGCCCTTGGGATGAACCTGGATCTCTGCGGCCCAGCTCTCACCGTCAAATCCGTCGGGAAGCATCGGGACGACCTGGATTTCCGAGAGGATGCCGTCCTGCGGCGCGAATGCATACGCCACGACGGTACTCGAGAGTTCGTTGACCAGATACGCGAATCGGCCGTCCGGCGAGAAGTCGAGGTGTCGCGGCCCGGACCCCGGTTGCGGCTCGGCTGCGACCGCGCCTTCGGTTCGGCCGGCCGCTAGGGATTCGGTCGAGTAACGCATCACCTTGTCCGTTCCCAGGTCGCAGACGTAGAGAAATCGGCCGTCAGGCGAGAAAGTCGTCGCGTGCGGGTGCGGCTCGCGCTGACGGCTCTCCATGACGCTCGACCCTTCGTGCCGGCCGCACGCGACCTGCTCGCCGAGCTCACCGTCCCTGGTGAGACGTATCGCCACGAAGCTCTCGCCTCCGTAGTTGGCCGCAGTCAGCAGCCCGGCCTCCGCGTCTACGCCGATATGGCACGGCCCGGCGCCGCAGCTCTCGACCGTCCCCATGGGCGCGAGGCTGTCCCTGCGCACCCGATACGCCGCGATCTTCCCCGATTCGCCGTCGCCGTACCCGGACTCCACCGTTGCATAGACCACAGAGAACTGCGGCACATAGGCAAGAAACGATGCGTTCTCCGGAGTCTCAACCGACGCGACGACCTCGATCGAACCGTCTCCCTCGTCGAGGCGCGCGAGCGATAGTTCGGCGCTGTACCCACCCATCAAGAAGTCCATATCATCCTCCTACTCGGTCTCTTCCTTCAGAGCCAGGCCGTCAAGGCCTGCCCGAAGATCGTCCGGAATCCGTACGCGCATTGCACCCATATTCTCCTCAAGGTGCTCCCGACTTGACGCCTTGGGTATCGTGACAACGCCCGGCTGGTTGATAACCCATGAAATCGCAAGCTGGGCCGGCGTGCACCCCACCCTGGCGGCGGCGTCGAGCACGGCCGGCGAGGTAGCCTGATCGGCGAGAAGCCGACGCTCTACCGGGCGGTACGCCACGATCGTCACACCATGCTCCGAGCATACTGCCCGCATGCGGGAGCTCACGTGGCCGTGGTGCAGCAGGCTGTAGCGCACCTGATTCGCCACGATGGGATGGCGGCTGAGGCGCACCGCGTCCAGGACCTGGCCCGCGGAGAAATTGCTCACCGCAATCGCCCGGGTGAGCCCCGCGTCAACCGCGTCGTCGAGCCCGGCGACGTACTCCTCCATGGGAACCGAATCCCAGGGCGCATGCACGTAGAGCAGGTCGAGCACGTCAATGCGCAGCTTGCGAAGACTCTCTTCGGCTGCGCGCGGCACCGCATGGCGCAGGCTATGGCTTCGCCACACCTTCGTCGCGATGAAGAGCTCCTCCCGCTCGAGCCCTGAGATCGCCTCCCCCACGAGCTCCTCGGTGTGTCCCGCCCCGTAGAGCTGCGCGGTGTCGATGTGATTCTGTCCGAGCTCGACCGCGGCCCGGATCGCCGCTATATCGCGGTCGTCGTACCGGTAGTCTGCAAAGACCTCGCCGTCGGGAAGACGATCGCCGCCCATCCCCCACGTCCCGATCCCGATCGGATGGACCGCTCGCCCCCCTATGCGCCAGGCACCCATAGCCTACGCCGCCGAGACCGGCACGAGCACGGTCACGCCCCACTCGGACGGTGGGATCACGATGAGCCGATCGCGCATCGTCACGCTTCGCCGCGTCAGGAGGTCGATGACCCCACCCTGCAGCGCCGCGGCGAGCTTCGGGTCGCTCACCTCGAGCGTCAGCGCGCGGCGCGGCTCCTCTGCGATCACGTAGACGACCGGAGTCTTCCCGGCATACCCGATTCGCAGATGAGCGAGGGGCGCATCGCTGTGAGCCTCCACGATCCGCGCGGCACGCTCGACACCGGCACGTTCGACGATGTCGGACAGAAAGCGCTCATACTCCCCGGCTGCCGCGGCGAACGAGCCTTCGGCCTCGCGCGATCCGGCGTAATACGCCTCTGCGCAGTAGAGGCCCACGGCGATTACCCTGCCCTTCCCGTACGTGATCTCCTGCGACAGCGAGCCGTTCTCGTACGGCGTCGCCCATTGGATCGCCGGCAGGAAGCGTGTCTCGCCGCCTGCGGCAATCGGTACGACGTCGGCAGGCAGGGGCCTGCGCCCCACCTCCGTGATCCCGAACTTCGCCGCGAGAAAACGCTCCTGCGGATAGCGGTAGATGCCGTTCCCGCCAAAGGCGCCGGCTTCGCTTTCGGCAACGAGGGTTCCGCCTGCTTCGACGAAGGCGGCGAGCGCGTCTGCGGCCGGATCGTCCACGACGATGCCCCGTGGCATGACGAGCACCTTGAGCCCCCGCAGCGCGTCGAGGTGATCCTCTTCTACGATCGTATACGGAAGGCTCGACCGGATGCAGACACGGGCCACTCCCTGGAGCGCGCGCATCGGCCGTGATGCATCGCCGTCTTCGCACCAGCTGTGGAAATAGGTGCGCGGGCTGAACCAGATGCCGACCTGCGCGGGCGGCAGACGGTAGGCCGAAAGTATTGGATCGTAGCCAGTGAGGGCCGCCCCCGTGCGGGACAGCGCCTCGGTGCGCTCCTCCGCTCGACCGTCGGCGCCGATGATGCCGAAGCCGCCGGACTCCCGTCCGAAGATCTCGTCGCGCCAGCACCAGAAGAGCACCGTATCCGCCCCCGCGGCGAGCCCGCTCCAGATCCAACGCTGCTGCACCGCGGCGCTCACGGCCTGCTGGGGGTTGAACCCGTCGGCCGATCGTCCGCCCTGGAGCTCACTGAGCCACAGCGCCTTGCCGTTCGCCTCTGCGGCAGCCCGCACGAAGTCGATCCGCGCCATGAAGTCGGCATGATCGATGTGTTCCCAGACCGGGAAGCTCGAAGTGCCTACCCCGTCGATCTCCTCGGCGAACCCCCAGTCGTTCCCCCGGTGAAGCGCTGTCGACGGGTTCTCCCCGTCGTACGCATCGCTGCCGTAGAGGACCGTCGGCTTGCCTCCGTGAACGGTCACCGGTTTGCCGGGATTTGCCGCCTTCACGATACGGTACCGCTCCTTCGCGTGTTCGACGCTTCGGTGCATCAGAAACTCTTGGAAGGCCATCATCTCAGTGTACACACGGCCCGGACGCTTGCCGGGGAAGACCTCGTCCCAGGCACCGTAGCGCCGTTCCCAGGCGCGGTTCAGCCCGTCGAGATCGCCGTATTTCGCCTCCAGCCACTGGTGAAACCCTCGGACCGTGTGCTCGCAGTAGCAGACAAGGCCGTCGGCATGGACGTTCCACCGAAGCTCGTTCCAGACGTCCCACCCCGCGACGTTCGGTACGCCGGCGTAGCGCTCGGCGGTGGTCTTCAGAAACCCGCGCATGCGCTCGGCAACACCGGGATGGTCCAGGCAGCCGCCGGGCGTAATGCCGTAGTGAATCTCGCGTCGGTTCGTGGAGACAACCTTCGCGCCCATGTTGGTGACCATCTCGCTGTCAGGCACCTCGCGATGGATCCAGTACGGGTGAACTGCGGCGATCGTGCTCAGCACGACCTGCAGGTCATTCCTGCCGGCAAGCTCAACCAGCCGGTCGTAGTCATCGTAGCGAAACGTCCCGGGCACCGCCTCGATCCAGCCCCACACGAGCCACAGCTGCACCGTGTTGAGCCCGGCCTCTTTCATTGCTGCGAGGTCCGCCTCCCAGTGATCCGAGCGCGGGAAGGGCGGTCTGTAGTACTGGGCACCGAGCGTGATCGCCATAGGGCCTCCTTTCGCGTCTGACATTTTTGTCTACCACGAGACGCGAGGTGAGTCAAATGAACTGTCACGAACCCTGATGCCGGAGAAGCGAAGCAGGAAGG
>SKZO01000108.1 GCA_007127335.1 Spirochaetales bacterium | reverse complement strand
AGAGAGAAAAAAAGAGCGACCGATCATCGCTGATCGGTCGCTCTCGCGTGCCCAAGTGGACTCGAACCACCGGCCTTCAGGTCCGCAACCTGACGCTCTATCCAGCTGAGCTATGGGCACAAACCGGTCGAAACCGGATGAGCGGAGAGGGAGGGATTCGAACCCTCGGTACACGTAAGCGTACAACTCCTTAGCAGGGAGCCCGATTCAGCCACTCTCGCACCTCTCCATGCTGTCTGCGTAGCGGAGAGAGTGGGATTCGAACCCACGGAGCCTTGCGGCTCAACGGTTTTCAAGACCGCCTCTTTCGACCACTCAGACACCTCTCCGTTTGTCGACGGGCCTAGAATATAGCCCGGCAGGGGGATGATGTCAATCCGTCGGACCCGGTGTCGAGCCGGTACGGTGGGGGCCCTGGGCGGCGGCGATGGTCACAGCCCTGGTCCCGTCTTGCCATATTGCTACGCCGGTGACACAATACCTTGCGTCCGCTCGCGGTCCCAGGGAGGTTTGATGCGTCAGAACGCCACGCCCCATGAGAGGTCTCTCGCCGTTCACGGCGGCAGACCGGTGCGAGAACAACCGCTTCCGCCCCGAAGACTGTTCACAGCCGAGGAGAAGAGCGCGGCGGTCGCGCTCTTTGACCGGGCTGTCGAAACCGGCAACGCCTTCGGCTACAACGGCGAGGAGGAGCAGGCTTTCGACCGCGAGTTCGCCGAGTGGATGGGCGGAGGCTTCGCGGACGGTGTGAACTCGGGCACGTCCGCGCTCTTCGCCGCGCTCGGGGCGCTCGAGCTCGAAGCCGGCAGCGAGGTGGTAGTACCGCCGATCAGCGACCCCGGCGGCGTGATGCCGGTCGCGATGCTGAACTGCATTCCGGTGCCGGTCGACGCAAAGCCGGGAACCTTCAACATGAGCGCGGACGCCTTCGAGGAGGCAATCACGGACCGCACGAGAGCGGTCGTCGTCGCGCACATTGCGGGCGAGCCGGCGGAGATCGACCGGATCGTGGAGATCGCGCGGCGCCATGACATTCGTGTCATTGAGGACTGCGCGCAGGCGCACGGCGCGCGCTACCGGGGAGAGCTCGTGGGCACCTTCGGTGATTTCGCCGCCTTCTCCACGATGAGCGGCAAGCACATCGCGACAGCGGCGCAGGGCGGCGTCGTGTACACGCGCGACGAAGGGCTCTCCTGGAAGGCCCGACGCTTTGCCGACCGGGGAAAGCCGTTCAACCTCCCTGGGGGCACGAATGTCGTCCCGGGCCTGAACCTGAACTCGAACGACCTGGCGGCCGCCGTCGGCCGGGTACAGCTCCGCAAGCTCCCCGCGGTGGTCGAGGCGCGTCGTCGGGTGGCAACGGGCGTACACGCGGGGATCGCCGACCTGCCCGCGGTATCGGGCGGAGCGCTGCTTCCGACGGCAGACCCGTCGTACTGGTTCCTGCGAATCCACCTCGAACCTGAAGCGCTCACGGTGAATCGCGACGAGTTCGCCCGCGCGGTCTTCGCTGAAGGGATCGTCGGCATGGAGAACTACCGCTTCATCCCCAATGAATGGGACTGGTTCCGCAGGCGGGCTGATTGCCCGACCCCGTACCTCTACCGGGAGAGGGAGGACACGTCGCGAGTGATGCACGAGGCTATCGCGGTCACCGACCGTGAGTTCACGATCGCCTGCTACGAGAGCTGGGGCAGGCAGGAGATAGACGACATCGTCGCGGCCCTGCGCAAGGTCGCCACGGCGTACACGAAGGGGAGAGGATGATCGACTTTCACACCCATCTTGGGCGGCACGGAAAGTCCAACGACGTGGAGCGAACCTACGGGCTCGAGGCACCCGAGCTCGTCTGCAAGATGGACGAGTGGGGCATAGAGAAGTCGGTGGTGTTGCCGCTCTGCGACAGCCCGGAAGGGTGGTATTACCGGTCGACGACCGATGACGTGATTGCCTACTGCAACCGCTTCCCGGACCGGCTCATCCCCTTTGTGCAACTCGATCCGCGGTGGGGCGACAACTCACCTGAGACCGACTTCTCCGGTGCGCTCGAAGAGTACAAACAGCGCGGATGCCGCGGGGCCGGTGAGGTGATCGCCAATCTCTCCTTTGACGACCCACGAGTGATCAACTATATGCAGCATTGCGGTCGGGCCGGTCTTCCCGTTGTCATCCACGCCGCCCATCGCATAGGCGGAGCATACGGCCTTGCCGACGACGCCGGGCTGCCTCGCCTCGAGCGCCTCCTGCAGGCGGCTCCGGACACCGTCATCTGCGCACACGGCCCGGCGTTCTGGTCCGAGATCTCATCGAATGTGCCTGAGGAAACGCGCGGCGGGTATCCCACCGAGCCGGTAGAGGGCCCGGGAAGGGCGTGCGAGCTCCTTGAGACCTATCCCAACCTCTACGGCGACCTTTCCGCCGGGAGCGGGGCGAACGCGCTGAAGCGATCGCCGGAGTTCGGGTGGGAGTTCCTCGAGCGATTCCAGGACCGACTCCTGTTCGCGACCGACACCATGCGCCGCACGATGCTGCGCGGCGATGTACCGCAGATCGACTACTTCGCCGACCTGCGCGAGAACGGCCGCATCAGCGAGAGCGCCTACGCGAAGATCGCGCACGACAACGCCGCCCGGCTCCTGGGTCTGTAGGCGGGAGGCCGCGTCGGCTCAGCCGAGGAGCGGAACGTCCGCGGGGTCGATCCCGTCGACGTCGAGGATCCGCAGGCCCTGAGGCCGCTTGTTCACGGTGTTCACCTGGATGCCCTCGCTCACCGGGCTGTAGATGAAGCGGATGTCCGT
>SKZO01000207.1 GCA_007127335.1 Spirochaetales bacterium | reverse complement strand
CCGAAACCTGTCGTTGTCATTCATTCGACGCATAGCACGAGCTCTGAACGCAGTTCCCGAGGTGCACATCCGGAGTCGAGAGGCTCAGCGCACGTAAACAGCAAGACGGCGCAGGCGTGACGGCGAGTATACGGAACAAGAGGCGCTCCGTGAACTTCGCCTGGTCGGCCCTTTACGGTCGACGTGCAACGCAAAGTCGGCATAACGGAATGCTTAGCAGCCGCGGGGGCTCGGGATGCTACGAACCTCGACGACGTTATATGCCCCCGCGGTCTGCTGCAGCGGATGGTTCGGCGGCCCGTCGCCCCAGCAGGATCGGTTGGTAGAAGCGGCCGTCGAGCCGCTCCACCTGCACGAACCCGGCCTGCCGCATCAGCTCCATCAGGTTGTCGATCCCAACAGCATAGTACCGCCACCGCATCACCCGGGTCGTGCAGTCCGGGCCGCCGCGGTCAGCCACGAAGTACATGGCCAGGTCGTATACCGGTCCACGGAACTCCCACACCTGCCAGATCAGATACCGGACCCCGCCCTCGTCGCGGACGCCGTACGGCTTCACCTGAACCTGGGTCCGGTCCTCCCGGTCGTAGTCCCGCACCGTGATCAGGCAGCCGCCGCCCGGCCGGGTGCAGGCGAGGAACTGCCCGAACGCCGTGAGAAGCTCCTCGTCCGTCAGGAGATGCGGCACCGCGTTGTCGCACGCGATCACCAGGTCGAACAGCTCGCGGTGATGGGCTGCCAGGTGGCGCATGTCGGCGACTGAGAAGCGGATCGCCAACCCGCGGGCCTTGGCCTCCCGCGCGGCCCGCTCGACCTCGACGTCCGAGATGTCGGACGCGGTCATCCGGTGGCCCAGGGCGGCCAGCCCCACCGCCTGGGTGCCGATCCCGCAGGCGGCATCCAGGATGGACACTCGGCCGTCCCCCCACCGCTCGCGGATGACTGAGTCCAGGGCCCTCGCCTGCCGCCGGATGCTCGCATCCCAGTCCGGGAAGATCAAGTGATAGAGCGGGGCCAGCTCGTCGTAGAAGCCCTCGACCGACACAGCACCTCCCGTGCCAAAGGCGTCCGCCGCCGAACGGACTGCGTTACTTGCGCCGTACCCAGCGAGACTCGTGCCCGTAAGGGCCAGACGGCGAGCTGGAGCCCGGGGGCAGCTTAACACTACCGTTCACGTTAGGCTTCAAGTAAACGCAGTTGTTATGTCTCTGCGTCGTCTTCGTTCGATCGCATCTGCTCGAGTTTGGTATTAACGGCTTCGACGACGAGTTTCTGCAGCTCTCGAACATTCGCGGTTGAAGGCGTGAGGACTTGGATGAGACCAGGATCTTTCAGGGCACCAGCCAGCTTGGCGATGTTGGCGTCGAAGAACACATCGCCTCCAGCGGCGAACTGGGTCATGTTTAGATACCAGCATTTCAGTTCCTGATCTTCCGCGATATTGTGGAACGCTCGCGTGGTATGGCGGAAGTAGCCACGCAGTAGCCTGTCCGAAATCGACGTGTAGAACGGTCCGGACACGAGTACGTGATTGACCTGATCGGGTCTCTTCAAAGACCCTTGGAATCTCGACGCGAGATTGAGAGGACGGCCGAAGAACTCGTCGTGATCTGCAGCGTTGGAGTTTAGGGGATGGACCGGTCCGACATCGATACCAATCGTGATCCCAACTCGGGGCAGCTTTGCGAGCTGGACGTAGTTATCGAGAAACGTTCGTATGACGGCATTGCAGTAGTGGACGAGGTACAGAAGAAACACCATCACGTCGTCTGCAGATATGTGAGGCGGGAAAATGAGGATGAAACCGTCGCCTTGAAATTTGTAGATCGTGAAACCGAGGTGATTGGCCTCGAGGGACAGGTAGTTCCAGATAGCATCTACGAGCAAACCGTATTTGTCGAGCGTGTCCGTCCGCTGAAGGTCTTCGAGAATGACACTTGAGGAACAGACATCGAACACAACGACCGTGCGGGCCACGGCCTGAGGTTAGCCGATCGCGACGATGCATGGCAAGGGGAAACTCAGAACGGGGAACACCAGGCTTGGTCGTCATCGAAGAATGGGTTGCAGAGACATAACATATTGTCTTCCCCGCACCCCGCCGAAACGCTCCGGTGAGCTTCCGCGCGGCCGCATACGGCACGATAGCCAGTCGCAGGGCGGCTAGTGAAGCAGCGTATGCGATCCTGGCCATTGGACGGGGGGACCGACGCGCCGGCCGTGGCGGTGCCAGGTCTATCCCACCCGTGTAATGAGTGAGCCGCTGATCCACGTCAGAAGTCCGGTTGATAGGTTGGAGAGCTGATCTGCTCTCTCTCGCTGTTCCGGATCGCCCCTGCGCGCCACCCGGTCCATCGCGCAGCCACCTCGGCATCCGGTTCTGATCGCTGCGAGGACTCTCGTCCACGACGGCGCGACACGATGAACGACGTGGCGCGAGTCTCTGGCCGAAATGGTCTACTACAACAATGAAAAGGCCGGGCTGCCGGCGAGCACGCGCGAACCCTGCTCACTTCCGCGCGTCAGTCGCCTCGTCCGTCGTACCGAGCATCAGCTGCGCATGCGTGAGCAGCCGCTTCAGGCGTGACCGGTAGGCATCGTAGAGTCCCTGCGCGTGCTCGGCGAGCGTGCGCTGGGAGTTGGTGTGGGGATTGAGCTTCGTTGCCCGGTCGGTCTGCTCGATATAATGCGCGGGAAAGCCGTCAGTGCCGCTCAGCGCTCCGGCGATTCCGGCGGCCACCGCCGTGACGCAATCGGTGTCGCGCCCCATGTTCACCCCGGCGATCATCGAGCGGGTGAGATCTCCGTCAGTCAACCTCACGATGCAGACCGCCTTGGTGACGACCTCGTTGGCGAACGAGAAGGCGTAGGGCATGCCGGTGCCGCTGTAGACCGGATCGAACGCCGCGCGGAGCTCGCGGAAGTCGCGGCACTCCCTGGTCCGCTCGAGCCCGCGCTCGATCTCCTTCACGACGAGATCGGGGTGGCACCGGTCGAATACAGCGCCGAGTACGGAGTCGACCGTCGCGCCCGGATTCGTCGCCGCGGCGATCGCGACTGCGGTGACCGCGGCCCACTGAAGCCCGCGGCTGTAGGCGGTCTGGTAGAGCTGCCCCACCTCCATCACATCGTCGTACGCTCCGTCGACGTCTCCCGCGTTGATGAGGCCAATCGGGTGACACGCCCGCGCGAAGGAGTTGAGCCCGGCGTAATCGCAGTAGCGGCCGATATCCCGGGCCGGGAGGCGCGTTTTCGCGAGCGCGAGCAACTCGCCTTCGAACGGTTCCGAGACGGTGCCCGGCGCGTTGTCGCGAATGTCGCGGAGCCAGATCGCCCGCACGTCTTCCGCGTTCACGCGGTCGCGCTTTTCGATGATCGCGGTGATCATGAGCTTCTGGCGTTCCACCCCGTCCTCGGTCGTGCCCGGCTCCCGGACCCAACCGTTTCCGTAGTGCTCGTACGGAAGCAGCTCGTCAAGCGTCCCGTGCTCCTGCTCGATGCGCGCGTACGGCCAGCCTTCGACCACGGCGCCCATCGACGAACCGACATGAACGCCGGCGATGCACCCGAGAAACTTGTCCTGGAGCTCGGTTGCCACGTTTCCCCCTTTGGACCGGGCAGGCCGATCGACCGCCGGTCTCCGGTTCTCCCAGCGTACGACACCACAACCGCGGTGTAAAGGTCGCTTCGACCGGCAGGGTTTGCTGAGTTGATCGCTGCGGCGTCAACGGATCGGCCGTCATCGCCGGAAGCCGGCGGTTCAGAGCTCTGGCGGCAACCACACCGCGAACATGTCATGGCTCGCCAGACCAGTGCTGGTGATGCGGGAGGTGATCCTTCCTGTTCCGGAATCCATCACGAAGATGTCGATGTGCGCGTTCTCCGGGTCACCTGGATCGTGGTACCGCGAGCTGTAAAGAATGGACCCGCCGTCAGGGGAAAAAGATGGCAGGTATTCGGCCCGGTTTGAGTGGTTCCCCGCCTCACTGAGGTTGGAGGGAGTCCCGGTGCCGTCGGAGGGTATCGTAAAAACGTTCCAGACGCCGGCCTGCAGGTTTTCGCCGGGTGCGGTAAACCCGACCGCCATGACGAACGTGATCTGCCGGTCATCCGGGCTCCACGCCGGATCGTAGGCGCCTGCAGGGAAGAGCTGCGTGGCAACAGCATCCTCGGGATCGAAGATCATCTGCTCGTCGCTGCCGTCGCTGTTCATCACGTTCAGTGTCACTCGAGCGGTATCGCTGTGAAACCGGCTGAAGGCGATCCGGCCGCCGTCGCTGGACCAGACAGGATCGTACGCGTTGTGCGCCGGCCCCGGCGTATTGGTGAGATTGACCAGGTCCGTACCATCGATGCGCATCGTGTAGATATCGGATTGCTGTTCGCCGTCCCGCAGCATCCAGAACACGATCCGTTCCCCGGCGGGACAGATGCTTTGTCCCTCGGCCAGGTCGTTTTCGCTGGTCAGGCGAGTCTCGGTCAGATTCTTGAAATCCAGTAGCCAGATCGACTTCTTCTCGCTATCGTCATCGTCCAGCTTGCCGTCGCCGTTCACGTCGACGGTGGAGCGTGTCGCTATGATGTACCGGCGGTCTCGGCTGATACCGATGATGTGATGGTGAAAGGAAGACCTGGTGATCCGGGTTACATTGCTCCCCGTGGCATCGGCGGCGAAGATCTCCCGGCGGTTCCCTCCGACCCCTGCATTGGAGACAAACAGGAACGCGGCGTCTTCCGGGAGCGGTTTCAGCGCCCCGCCCCCGGGACCGTCGAGATTACAGGCGGCCATCCCGGTGCAAAGCGCTAACCCCGCTACCAAGCGTAACAGCGGGTGCCCTCCGGCCATATGCGAATCAGATCATAGGACGCACGGAGCAGAGTGTCAATCGAGGATCGATCGAAGATCGATCAGGGTTCCGACGGTGCATACGTTCGTCGAAACTTGCGCTGTCCAGTCGTCTTGCGGTTTCGCCGCGAGATAGGTTTTCCCATGATTAGATAGGTTGTCCTGGGATTCACATAACCGATGAGCTGGAACAGATACGCTGCCCGACGCACATACTCCTTGGCGAGCTGGACATTCTGAAAACACATCGCTACAAAGAACTCATGCGGAAGCACATCCCCGGCTCGAGCCTGAGTCGTATTCCCGGTGCGGGACACGCGGTCGTTATCGAGAAACTACAGGCCTGCGCCTCGCTGACGCAGACCTTTCTCGACAGTCTCCCGGGCTGACCGACTACTGATCGGCGATCGGTGTTCCGAACCCGGCGCACGGCCAGCTACCTGCGTACCATGACGATAGGCGCTCCCTGAGTTCCCGATCGCTTGTGCCGAACAGTCCGTGCTGTATACGCATAAGCGCACGATCAACAAGCTCGTAGTGCGTTGGGGACCGGTGATGGCTTCGGACCCATCGGAGCGCTTCGATATCGCCCGCAAAGAACTTTTCGGTGAATCGCTGAAAGCGCCCTGCGTAGTGCTTCTCCCACTGATAATCGACGACAGCATCGAACCACGCTTCGACTCGCGACGGATCCTGAAGATCACGACTGAGCTCCCGAATGAAGTGACAGAACCGCTCGAGATCCTCCGTGGGCACTGGCCGGATACCTTCACCACCGTGTATGCCATACGGCAGCAGGTGTACCGCCTCGATTCGTTTCTTCGCAATGCTCAGCTCGACCAGATACCCGTCTCCGGTATGCGGAGGAATCTGCTCCGGAACCGGCATGGCCGGACGGAATATGAAGTTGCCGGTCGAATACAGCACGGGAACGGTACGCCCGTCGGGTGTCACCCGTAGCGTCCCTCCCTGCGGTACATGCGGATGGTGCCCGATGACTATGTCGGCTCCAGCATCCGCGAGACGAAGCGCGTAGGAGTACCAGTAGTACGACGGTACCGGCACATACTCGCGGGCACCGTGAATGATCACCAGAAGGACGTCGCATTCGGCCCGGGTCCGCGTGATTTCGTGCATGACACGGATATCAAATGCGTTTGCGAGTTCACTCCCCGTATGCGTGGGAACCGGAGCCTCCATGGGCTCGACGTAGTTCAGGATGCCGACCTTCGTGTCGCCGAGGTCATAGTATACCGGACGGTACGGGTCGTCGCCCGCCCCGACAACGTCCATTCCGGCCGCGTCGCAGCGGGCGAGAAGCGCATCAAGCCCGGAACGACCGAAGTCAACGGTATGGTTGTTTGCGAGCGTGGCAAGCCGGAACCCGTGCTCGCGCAACGCCGGAATTGACTCAGGAGTTACTTCAAGATTGGGACCTTCTTTCCGTACCGGCCCGTCCCCGGCGAGACCGCACTCGAAGTTTACGATAGCCAGATCTGCGTCCTGAATGGTCTGTGCGTAATCTCCGTACAACGAAGACGCAGCGCGCGCCGCGGCGTCCGCATAGCAACGACACGAAGCCCAGTCGCCAGCGACCAGCACACGTTTCGGATCGGTCGCCGTCGATTCATGCGTCTGGCAAAAACGAATCCGCTCACGTTCCTGCACGATCGAGGCAGCGCGATTGTATGGTGTACTCGTATCCATGTTACAACTCCTTCGCAAGCGCGACTGGTTCCTGTCCGGGTCCGGTAAGCCAGTCCGTCAGCACCGGGACCAGTTGTCGGGCGAACCTAACAAGCCGCTCCTGGCTCAGCGGTTCGTGGGCGCCGGTCTGGCGATCCCAGATCGAAAACCGCGAAAACTCGACCGTATGCGCCTGAACACCGTATGTCCGGGTCACGTAACCTGCAAACCCCTGCGGTTTGTACCCGGCTTCCCAGACTGCGGTTCCGGGAATATAGTCCGTGTTCGCGGCGACCCGGGAAACGAACTCACGCTGGCGCTCCGGAAGTTCGTGCCCGACAGAATCGGGCGGCATGACGGTGATCGCTGCACCATGGTGCCCCATGCTGTGCCAGCCATTGTGAAAGTCGAGCGCCAGATTCGGACGCGCAGGCGACGACATGATCTTCTCGATGACCGGGCGAAGCAGCCGGGTCTCGGTCATGGAGAAATCGGCCCAGTCCCGGTTCAGATTTCCGCCTGCGAGATGAAAGTCCACGCCCTCCAGCCACGCATCGGCGGCAATAATCGGAACCGTGTACAGGGTACATTCACGCCTGAATCGAACCGCCTCGGGCTCGTCGCTCACGAGATACCGGAGCATGGCGTCGAGTACGCGGGGCCCGGTCACTTCGCTTGGGTGCTGCAGCGCCTGTATGTACACGGCAGGTTTCTGCGCCGGGGCGCCGGGTTTTTCGGCGATCTCGTACAGGTCCAGATCGCAGGCGCCGTAGCTGGCGCCAATGTGCGTGCGCTGTGCGTATGGCGAGCTCCCGAGAACATCGCGCAGGCGTCGATAGTCTTGCACCGTGTACGGGAGGTTAATGGCGACATAGAGGATATCGCTGTTGATCTCGAGTGGTATCTGCACTCGCCAGTCCGATCGCGCCGCACTTGTATGACGCACCCAGTCGATACCGTCGGTGCTCCTATAGACACAGTGAGGTGCGGCCTCAATAAAACTATCGTTGCCACCGTACTCGTGTGCACCAACCATCGAATCGCGATGAAACTCGGGCCAGCGCACGTCGAGTCTCATGCGACGCCCACGCGCATCCTCTACCCGTCCAAGAAACAGCGGGCACTGATTTGTCCACCCGTTTTCGAGTGATTTCGCGTTCATGCGAACGGTAGCCGAGACTACATCGCTCGCTTCGGACCGAATATCCACGCAGTTTGCATTCGGGAACTTCCCGGTAACGAACATTATTCTCTCCTTCTCCTCTGTGAGTTCTGTTATGTTTGACAGCTACCGCCAAACCGATCATTCTTTTCCTTGTGAACACCTCACACGGTCCAAAGTACCGATACATCGCCGCCTCCATACAGGACCTTATTTCCTCAGGCGAACTACTCCCGGGGCAACAGCTTCCCACCTTCAGAGCACTCGCCGACAGGCACGGGGTCACGATTGAAACCGTCAGCAGGGCGGTTGCATATCTTTCCGAACGCGGCCTTGTCCATACGCGACATGGTGCCGGCAGCTTCGTGAACACGAATGACAGCGAAAACGATGGTTCCCACGCGCGTACCGATACCATACTGACCCTCGTACACGACGAGTTCCTCACCGAAGTCGAAGGAACGCCGGTCGTTTCAAACTACTGGCTCGAAGCCCTTGTCTCCTCTATTACCCGGGCATCCGGACGGCTCGGGTTAAAGTCCCAGTTGTCAGGCTTTTCACACGAGTCGGCGCTTCACTCAACAAGTCTCGCGAGACGCATTCACGATGCTGTCGGCATAATGCTCATTGGCGACCCGGATCAGGCGAAACTGAGGTTCATTGCCGATACCGGTGTCCCGCTCTGCCGTGTGAACAGAACGCTTCCCGACTGGTTTCATGCCCGTTCCTTCACTGTCCACTATGGAACCACAGCGCTTCACAGCATGGCTAACTATCTGTTGAGTCTTGGACACAGACAGCTCGTGTTCGTCCAGGACTCTGAAGATCGGTTCGCCAATCCAACCACTACCCTCCGACGATCCGTTTTTTCACAATGCATTGAAGCGTGGGGTGGAAACCCTTCCTCCGATTTCAGATTCATGCATATTTCCATGAACCCGAACGATGCGACGGCAAATGCCGAAGCCCTGCAATCGCACATGTCCGCAGGCGCTACCGCGGCCGCGTGCTACAACGACGCATCGGCAATCGCAGTCTATCGAGCTGCGCACCTGCTTGGGCTCTGCATACCCGAGGAACTGTCGGTCACCGGACACGACGGGCTGGCAGTCACGGACATACTGAATCCTCCTCTGACAACAGTGCAGTTCGACAACCTCTCGCTTGCGACAAACGCGCTTCGTACATTACTCGAAGTCTCTCACGGAAAAGCCGTTCCCGCTTCACCACTGGAGACGGAGGGCTCTCTGATAATCAGGCGCTCTGCCACTGTCCCATATGCGAAACAGAACCGGCCGGCACTCCCAGCCACACCCACCCAAAGCACGCCAAACATGGTAGGATAAAATCCATGAAATCGACGCGTGTTGTCTTTTACACCCTCCTTTCGGGTACCATCCTGGCGATCTTTGTCGCCTGCGGCCCCGTTACCCATTACGACGGCGTGTTTGACCCCGATGCAGTCGAGATCGACGACGAACTCCGGCTCGAGGTCGACGAAGACATTATCGAAGAACAGTAGTCACGCTCCCGCCGTGCAGTGCGGGACCGTAGCCGAACGTCGTATCGTGAGCTCTCCTGGCACCAGTATGTCCGACTGGTACGGCAGACCTTCGTTAATCAGCTGAATGGCCTGCAGGGCCTGCTGCGCCACGCTCACCATATCTACCTTCACGGTGGAAAGCGGAGGAAACAGCAGCTCTCCGGATGGAATGCCGTCGAAGCCTACCACCGATATGTCGTTCGGAATCCGGGCTCCGATATAATGCAGGATGCGGTACAGACGGATCGCCGTCTCGTCGTTATAGCAGACAGCGGCCGTACAACCCGATTTCAGGCATTCTTCGATCAGATCAGACACTCCTGCCTGAGCGTTCCGGCTCGAGATGTCCACATTTGAGAGTGCGTGCGCCGGATCGAGCCCCCAGTCCCGTATCCGATTGTTCAGAATCGAACGTCTGAACCCGACCTCTGCGTTTGCATACTGAGGATCGGTATCCCACGCATAGAGAAGTCTGGTGTGCCCGAGACTCAACACATAGTCGACGAGTTCGCCGAAACGCTGCACACCAGCGCGAACCGATACCGCATGCGCAACGAGTGTGTCAGGAACCGGCCTGTTAAAAAAGCACACTGGCACCTCTGCGTCTCTAAGGAGTTCGTTATATGAGTCAGGCGGATCTCCGAGCACGAGAACGCCAAGGGCGGTTTCGATTGCCCGCACGATTGGTTCTGCAGGCAACCGATTGTGGACACCGAAACCGAGTACCTGGGTCTTCAGCTCCAGGGCGCCGGCAACGCGGGTAATCGCGTTCAGCGACGTATCGAACCACTGATTCGCGATAGCTCCCGTCTCCGATCCGGATGCCAAAAGCTCTGCGTGCACCAGCGTCACGAGTGTTCGCGATGTTCGCTGACTCCTGTGCAACAGACCCGGACGAATCGAAACCCGTGACCCTGATCCATGTCGAGTCTCGATAAGTCCTGCCTCGGCGAGATGCCGGGTCGCCTTTGCGACTGTCTGAGTCGTCACACCGTACTCCCGCGCGAGTTCACGCACTGTCGGAATCGCCTGGCCAGGCAGTAGCACCGACGACTCGATCTGATTGCGAATATCATTGGCGATCTGTACGTATCTGGCCACTCGGCTCACCGCCCCCCCCAACCTCTAAGAATGCCCGATTGGGCCGGTCCGTTGTTCCCCGGTACGTCGCTGAATCATTTCGGGACTCAAAACCCCTTTCAGAGACAGTTCTCCGGCAAAGTGACACGCAGCGAAGTGGCCCGACTCCACCTCTTTCAAAGGCGGTGCTTCGGTGCGGCACTTCTCTTCTGCGTACGGGCACCTCGGGTGAAAATAGCATCCCGACGGCGGATTCGATGCATCGGCAACTTCTCCTGACAGTCGTATTCGTGACGCGGTTTCCCGCAGCGACGGGTCAGGCTTGGGAACCGCAGACAGCAGAGCCTCGGTATACGGGTGATACGGCTTCGCGTACACCTCGTCGGTTGTCCCTGTTTCGACCATCTTCCCTACGTACATGACACCGATCCGGTCCGCTATGTGTTCAACGACTGAGAGGTCGTGCGCAAT
>SKZO01000372.1 GCA_007127335.1 Spirochaetales bacterium | reverse complement strand
GCGGGCAGGGCGACACGGTGGTCGGGACCCAACCGTTCGGTATTGCCCGGCCTGTGCCGGAATCACCGTCGAAGATAGCCGGTCCCGGTGACGGCGATGCAGGGGTCGGCAACGCAGGGATTCACAACGCATCCGGGGCACCGTGACCGTCACGGCGCCGGTTGCTGCGCCAGGCGGGGATACCATACGCGCGCGTTCGCCGAGCATACTTTCTCAACGACGTCCCGGGGCAGATCAAGACCTTGCGTCGCCTGCGCTCCCGTGTGGACGATCTCATCCGACTCGAGGTACCGGAACCACGTCTCGTAGCTCGAACGAATGGTCCCGTGGATCCGGTCGCGCTCGGCCGACTCGAGCGATGAGAGCGGACGCGTGGACACGAGGTCGGTGCCAAAGAGCAACCGGTCCTGGTACCTGATGAAGAAGCCGCGCACCTTCTCGCGATCCTGGAGCATCAGGTCCCCGAGACGCGCGGAGAGATCGACCGCGAAGCCCGGGAAGCGCTCGAGGCGTGCGCCTACCTCGGTCACGTCGTACTCGAGGCTGCCGAGGTGGGCGCCGATGACGCGCAGCTTCGGATGGCGGGCGAGCACCTGATCGCGCGCGCGAATGAGCTCAGCGTGAGCCGGTACGCCGGGCCTGCCGTGGAAGTGCCACTCCGGGTGGCTCCGGTAGTACCCGGCGTGCGCGGACGGCGTATCAAGCGGCTGCCAGCACGCGAGCGGCTCGCCTATGTGCGTAAGGAGCGGCACGCCCTCGTTCTCGAGGAACTCGAACACCGGCGTGAAGACTCCGTCGTCGACCATCGCGAACGATCCGTCGCGGCGGCGGAGTTCCATCCCGATGTGCTTCCACGCCTTGACCGCGACCGCCCCGTCGCGAAGATCACGTGCGAGTCCGGCAGTCACGCTTCGCTGGTACTCGCCGTCCGGCACGGTGTAGTCGGGAAGATCGAAAGTGGTGCACCAGGCGTACCGGTCCGGGTGCGCGCGCGAGAGAGCGCGGAAGCCGGGCCGGACCGACCCGCTCCAGCCGTCGTGCGCGACGCACACGTTGAGCGCCCGGATACCGAGCTCGCCAAGAAGTGCGACGGTACCCGGGTCATCGCCGAGCACATGGAAATGCGCGTCGATCCGCTCCATCTATTCACCCAGGAGCGGAGCGAGCGTGTCCCGCGGCGGCACGACGGCCCGCTCGTTGTACAGTCCGAGCAGCCGGTCGGCTCCCATTCGGCGCGCCTCCTCGACGAAATCGTCCCACTCTGCGAGGTCACGCCGGCCGAACACGAAGTTCGCGACCTGCGATTCGATGTGCGACCGGAGCGTCACGACCACGTCGATCCTCGCCGATGAGAAATCCTGATCATCCGTGGGAATACGCACCCCCGGCTCCTCCATGACGAAGGTGCCGGCTTCGTTCAGAGCGATGTCGTGGTCGAGATGATAGCGGATACGCGGTGATGCCGGGTACCCGAACGCCTCGTAGTAGTCGAGCTCGCGTCCACGCACCGGGAGGCCCACCGCGAGCCCGCTCTCTGCGATGTAGCGCGCGAGCCCGGTCACCCCCTCGCGGTCGTACGCCGCGCGCGTGGCTTCCGACAGCACGACGCGTTCGCCCTCGTACGCCCAGTGCGTCTCCGGCGGGCCGAGCGCGAGAACCGCGGCGGCCTCATCGGTGAAGAGGAAGTCGAGGAGCGCGATCGCCTCGCCTACGTGGTCGCCCTGATTGTGGACGAGCCAGCCGGGACCGACCGGCGAGAAGCGTCCGGGGGCGGTCCAGCGCTGCCTTCCGGCGGGGGCCGCCGGAAGCTCGAGCGGCGCGATCCACCAGCCCGTGCCGTCCCAGAGACCATCGTCGGTGACTCCGCCGTACCCTTCTGCGGTCGTCGCGAAGTTGGGCCCCGTCGGCCTTGTGTAGGGCGCGAGGAACACGTAGTCGCCGGCGAAGTTACGCGCGACCTGCGTCGAGTCCGCGACGATGAAGTCCGGATCGACAAGACCGGCGGAGAAGGCGTCGGCCAGGAAGGTGACGAAATCCTTGAAGCCTTCCTCGAAGGGCCCGAACCTCCACTCGCCTTCATCGACGTCGAAGTAGACGATGTGCCGCGGATCGAACCCCGAGCCGAACCAGCTCGGCATGAACCGAAGCATCGTGGCAAACTCTCCGCCGAGCGGGAACGAGTCGGGGCGCAGCTCCTTCAGCCGCTCCATCGACTCGCGCAGCTCCTGCCATGTTCCGGCGGAGAGGCCGTGCTCCTCGAAGAGGTCCTGCCGGTGGGCGAGCACGCCGGCGAACGGGCGCGCGCCGGCGTCGTAGGTTCCCATCGAGAGAAGCTCGCCGTTCGCCGTCAGCCGGGAGAGGGCGCCCGCCCTCGCAGCCGGGCTCTCGCGAAGGAGATGTGAGTAGGTTGGCACCAGATCGCCAAACTCGAGGAAGTCGACGAAGAGGCGGTGCATCGTCGACTCATCGAGGTCGACGCGCGCCTCGGCGACGATATCCGGTAGCCTGCCCCCTCGTATCATCTGGCCGAACTCGATGTCCCCCGGGCTCTGTGGAATCGCCACGAATTCGAGCGTTATGCCGGTGCGTTCCCGCAGCCACTCCAGGCTCGCGTTGTCTGCCGCCGGCGCGCTCATTCCCTGTGCCATGCCGACGCTGAGCGTCAGTGGCTCCTCGAGCGGGAACGAGACATCGCGGTTCACCGCCTCGCGCCAGTCGGGGCGGGTGAAGGCGAGATCCTCTCGCTGTTCGCACGAGAACAGCAGTGCCGTCGCTGCTGCCAGCAGGCCGACGCGGTAACTGAGATGTGCCATAGATCCCTCTTAT
>SKZO01000216.1 GCA_007127335.1 Spirochaetales bacterium | reverse complement strand
GGATCCAGAAGTCCCCGTACTTGCGGAGCCCGCTGATCTGCGTCTCCGAAACCGTGCGCACGACGTTTTCGAAGTAGGTCTCCACGAAGTCCTGGTCTCCTACCTGGGCCCCGGCGAACACCTGGCGCACCCGCGTGCTGACCATGCGGGCGACCTCGCTCGGGGCGCTCATGTTGTCCGCGATCGTTCGCACGCCGGTGAGATTCCGCCCGGTCTCCTCGAACCGGAAGACGTACTTCCCCTCGAACCGGTCGTCCGCCTCGAGCGCACCCTCATCCATGCTCGTCCAGTCGGGCACATCCCCTCCGAGCGCACTGTTCTTGTGCTCGATGATCCGGAAGCTCGCCGGAGCGAACTCAGCCCGGGGCGTCTCCGGCCCGCTCGCGCATCCCACCGCCACGAGCACCACGGCCGCCACGCCGGCGGCCCACCATCTCTTTCCCATCTTCTCCTCCTGCTAATATCCGGCATCAAAGGTCAGCGATCGTCCCCGGCTGATGACGAGGTCGAGCGACTCGAGCCCCGCCACCCGGTCGGAGACGACAAAGACCAGATCAACAAGATCGTCTGAGCTTCCCACATGGAACACCTCATAGAGCACCTCCTGCGGCGACTGGCTCACCGTCGCGATGGCGCGTACCTCTTCCTGCATCGCCGTGCGGAACCTCGAAAGCGTCCGGGCATCCGGCGGACGCTGCAGCACCAGCTCGTACCTGATCCCCCGCGTGAGCATCCGCTCCATCTGGCGCTCGGACATCTCGACCGCCCGCGGCATCGCCTGGTAGACGCTCGACTGCAGCGCGTTGACCGCGGCGTCCGCCTGGCTCGTCCGGCTGAAGCTCTCCTGGCTGCGACGGTTCACGGAGCCGAGGATCTGGCCGGTGGAGGTCTCGTACATGTTGAGCGTGACGTCCGCCGTGGCGTAGTGACTCCCACCGCTGGTGCGAGCTGATGTCCGCGCGTCGAGCTCGATGTAGACGTCGGCGTTGAGCCGACGCGCGACCCATTGAAGAAGCGACAGCTCCCGCCCCACCTGCTCCTCGTACACGAGCTCCTGGTCGCGCTTCAGCTGCTCGACCTGGCTCGCGTCCACGACCAGATGCCCGCGCGAGACGAGGTAACCGTTCGCCTGGTTCACGGCGCTTCGAAGAATGAACTCGCCGTCGGGCATGCCGTCTACGGCGCGATCGGCGAAGTAGACCATATAGGTCATCGTGTCGACGTACCGCGAGATGAACCGCCGTTCGGCGGGCGTGACGTCCGCGTACTCGGGGGCCGGTATCTCCGCGAGGACCTCGGTCCCGGGTCGCTCCGCGGCGGCGTCCGCGCTCGGCCGGGCGGCAGCCGGGCGCGCGCTGTCCGCGCCTATCCCGTGTGCCTCGAGCGTGCGGCGTACCGCCGGGACGTTCACCCTGATGCGGATCTCGTACCGCAGGTCGCCGTCGATCAGCGAGCCGTCGCGGTGAAGCGTCTCCATCGTCTCGTTGTACACGAACGCGTTCGGGTTGCGCGTCGAGTAGAGCACGTCCTCGAGCTCGTGCGCCCGGGCCGCCTCCGCCTCCGCGCCGATCAGATCGACGACCGCCTTTCGCACGGCGTCCATCTTCGCGGCGTTGATCGCCTCACCAAGCGACTCGCCGCGCCCGGCGCCGACGTAGTAGTCGTCGACGCCCGTGCCGGCCTGCGGAGCCGAAGCGCACCCCATGGACAGAAGCGAGGCGACGATCAGAACGAGGGTCGTAGTACGCACGGATTCCTCCTCCACTAATCTACTTCAAGGTGACGCCGCCGCCGATAACCAGCCCGCCGTACCCGGCGAGCGGCGGATAGATCTGCGTCGTCCATTCGTCGAAGACCGAAACCCAGTACCCGAGCCCGGTCTGCACCGATACCAGAACGTCACGCCCAAGGAGCAGGCTCCCGGTCAGCCGCGCGACCCCGCCGAAGTGGGTGAGATAGAAGGTATCGCGATCGGACTCCGAACCCAACGGCACCGCCCCGCCGAGCCCCACCGACGCCGACGGCGTGATGCGCAGCCGTCCAACAAAGGCGTTCCACTCGCCGCCGATCACCATGTTCAGTGGAAAGAAGGGCGCCCCATCGGCCACGATCGCGCCGCGAAACGGTATCTCGATCGCGCCAAAGGGCCGCCAATCGTAGAAGCCTCGGCTCGCAACGGCCTTGACGCCAAGGAGCGAGCTCAGTCTGAGGCCATCGGTGAGGACGTCGTAGTAGATCTGGGTCTCGAATCCCCGGCGCGGCACCTCCTGCAGCTGGTCACCGACGCGGGCGCGGGGGTTGGCGTAGATGATGCGGGCGTAGCTGAAATCCTCCTGGACCTCGCGGATCACGATGAGTCCGGTCTCCTTCGCCGCGATATGGCCGGTCGCGAGCACGCGCTCGGCGACGATCGCATACTCATCGCCGCGCTGGAGCCCCATGTTCCGACCGAACTCGACGAGCACCTCGCGCCCGGTGACCTCCAGGATGCCGGTCCTCAGCTGGAACTCCGGCATCGAACGCACCCGGAACGAGAGCTCTCCCGGCAGGGCGTCCACCGCCGACCGCACGGCAGCCTCCGCGCGGTCGCTCGCGCCGGAGGTCTCAATGAAGAACTGCCCGAAGGTGCGCCCCTCCCGCACGTCGATGAAGGTGAACGATGTCTGCATCTCCGCGGTGTACCGCCCGTTGCGATCGCGGCGCAGGTCAAACCAGCTCACCGAAGGGATCACCACGATGAAGCCGCCGGCGAGCTGCCGGAAATCACGCTCGGTGAAGGCCTGCTGCCCGAGCAGCACGGCTTCCGGGATCTCCGCCTCCGTCGCCCG
>SKZO01000215.1 GCA_007127335.1 Spirochaetales bacterium | reverse complement strand
CCGAGATCCACATGGAGTATCTCCCGACCGTCGGTATCGCAGGCATGGACCCCCGCCCCGCCGCGGTGCACAACCGGGTGCGCAACATCATGGATCAGGAGCACAACGCGCCACCGTGGGGTGTTAACCTCGATCCGCACGGCGGCACCTCATATCCCGAACAGTGGTTTGTCATTCAGGGGTATGAGTACTGACGGCGACCCCGAGTCGTGACTCTTTCGGTGGACCGGGTCGCTGATCCGGTCCACCATGGATTCCTGCGTCAAGGTAGGCCTGCATGCTGCTTCGCTACATCGCCCGGCGTATCGTCATTATCATCCCGATCCTTCTCGCGATATCGCTAATCAGCTTCTTCATCATCCAGTTGCCTCCCGGCGATTTCATGTCGACCATGTTGCAGGCAATCGCCGCCGAAGGAGAGACGGTTACCGCGGCGGACGAGGCGCGTATCGAACTCCTGCGAGCCCGTTACGGACTCGACGAGCCTTTTCACGTGCAGTACCTGCGCTGGATTGGCGGCATTCTGTTCCGTGGAGACTTCGGCTACTCGTTTCAGTGGAGTCGAGCCGTGGGTGCGATCATCTGGTCGCGCCTGGGATTGACTCTCGTGCTGTCCGTATCGTCGCTGCTCTTCACCTGGATAGTGGCCTTTCCCATAGGCTTCTATTCGGCTGTGCGACAGTATTCGGTCGGAGACTACGCCGCGACGTTTTTCGGGTTTCTCGGCCTCGCGATACCAAACTTCCTCCTGGCGCTGGTCCTGTTGTACGCGGCCTTTCAATGGTTCGGCGTCGTGCTCGGCGGTCTGTACGCGCGGGAGTTCATAGGGGAGCCGTGGACCTGGCAGAAGATCGTGAGCCTTCTCCAGCACATCTGGATTCCGGTGATCGTGATCGGGACTGCGGGAACCGCCGGTTTGATTCGCATTCTGCGGAACAACCTGCTCGATGAGCTGAAGAAACCGTACGTCCTGACCGCCCGGGCGAAAGGAGTCGCCCCGACGAAACTCCTTCTGAAGTACCCGGTGCGCATTGCCATCATCCCGTTCCTGAGCACCGTGGGATGGATGTTGCCGGCGATTTTCTCCGGGGAGACGATCGTGGCGCTCGTCCTGACCCTGCCTACCATAGGCCCTGTTCTGTTCAACGCGCTGATCGAGCAGGACATGTACCTCGCCGGGAGCATCGTGTTTCTTCTCGCGGTCCTGACCGTCGTCGGCACGCTCATCTCCGACATCCTGCTTGCCGTGGTGGATCCCCGTATACGGTATGATTGAGGCAGCTCATGAGTGACTACGATGACATGAGAGATCCGGCGCATACCAGCGCGACTCCAGGCGACGAAGATGCAGGAGTCCAGCTGTCCGAAGAGCTGCTGGTCGCTACTCAGTGGCAGCTCATGTGGTGGAAGTTCAAGCAGCACAAGCTCGCCGTTGGTGCATCCATCGTTCTGGCGGTGATGATCCTGGCAGCGGTGTTCGCCGACTTCGCCGCGCCCTATCAGCCGCGCTCACGGCACAGCGGATACGTGTATGCTCCGCCCACGAGGCTTCGTCTGGTTTCGGAGCAGGGTCTTCAGCTGCGGCCCTTCGTGTACGGACTGGAGAGTAGTATCGATCTCGGTACTGGACGACGTGTCTACGAGATCGACGCCGACCGCCGCTACGATCTGCACCTGTTGGTGCGGGGCGAGCCCTACCGGATCTGGAACCTGATTCCGTGGGACGTACATCTGTTCGGAACGCGCGACCCGGACGGAAAGGTCTTCCTTCTCGGAACCGATTCCATGGGACGCGATCTGTTCACACAGGTGCTCTTTGGCGCTCGCGCCTCCATATCAATAGCGTTATTCGGCGTGCTACTGAGCGTGACGCTCGGGCTTATCATCGGTGGTGTCGCCGGGTACTTCGGCGGCGTAGTGGACAGCTTCGTCCAGCGGCTGAGCGAGGTGCTCCAGTCCTTTCCTTCGATCCCGCTCTGGATGGCACTTGCGGCGGCGTTGCCTCGCGAGTGGGGTCCCTTGCAGGTCTACGCCGGAATCGTCGTGATCCTCTCGGTGGTGGGCTGGACGAGTCTTGGGAGGCAGATACGCAGCAAGATCCTGAGCGTCAAGACCGAGGACTTCGTGATCGCCGCCCGGGTGAACGGAGCGAGTACCGGACGGTTGCTGCGGGTACATCTCATTCCTTCGGTGATGAGCCACATCATCGCGAGTCTCAGTCTCTCGATTCCGGGGATGATCATCGCCGAGACGGCGTTGAGCTTCATCGGCATCGGACTCATGAGACCCGTTATCAGCTGGGGCGTCCTGCTTCAGCAGGCGCAGGCGCTTCGTGCCCTGATGTTCTCTCCCTGGCTCCTGACGCCGGGCATATTCGTTGTCGTAACAGTGCTCGCGTTCAACTTCCTCGGTGACGGGCTGCGCGATGCCGCCGATCCGTACTCTGCGCTCGACTGAGGTGTACCATGCACGCTGACGCCAACCATTGCCTTCTTGGGGGAGTTTCCTACTATCCCGATCACTGGCCCGAAGCTGAGTGGGAGCGGGACCTTGCCCTGATCAAGGAGAGCGGGCTCGACATCGTTCGGTTCGGAGAGTTCTCCTGGCACTGGATCGAGCCTGAGGACGGGCGCTTCGACTTCGGTCCGCTCGACCGGTTCATGGACCTGGCCCGGCGGCACGACCTGCGCATCCTGCTGTGCACGCCCACCGCTGCGCCGCCGGTGTGGCTGTTGCGTCGGCATCCGCAGGTGTGGTTGATCGACCAGCACGGGCGGCCTCATCCCGGCGGCCGGCACATGATCTGCTACAACGATCCGACCGCACGGCGACTTG
>SKZO01000247.1 GCA_007127335.1 Spirochaetales bacterium | reverse complement strand
CGCGACGACGGCCGGCTCGACTACTGCCTGGAGCACAACATCTCAGTAGGCGTCTTCAGCGTGCTGGGCCAGGGCTGGCTTGCTCCGCGTCTCAAACCGGGCTCCGAGTATCCAGCGTGGGATCGCAGACACGAACGGCACCAGGGCCCTGAGTTCGAGCGGATGGCCTTCCTCCACGGCGAACTGCAGAAGATCGCAGACCGCCACGGATGGTCCGTGACGCAGCTCGCACTCGTGTGGGTGCTGAGCCACCCGGCGGTCACCTTCGCCATTGTGGGCGCGTCCAGCCCGAGCCAGGCGGATCACAACCTGGCGATAAGCGGCGAGCGTCTGACCGACGACGAGATGGCCGAGTGCGAGGCGCTCATCAGAGAAGCAGAGAAGAGGTAGGGAGCCATGGGCAATCACCGGATCAAGTACTCCATGCTCGTCCAGCCGACTCCGGAACGCGGCGAGCTCGACTTCGTGAGACAGCTTGGCGTGAGCTACGTCTATTCGTGGCTCCCCGACCCGGGCTACGAGACGATCCAGGCCTTCGTGGACACGGTATCCGCCGCCGGGATCACGCCGTTCAACGTGGGGAACTACGACCTTGGGAAGTCCGCCAATATCCACCTGGGTCTGCCCGACCGCGATCGCGACATTGACGCGTTCGCGGAGTTCCTGCGCAACCTCTCCCGTGCCGGCATCAGTCGGACGACCTTCACCTGGGAGCCGGACAAGGTGTGGACGACGCACCGGGAGAGCCTGCGGGGCGGCGCGTCGGCAAGAGCGGTTGATGCCGACGCCCTGCCCGCCGACGAGCTCACGCACGGCAGGCGCTACGAGCGCGAGGAGCTCTGGGACAATTTCGCCTACTTCATGGAACGGATCATTCCGGTCGCCGAGGAAACCGGGGTCCGACTCGCGCTCCACCCCAACGACCCGCCGGTCGACGAGATCGCCGGCATTCCGTGTCTGATCCGTTCGGCAGCCGACTACCGACGCGCCTTTGAAACCGCGGGCAGCCTCGCGCTGGGCATGGAGTTCTGTATGGGCTGCTGGCTCGAGGGCGGAGACGGTTTCGGCGACATCCGCGCCGGTATCCGGGAATTCCGTGACCGTATCCTCATCGTGCACTTCAGGAACGTCAGCGCGCCTCTGCCGCGCTTCGTCGAGACGTTCATCGACGAAGGGTACGGCGACATGATCGCGATCCTCGAAACCCTGCGCGATGTGGATTACGACGGCTCACTGATCCTCGACCACAGCCCGCAGATGACCGAGTGGGCCGGCCGCGGAGCCGCGGCCGCCTTCGCGACCGGCTACATCAGGGCCAATCTCGCCCGTCTCTGAACGGTCGCGCGACGACACGCAGCCGGTCAGCTCCTGGTCTCCTTCAGCGCCTTGAGCACCACGGGGATGGACTCGCGCCAGTTGGCCTGACGGGCCTCTGAGATCTCGAAGGCCAGGCGCCGGCCGTCGGGCGCGGCCTCCTCGACACGGTCCAGAACGAGCCGGTGCAGCTCCGCCGGCGGAAGCTCGTAGACGGATGCGTTCAGGTTCGACCAGAAGAGCTTCGTGGGCCATACCGCCCGGCACTCGGCGAGCGACTGGTCGCCCTCCGGGGGCGGCGTCAGCGACTCGATGAGGTCGATCGGTGCGCGGGCGATGAGCTCCTTGACGCCGGCCGTCTTGCCGTCGTAGTGACTGCCCACGATCTTCCCGGCCTCGTGCAGCGGTGCGAAGCATTCCTCGTAGACCGGCAGCAGCAACTCTTCGTACCGGTCCGGTCCGAGCGTCTCCGCCGTGAAGTTCTCCAGATTGGAGACGAAGCGCCCCGGTCCCCCGGCGACGATATCCGCCTTTCGGCGGAACTGGTCGAACAGCGCCCGGTAGAGTCGGCGAACCTCCTCCTCGTAGTCGAAGAGGTGGAAGCTGAAGTTCTCCAGACCGGCATAGTCGACGAGGATCTCCTGGAGCGGCGTACGTCCGATCATCGACCAGGTCACCGCGTACGGGTGCATCTCGCGCTCGGCCGCGCCAAAGGAGTCGTAGTCGGCCACGACCGTGGTGTTCTCCACGATGTGAGTCATCACGCGGTAGTCTTCAGGGGACTTCAGCCAGTGCTCCTGCTGCCAGCCGTCGGTCCACCGCGCAGAGACCTCTCCCCGCGACGTGCGCCAGATGACGCGCCGCACGGACAGGCCGTCTTCAACCGTCTCATCGTGGATGACATCAAGGTCCCTGTGCTCCAATCTGAAGGGGTACTCCTTGAACGTCAGCCCGAGCCCCGCCTCGAACATCGGCGCCCATGCAGGATCGTTCTTCGCGTCCTGCCACTTGGTATGGTAGATCGTGTACGGTATCTCATCAGGTCGTTCGCCGGCCCAGAACGCCTCGAGCCTCTCGTGAATCGTCATCGCGTCGTCCCCTTGCCTCATAGTACCAGATTTCGCGCCGCCCGTGCGAGAGAACGTTTGCGTTCTCCAGAGACCCATGGTACACTAGCTAGCAGTCAAGGAGACTCCGGTCTCCGGGGACATGCATTCGGCAGCATGATAGGCCGAACGAACCGCCGGCCATGATGGGCGGCGGTCGCAGAACAAAAGGAGGACAGAATGAAACGTCTTCTCACAGTCCTTGTGTGCCTGCTCGCCGCAGGTGCGTTGTTTGGCGCCGGACAGCCGGAAGCGCCCGAGGTGGCGGCGGTTGACATGGACGCCATGGAGGCACCGATGCTCGCAGCCCTTGTGGAAGCCGGAGAGCTTCCGCCGGTCGAGCAGCGTCTGCCCGCCGAGCCGCGGGTCGTGCAGATGGTCGATTCGCTCGGCCAGTACGGCGGCACCTGGCACCGCGGGTGGCGAGG
>SKZO01000114.1 GCA_007127335.1 Spirochaetales bacterium | reverse complement strand
GCATGTCGACTTTTCTGGACAGGTCCTCGCAGCACCCGTAGGCCACGAGGCCGAATTCCCTGAGAATAGGCAGCTGGTAGCGCAGCAGGAACTCTTCGTGCATCGCAGGCGAGACCCCGGTGAACTCCTGCGCGGCCATGTAGCCCCACAACGCGCTTCGCCGGACGCCGTTCGCGTTGGAAGCCGGATCGTCGAGCTCGAGCGCATACGGCATCGCCTGGTTCTGATGCGCGCTCAAGCCCCAGTCGCCTGCGGCCTCGGCCTCCTCGTGCGTCTTCAGCACTCCGGCGGAAAGAAACGCCATGAGCCGGTGCAGCCACTCGGGACGGTCGATCATGTCGACCATGAAGTGCTCGATCCCCCGCAGATATCCCAGGTCGGTCGAAAGATCGCCGCTCCACATGCGGTAGGCAGGGCCGCGGTCCACGTTGATCTCAATGAGGTCAGAAACCGCCTCCCGGAGGCGGCTCACGGTCTCGTCGGTCTTCTCCTCGTCGATCTCGTGCCATGGTTCGCGAAGTCGTTCGATATCGCCCGGTTCGCGCAGCGGGTAGTCAACCTTGAACGAACCGCCGGGCGCATCGCTGCGCGTGCGTTCGATATCCACACCCCATCCAGTGCAGACGTGCGCGGCGGCGACGGTCAGCCACGGCTCGAAAACCGAGTCGTCGTCCAGACTCGCCCAGAAGAGCAGGTTGCGAAGGGCTCCCTCGTACCGGCGCGCTAGCGGGTCTTCGCACGAGCACGCCGACTGCGGCATCTCGTGCCAGGCGTAGGCTCGGGCGTAGACGAGCGGCCGTGTGGGATGAAGCGAATTGTGCCGGCGCCACAGTTCACGGCGCTGCTCCTGCACCGGGTCTGCGGCAACGTCGGCGTACCGCGTTGCCAGGTCCCGAAGAATCGCCCGGTCGTGCCCGGTCATCGCGAAACCTCGCTGTACCGACCGTACTCGCGGAACGCGGCGCACATCGCCTCGAGCTTCTCCGGAGTGTGTTCGATGACGTCGGGCGTGCTGTATGCCATGCTGATGAGCCCTCCATCGTGATTCCCGATCGTCTCAACCATCCGGCGAACGTAGGCTCGGATATCGTCGAGGCTCCCGTGGATCATCGTCTGCTGGATGTCAACCGGACACCAGAACGCAAGTCGTCCGCCAACCGCCGCATCGAGCTGCTCGAGTCCCATGTTCTCCTGCTGATCCTGCTGCACCACGTCGAGGCCCCACTCGTGAAACCGCGGCAGGAGCGGCAGGATGTAGCCGCACGAGTGGAGCCATACGTCCATCCCCAGCTCGTGGGCAAGCCGCCAGTTCTCCTCGTAGTGCGGGCGGAAAAACTCGTCAATGAGATCGAGCCCAACCATCATCCGGTCCTGAAGCCCCCAATCGTCGTAGCCCATAACCCCGTCGCAGCCTGTCTCGTGCAGCATCCGGATCGACTGCCGCTGCGCGTGCGCAAGCCTGCCGACGAGCGCTTTCAGATGGTCCGGCTCCTCGTAGTAGGCGATGAACATCCGGTCAAGGCCCAAGAGGTTGTGCGTACCTTCGTTGAGGCTCGAAAACGGCATGACGCCAAGACTGTACTTCGGATTCGCCGACGCGCGGTTCGCTTCGATTGCCGCTCTCGCCTGCTCGAGGTGCCGCGGATGATTGCAGTCGGGAAACGCGCATTCCTCGTGCCGGCGCAGGTCCGGGATCGCGAGGCCGGTCTTCTCGCCGTGGTTGCCCGCCCCGGCAGGCCGGGTCCAGGTCGTGCCCCAGGCGTCCACCCGGCGCTCGAGTCCGTCGGATTCGACCGTCCACGGCTGCCGGTCCGGCTCCCGATCCGGCCAGAGCCAGAGGATGTCGTTCTCTTCGTCGTCGGGCAGGTAGTGCGGCATGCGGTCGGGCGAGCGAAAATGAATCGCCCGCCTCACACGCTCACGGCTGTTCATCGTCGGTGTCATGCGCCGAGTATATCGGGAGTGGCGGCCAAGGGCATAGCCGGTGGACCAGCGGTCGCAGAGCAGGGCGGGGTTCACCCCGGCTGCGATCTCCGATAGCTTGATAGGATGAGGGTGTCATCCGGTTGCGGAGCGGCGCGCCTCCTCGTCCCGCTCCGTGATGCGTTTTGTATCGTGTTCTTCGCCGTTACGTTCCTCGCTCCACGACCGCCACACACCGGAGCCAACGAGGCGTTCGTGGAGACCGGCGGCGGAACCGTCGCGATGCGGGATCCCGTGGACACCACCGTCTCGCTCATCTCCCAGACGATCAGAATCCACCTGCGAAGCGACCACTACTACGTCGACGTCTCGTTTCTCTTTTTCAACGAGGGACCCGGGGTGCGACACGATCTTGGGTTCCCGCGTTTCGCCTACGGGACGGCGGACGAACCGTTCGCCGATTTCCGCAGCTGGGTCAACGATGAGCCGGTGCCCGCGATCGAGCTGCCTGACCGGGCTCGCGTCGATGAGCGCATTCGTTCATGGTACGTCAAGGAAGTCGTCTTTCCGGAGAACCGGCTCACCGCGACCCGCGTCCGGTACCGAAGCGAGTACGGGCGCGACCGGCTCGCTTCGACGGTCGAGTACATCTACGGCACCGGCGGCACCTGGAGCGGCGAGATAGGCGAGATCACCGTGCGGGTGTTCAACGAAGCCGAGCACTGGGTCGACTCGTACGCATTCGAGCAGTCAGGCGTGGACACAGCAGTGGACAGTGCAGTCATCAGCGTAGGCCCACGCGATTTCGAGATCTCGACCGCAACCATCTCACCGCAGCCGCAGGACACATTCCGCCTCGTCCTCGAGCCCGTCCCGTGGTGGCTTCGGACCACACCGTCGGAAGGCGAGCGGTGGGCCTTTGAGCGCACCGAG
>SKZO01000257.1 GCA_007127335.1 Spirochaetales bacterium | reverse complement strand
CTGCAGTTCGGGGCAGCCGTCGTTGCCTTGCTGCTCGCCCGCATGGGAGCCTTCCGGACGCCTGCGGCGCTGCTTGCGACCGCGATCGTCCTGATGGCGATCCGTCGGGCGTTCTCCTTCGTCCAGCTCGTCAGCGGACGTATCGCTCCGTCGGTATCAATCGTTCCGGAGCTCGTTGCGCTGGTTATTTCTATCGTCATGATTTCCGGTCTCATCATGCTCCGTCGGAAGCTCGCGGAGATCAGTCGCTCCCATGACGAGACGCTCGCAGCGCTCGAGGAGCGCGGTCTGCTGTTGCGCGAGTCGCACCACCACGCGAAGAACGACCTTTATCTGCTGCAGAGCCTCGTCGCGCTCGAACGCGATGCGTCTCGGGATCCCGCTGCGTCCTCCGTTCTCCAGGACTTCTCCGCCAGGATCCGCACGATCAGCCTGCTGCACGACCGGATCTACGAGCCGGATGGAGACGGTTCGTTTCTGCTCTATCTGGATGGCCTCATCCAGGGCGCACGGGACAGCTACTCGGTGGACGGCAAGACCGTGTCGTTCGATACCAGCATTGAGGAGGTGCCGCTTTCGCGGAGCCAGTTGATCCACTGCGGCCTCATCTTCAACGAGGCGATCACCAACGCGCTGAAGTACGCGTTCGCGGGGGTGAAGAGCCCCCGGATCACCGTTGTCGCTCGATCCGGCGACGGCGGTGGACGCCTCGAGGTCCGCGACAACGGCGTTGGTCTCCCCGAAGAGCCGGTTGACGGCGGGTTCGGGATGACGCTGATGGCGTCGATCGCGCGACTCGAGGGGTGGGAGCTGACGGTCTCCGCGAACGATGGAACCTGCGTGAGACTCGTGTTCTGACCGTCTGGCCGGTTGACCCCGGCTCGGAGCCTGGATAGTGTCTTGGCGGATGCTTCGCGACAAAATGCTGACCTGGCTGAAGATCGTCGGCACGACGCTCTGGGATGCCTATGGCGAGTGGCACAGGGACGGCGCTGCGCGACTGAGCGCCGCCCTCGCGTACTATACCGCGCTCTCGCTCGCTCCCATGTCCATCCTGCTCGTGGGCATCGCGGGGTACGTGTTCGGCGACGCCCGGTGGGACGCCGACCTCGCCGAGTTCCTTCAGGGCGCCCTGGGACCCGAGGTCGTCACCTTCGTCAGATCGATCATCTTCACGGCCGGCAGGACCGGTGCTCGTTACGCGACCACCGGCATCGGCATCTTCGCCGTGGTCTACGGTGCCTCGCGCGGGCTGATGTGCCTGCGCGGCGCGCTGAACCGCATCTTCAACCAGGACCTTCCCCAAGGCCGACGCGGGTTTCTGACCGAGCTCCTCGCGAAGGTCGTGACGATCGCCGTGACGATCGCGATTCTCTTCGCGATCCTCCTGCTGCTCTTCCTGAGTCCCTTTCTTGGGGCTCTCCAGGCGAGCCTCATCGACCTCTTCCCCGCGCTCGCCCGGTACGAGGCAGTGACCGCGCACGCATCGTCCTTCTTCATCGCAACGGCCTTCTTCATGATCCTCTACCGCTTCGTTCCCGCTCACCGACTGCGCTGGCTCGACGTGCTTCCCGGGTCGCTGTTCACCGCGGCGCTCTTCAAGGCGGGAGACGCGATCATCCGGATCTACCTGCGGCGAACCGCCGTGAGCTCGCTCTTCGGTGCGGCGGGTTCATTCGTCATCGTGCTGCTCTGGCTCTACTTTCTCGCCCAGATCATCTTCTACGGCGCGGAGTTCACCTACGTCTACCTGAAGCGCCTTGGCCGCATCGCGCCGCACGAGCAGGAGCGACCGGACTAAGGATTCCCCGCGGCCGTCAGCTCTGCGACCTGCTCGTCGCTGAGCTTGACCTCGACGGCGGCCAGGTTCTCCCTCAGCTGCTCGAGTGTCGTGGGAGCAGTCAGCGGGATCGTCTGCGGGCTGCCGGCGAGCATCCACGCGTAGACGACCTGGTTCGCCGTCGCGCCAACTTCCGAAGCGATACGCCGCAGCGTGGCGAGCCGCGCCTCGGTCTCCGCTCCTGTGTACTGCGCGGGGACCTCGCGGTCAGAGCGCGTATAGGCGCCGTTCAGCAGCGGGCTGTACGCGAGCAGCCGAAAGTCCTCGTGCTCGCGGCAGTAGTCGAGCAGATCCTCGTTCGAGCTCCTCTGCGGGCCGAAGCTCGCTCCCGGCCGTGGACGCAGATAACTGTGACGCTGCTGAACGCAGCAGAACGAGGCCCATCCGCGGTTCTTGCTGAGATCGCGCGCCTCCGCGATCCTCCACGCCAGGTAGTTCGAGCACCCGATTGCGCGGGCCTGGCCGGAAACGACGAGCTTGTTGAACGCGCCGAGCGTCTCCTCGAGCGGATCGGTGCGGATGTCCGCGTGCGCGTAGTAGAGATCGACCCGGTCGGTCTGAAGCCGTTTGAGGCTTCCTGCCGACTCTTTTTCGATCGTCTCTCGCGAGAGGCTTGGGCCTATGTCGTCACGGTTGAACCCCACCTTCGTCGCGATCACCAGGTCGTCGCGGTTCCCGCGGTCGCGCATCCACTCGCCGAGTACCGTCTCGCTTTCCGTTCCTGCGCCGCCGGCGTGCCACTTGGAGTAGTTGTTCGCCGTGTCAATGAACCGGCCGCCGGCCTCGCAGTAGGCGTCGAGGATCGCGAAGCTCGTCTCGCGGTCGACCTTCGTACCGAACTGCAGGATACCCAGGCAGAGCTCGCTGACGTCGATCCCGCTGTGTCCGAGTGGTAGTGTATTCATCCTTGTTCTCACTCCTCTTGCGTCTCAAGCATACCATGCCGGTATTCTCACGCAAGGGGGCTATCGAGCTCTCTTTGAGCCAAGGACGAGATGCCGCAGCCCCATCCCTACCACCGTTCCTATCGCGGCGCCCGTGGTATTCGCCGCCATGTCCAGCAGGTCGAAGTTTCTCCCCACGAAGTGCTGGACGATCTCCATGAGGACGCCGTAGGAGGCGGCGAGCACGATGACGGTTGCCGATCGCCTCAGAAGGTCCCCGCCGGGACGGAGCGAGAAGACCGCAAAGAACGAGAGAGCCGTATAGGCGGCGAAGTGGCCGAGTTTGTCCGTACCCTCGGGCCCGTCAATCCGTATGGGTGCGAGCGAGAGGGCCGTCACGGCGACGACCGTGGCGATGAGGAGAATGCGCGACACGGTGATGATCCGTCGAGATGGTCCGGTCATGCGGTGTTCCGTCGGTACTCGCCTATCCCGGTCGCGACGAGGAAGAGCAGTGCGGAGAGAGGCAGGAGGTAGAGTGCAGCCTCGAACGAGACCACGTCGCTGACGAGGCCGAGCAGGCCCGGAAACACGATGCCTCCAACCGGAATCGCGAGCTTGACCATGCCCATCGCGCTTCCGGCGACGTGTCGGTACCGCAGCCCGGCGTTGGCGATGGTCAGTGGAAGCAGCGGCGCGACGCAGAGGCCCAGCACTATCGCGAAGGCGGTGAGCAGGAACGCAGGCATGGGCACGAGAAACACGAGCACGCTGGCCGTCAGCGCGCCCGCCGACGCGCCCATCGCGATCCCCGCCGGTCGATTGTGCCGCGGCAGCAGCCCGAACAGCATGCGTCCGCCGGCCATTCCTACGAGAAAGAGCGCGAGCGCGATCTGCGCCGACTCGGCGCTCATGCTCCGCACCTGCGTCGCGTACGTCGTGATGACGCCGGTCGCCCCCGCGCCGAGCCCAATGGCCCCGGCGCCGGCAAGGAAGAGCATAAGGATACCCCCGTCCGCGGTCAGCTCACGCATGATCTGCTTACCGCTGGAGGCGCGGCGATGTCCCGGTGGTCTGAGGAAGACGACGAGGGCGACGAGCGCGGCGATCGCGACCGCCACCTGGGTGAGCGACACGCTCCAGTCGAGCTCGAGCACCATCAGGTAGATGGTGATGCCTACCATCCCGAACGACACGAAGAAATGGTTCACCGTGACGTACCGGCTCTCGTTGCGGGTGTGCATGTCAAGCAGCATTGCGTCGGTGACCGCCTCAACGGCACCCATGCCCCCGCCCATCAGGAGCATCACGCCAAGGTTGACGGCGAAGCTTTCGCTCCGGTAGAGGAGGCCGAACGAGGCGCCGAGCGCCAGAAGACCCGCCGCGAGGATCGCTGACTTGCGGTAGAGATCCGACAAGGCGCCTCCGACGACGACCGCTATTCCGAACCCGACGTTCTGCGCGGCGATCAGGTACCCTATCTGCGACGCCGTGAGTCCGACGGCCTGTGCCGTCGCGCCGACGATCGCCACGCCCACTCCGAGGAACAGCATGGAGAGAAACGCCGACCCGGTCGCGATGCCTCTTTTGGTGATGCCCATCCTCGCCGCCGCTACCGGTACCGAACGGTGAAACCGTACTGAATAGTCCTCGCGCCTGACACGGGGCGGAGGATGCTCGCGAGGACTTCGGTCCCGGCGGGAACCATGAGCTGGACCACCCGACCAGCGTCGGACTGCAGTCCGCGCAGCTGGAAACTGACTTCGACGTCGGCCTCCCGGTCGAGCCCGTTCTGAACGAAGACGAGGAAGGTGAGGTCGATCTGTTCTACCCGGACGTCAATAGCCGACCCGTCGGTGAACCTCTCCGCGTAGTCGGCGAAATCGGCCATCGTGAGTGATTCGCCGTATACCTCCTCGAACGGTGGCCCACCGGGGTGGTACGCGTAGTAGAACCGGTTCTCGCGGGGTTCCACCGGCTCGCCGTCGGTCCCCAGGAATGCAAAGGGTATTGACTGCATCGTGCCGTCGAGCAGCGGGATGCGCACGTCGAAATGCAGATGAGGCCCTGATGAACGTCCGGTGTTTCCGCTGTACCCGATCAGATCTCCGGCGTTCACTCGATCTCCCGGCGCCACTACGGCTCCGCCGTAGCGCAGGTGCGCGTAGTTGGCGAAGCTGCCGTCGCCGTGCATGATGAGCACGTAGTTCGCGTCGCCGCTGTAGCTTCGCGCCGGTCCTCCCACGCGTGAATCCTGCTTCACCTCTGCGACGATGCCGTCGCGGGTCGCGAAGACCTCCGTGCCCTCAGGCATCTCAAAGTCGATCGCGTACTCGTTCTCTCCGTAATGCGAGAAGGCTCCGCGAAAGCCCTGCGAGACGCGGCGCTTGTCGCCGTGGGCGTACGGGACGAGGTAGAGATGGTCGTCGTCATGGTCGACCGTGAGAGGATTGCCGCGCGCGTAGCGGTAGGAGAGCGTGTACCCGATCCGGCCGCTCGTGCTCGTCGGTCGCAGGCGGAACAGTTCCATCCCGCGAGTATCGGGGGCGAGCTCGACGCCGAACGGCGTTGGCGCGTCGGCCTCCATGTTGATGAGCCGAGCCAGATCGACGCTGAGGTAGACCGGGATGATGTGAGAGCTCGACGCTCGCACGACCACCGAACCGTCCTCTTCCTGCTCACCGGTCACGACGACCAGGTCTTCCTGCGCACCGGATATCCGGGGCACGGCGAGAAACAGCAGCGCGCATGTCGCGATCACGAGCCGGCCGACACCTTGCATCATTCCGTCAAGAAGGTACCGCTTCCGGCGTCGGGAATCCAACACCCGCGGCACCGGTGCGGCAGATTCCACCTTTACAGGTCTCTGCGCCGCGCGGATAATGCCCGAGGGGGTTTCGTGGCACATATCGTTGTTCCTGAGGCAGAAGCGATTCTCGACCGGGAGTATCCGGTGCTCGACCAGGGATTCGTGCGGCTCGTCGACTACCTTGGCGGCGATCAGCGCATCGTCCAGTCGGCCCGTGTCTCCTACGGGGAGGGAACCAGGAGCTACCGGCAGGACGCCGCCCTGATCGACTACCTCCTGCGAAACGACCATACCTCACCGTTCGAGCAGGTCGTGCTGACATTCCACGCCAAGATGCCGGTATTCGTCGCCCGGCAATGGGTCCGCCACCGCACCGCGCGTCTCAACGAGATCAGCGGCCGGTACAGCGTCATGAAGGACGAGTTCTACGTGCCCGCCGGTGAGGACATCGCGCTCCAGAGCACGGACAACAAGCAGGGGCGGTCGGACGAGAGCATCTCCGACGAGCGTCAGGAGGCCGTGCGTGAACAGTTTCGCTCCGGGCAGGCCGACGCCTATTCCGCCTACACTCGCCTCATAGACGAGGGCATCGCGCGCGAGCTCGCGAGGATCAACCTTCCCTTGAGCCTCTACACCGAGTGGTACTGGCAGATCGACCTGCACAATCTTTTTCACTTCCTCAAACTCCGCATGGATCCGCACGCCCAGAGGGAGATCCGCCTCTACGCGCAGACGATGTTCGAGATCACCAGGGCGGTGTGCCCGACCGCCTGCGCCGCGTTCGAACGGCACGTCCTTGGCTCAACGAGCTTCTCCGCCGACGAGCTCGCCGCGCTGCGCGTTCTACTGGGCCGGGCTAAGGGCAGCACCTTGCAGGGGGCGGCCGAAGAGGCGGCCGAAGAGGCAGGCCTTTCCGGCAAGGCCGCCGAACGATTTGTGGCCAAACTCACCGGCGGACGGCAGTGATCGTCAGATCGGCGCGCTGGGGGACGCTGTTGCTCGGAGCCTCGGTCGCGCTGCTCCTGGGGATGGGTGCGGCCGCGGTCGTCGCGGGCCCGCTTCCCCCTCCGGCGATCGTCGAGCGGGCTCTCCCCCTTGCCGCACTCATCCTTGGCGTCGTCGTGCTCTTCGCGGGGCACGTCTCCTATCCGCGGGTGCAGAACCTCCGGGTCTATCTCGCCGGCTACTCCGTTGGTCTGCAGAGCATTCTTTACGTGGTCTTTGTCGGCCTCGCGCGATACTACACCGACGCGATCCCCGTTGTTCCCCCGGGGTACCGGGAGGTCGTCTATCTGCTGGGGATACTCATCGCGATCGGCTGTACCGCGCTGCCGGCCTTCCCGACGTACCGGACGACCCGTCTGGTCACGCGCACGCTCGTTGGTCTTCAGTTCGCGCTGCTGGCGCTCGTCCGCTTCCTTCCGGCGAGCTTCGGCTTCGTCGCCCGGCTCGTTCCGCAGCGGCTCCTCTCGTGGCCCGCGCTCGCCGCGGTAGTCCTGGCCGCAGCCGTCGTTCTCTCGAACGCTCTGATGCGGCCACAGACGTTCTACCTGCGAGGCGCCTTCTCCGGCATCGCCCTGCTTGCCGCCGGCGCCTGGGTGCTCCCGCCCCTGCTCGACGCGGCCGGCTACGGGCCGGTGTCGCCCGATTTCGTCGCGCTGCTCTACGTCTGCGTTGCGCCGCTCTTCCTCGCGGGATCGATCCTTGCGCATATTCTCGCGCGGATGGGGCATCGCATCGCCTACGATCCGCTGCTGCATATCTACAACCGCGAGTTCTGCAACCGGATTCTCGCCGAACAGTCGAGCATCAACACGCGGCCTCCGCTGACCGTCATGATGATCGACATCGACCACTTCAAACAGGTCAACGACACACATGGGCATCAGGCCGGCGACCGGATCCTGTTCAACGTCGCACAGATGGTGCAGAAGTCCGTCGTGCCGGAAGGCGTCGTCTGCCGCTACGGCGGCGAGGAGCTCATTGTCTTCTTTCCCGGACGCGCCGGCCGCGACATCGTACCGCTCGCGCAGCGGCTGCGTGCGAGCGTGGAGACGATGGAAACTTCGGTGCGCTCCACGCGGATCAGCGTCACCGTCTCGATCGGCATCTCGGACCGGCGCTCGGCGCGCTCCTCAATTGCGCACGTCGTCCGGGCTGCCGACAAGGCGCTCTACATCGCGAAGGAGAACGGCAGGAACCAGATACGCTTCGTCCGCATCAAGGAAGCCGGCCGCTGAAGGCGACCAACGCTGCCGCTCCGGCCGCGATCAGCGTGCTTGCGACGTTGACCACGTCGTTGTTGACGAACGCGGCTCCCCGGGTCCGGGTATTGGGGCTCTGCTCCCCCGCGCGACGTTCGGTAGGCCGGCCGGTATCGTCGCGATACTGCGCCTGGACGGTCGCGCCGAGCAGGCTGTCCGCAGTGGTTCCGAGCAGGCCGGCGGGAAGGATGATCGCCAGGGCAGGCAGGAGGGTGATCCGCGGCTCGACGGCCGCGAACGATGCGGCGATCAGGATGCTCCCCGCAGCCGCGGCCGCGGTCCCCAGCCACGAAACGCCGCCCGAGGTTCCCGCCTCGAGTCGACGCCAGGTGAGAATCGATCGCGGTGGGCGCGAGCTCAGCACACCGAGCTCGCTCGCCCACGTGTCCGCGGTTGCCGCTGCGAGCGCGGCGGCGGTCGCCGTCGCGAAGGCGAGGTGACCGGTCATGCGCAGGAGCAGCGCGGCGATCGCCGCGACGCCACCGTTTGCGAACACCTGTACGTAGTCGCGTCGGCTTCCCCGCTCGTGCATCCGTTCGAGCGACGGGCGCCTGCGGGATCCCACCCTGCCCGCGAGAGAAGAGCCGACGAAGAAGAGCATCAGCATCAACCAGTAGCCCGGGCCGCCACCGATGAAGATGAGCGTTCCCACGACCGCGCCGGCAACCGCCCCGGAACCGGTTACCGATCGGCGCTGGAATGCAGCGTACCCGGCGCCGACGTTGAGGATCACGGCCGCTGCCGCGAGGAGCACGGCGCTCATACCAGGTACACAAAGAGAAGGGTAGCGATCGGGACGGTGAGGTTGTCCAGTCCGAGGGGCGTGACGAGCTCGACGACGGTCGCGACGAGAGCGACCGCCAGGACCGTGACGACCGTGCTCCCCAGGAGCAGCCCGGAGGACGGCGCCGCGAACAGCAACGTGAAGACGAGGGCGACGACCGCGGAGGCCGCGAACATCGCGCACGACCCGGCGATGCTCTTCGAGTTCCCGAACACCCGGATCCTCCCGTTCTTCTGGATCTCTCCGACGAGCGAAGCGAGCCCGTCGCCCCAGCCGAGTACGAGCATCGCGAGCCCGCCCATCCAGATCGGTATGGGGCCGCCCCAGGTGAGCAGCACGCAGATGAGAAGCGCGACGGGGAAGTAGACGGTACCGAGGTTGCGGCCTCGCTCCTCGTGTTCCATCGCCGGGAAGAGCCGCAGGAGGTAGCTCGCGAGGTTGATGACGATGAACGCCGCAGGTCCGACGACGGCAAAGTGCCATCGGTCGAAGAAGATCATCGCGAGGATCCACCAGTGCGCCACCCCAATGTGGACGATCTTTCGCGTCACCGAGGGCGAGAGCCTCTCGGCCCGCAGGAGGATCTGTGCGATGCCGATGAACCCGAAGACGTAGGAGAACGAGACGAGAATGCCCCACCAGTTCATCCGGGTAGCATCGGCACGCAGATCCGTTCTGTCAACCTTGATCATTCGTCCACGATGCCGTAGTGTCTTGGCTATGCCGAATAGCGAGGGCCAGAAACGCCTGGCAGTCCTCATTGACGCCGACAACACCCAACCGGCCATTATTGACAGTCTCCTCGAGGAGATCGCGAACTACGGGGTCGCCACGGTCAAGCGCATCTACGGGGACTGGACCAGCACGCACCTCAAGGGGTGGAAGGAGATGCTGCTCGAGCACGCCATTCAGCCTATCCAGCAGTTCGCCTACACTCGCGGGAAGAACGCGACCGACAGCGCGATGATCATAGACGCGATGGACCTCCTCTACACCGAGACGATGGACGGGTTCTGCATCGTTTCGAGCGACAGCGACTTCACGCGTCTTTCGGCGCGCATCAGGGAAGCCGGTCTCATTGTCTACGGTTTCGGGGAGCAGAAGACTCCAAAGGCCTTCGTGGGCGCGTGCGATCGGTTCATCTTCACCGAGATTCTCCGCAAGGAGGACGAGAAGGACGAGGGTGGCGGCACGCCCCGCAAGAGCGCCCGCGAGCTGAAGAGCGACTCACGCCTCGTGAATCTCCTGCGGAACGCCACCGAGGACTCTGCCGACGAGACCGGGTGGGCGAACCTGGGTACGGTGGGCCAGAACGTTGCCAACAAGGCACCCGAGTTCGACCCGCGCAACTATGGCTACAAGAAACTCGGAGAGCTCATTCGGGCGGTCGATCTCTTCACGATCGATGAGCGGTCGAGCGATAATTCGCCGGCGAAACAGATCTACATACGCGACAAACGCAGGAAATGAAGCTCTTCGCGCCGAAACCGCTCGACGTCCTCGCGCTGTTGATCTCCGTGGTGATGGTCGCGGGTGCGGCCGTCTTTGCGTACGGAAACGGCGCCCAGCCCGGCGGCGTGAGTATCCAGAGCGACGAAGGAACCTTCCTCTATCCCCTGGACCAGGATCGGCGCGTCGCCGTGCAGGGACCGCTTGGCGAGACCTTTGTCCAGATCCGCGACGGGCACGCCCGCGTCGACGACAGCCCGTGCCGTGACAAGATCTGCATCGCCGCGGGCGCGCTGCGCATGACCGGCGAGTGGACCGCGTGCCTGCCGAACCGTGTGTTCGTCAGAGTCGAAGGCGGCGAGGTCGAGGACGGAGTTGATGCTCAGACGTTCTAACTCCGGCCGCGCGGCGCGGCCTGCAGGCGCCCTGCTCGCGGTCGCCGTGCTCTTGCTGAGCTGTGGGCCGCCGGAGACCGACCCCGACGCTCTGCGGCGCGCCGATGGTGCGCCGCTCTACCGGGACGGCGTCTACGCCGCGAGCTTCTCCCATACCGGGCCCGACGGGTGGATGGGCTTTCTGCAGCTCCGCGTCCGGGCGGGCCTCATTACCGAGGTCTGTTTCAACGCCGTGGACGTGGACGGGGCCCGTATCACCGGCGATGAGGCGTTCATCGAGCAGTACGCGCTGAACACGGGCGTCGATCTCAGAGAGTACTTCGAAGACCTTGCCTCGCGGGTGCTTGAGACACAGCAGGCCCGTGCGCGGATTGACCCGCGGTCGGTGACCTGGGCCGTACGGTTCGACACGCTCCTGCGCATGGCGCTGGCCTCCGCTCGCAGGGGAGTGACCGTGGACGCGGCGGGG
>SKZO01000218.1 GCA_007127335.1 Spirochaetales bacterium | reverse complement strand
TGGCTACCTACGCGCAGTATCTGATCAAGCAGGACTGGCTCCTGCTGCCGGTGCCCGACGATCTGCCGATCGATCACGCCGCGATGGCGTGCTGCGGGCTCGGTCCCACCTTCGGTGCGCTTGCGCGGACGGGCGTGGATGCCTTCGATACGGTGCTGATCGCCGGGCTCGGACCCGTGGGCCTTGGAGGCGTGATCAACGCGAGGTATCGCGGCAGTAGAGTACTCGCGGTGGAGTCGAACCCGTACCGGGCGCGCCTGGCTCGCGAGCTCGGCGCGGAGGAGGTCTTCAATCCGGCCGACCCCGATGTTCCGGCTCGTGTCCGGGAACGCACGGGAGGCCGCGGCGCCGACGCCTGCGTCGACTGCACCGGCGTCCCCGCCGCGCAACGCCTGCTCATAGACTCCGTGCGACGCCGGGGATCGGTCGCCTTCGTTGGCGAGGGCGGAACGCTCGGGATCGAGGTCAGCGCGGACATGATCCGCAAGGGGATCTCGCTCCACGGATCGTGGCACTACAACCTCGCGGACTATCCGCGGGTTCTGCAGGTCGTGCGGAACTGCGGCGAGCAGCTGACGCGGATGATCACGCACGCCTTTCCCCTGTCGCGGGTGGCCGACGCCTGGGAGCTCCAGCTCACCGGCGAGTGCGGGAAGGTGGTGCTCCATCCGTGGGGCTGACGGGCTGATCCTGCCGAAACTCGACGAGCTCACGGATCTCCGCATTGCTCAGCTTCGTGAGCCACTGTTCTCCCTCGGCAACGGTGAGGTCGGCGAGCTCCTTCTTCGCGTCGAGCATCTCGTTGATCCGCTCCTCGAAGGTGCCCCGGGTGACGAGGCGGTAGACGGTCACCTCCTTGCGCTGGCCGATGCGGAAGGCTCGGTCGGTCGCCTGGTTCTCCACCGCCGGGTTCCACCAGAGGTCGTAGTGAACGACGTGGTTTGCCGCCGTCAGGTTGAGCCCGACGCCGCCGGCTTTGATGGAGAGAACCATGACGCGGTGCAGGGGGTCGGTCTGAAAGGTGTCGACCATCGCGTCACGCTGGGGACGCGTGCTGCCGCCGTGGAGGAAGAGACAGGGTGAATCGAGCTCGGTCTCGATGATCTGCTTCAGGAGCTCCCCCATCTCCGCATACTGGGTGAAGACGAGCACCTTCTCGCCCCGCTCGGTGATCGTCGCGAGCAGCTCAAGGAGCATCTGAGCCTTTCCCGACTCGGCGGGTGAAGCCGACCCTTTCTTCACGTACAGACGCGGGTGACAGCAGATCTGCTTGAGCCCGGTCATCAGCTTGAAGACCACTCCGGCCCGGTTGATGCCCTCGGTATCAGCGAGCCACTCGTCGGTATGCTCGACGAGCTCGCGGTAAAGAACGCTCTGCTGCCTGGAGAGCGGCGGAAACCGGTTCGTGACGATCTTGTCCGGGAGGTCGTCGATGATCTGCTTGTCTGTCTTGAGCCGACGCATGATCAGCGGCGCCGTGACACGCCGGAACCGATCGAGTACCACCCGGTCGCGGAAGCGTTCGATCGGCACCGCAAAGCTCTCCTTGAACGAGGTCTTCGTCCCGAGATATCCGCGCATAACGTAGTCGACGATGCTCCAGTAGTCGAGCAGCCGGTTCTCGACCGGGGTGCCGGTCATCGCAATCGCGTAGTCGGACCGGATGCCCTTCACCGCCTTCGCCTGGGAGGAGGTCGAGTTCTTGATATTCTGCGCCTCATCGAGCACGGTCACCGACCATTTCCTGCCGACGAATGCCGACGCATCGATCCGAGCGAGCGCATACGTAGTAACGATGAGGTGTGCGTCAGAAGGAAGCTCCCGGCTCGCGCCGTGGTAGACGACCACGCGGAGGTCCGCAGCGAATCGCACGATCTCGCGCTCCCAGTTCGTCGCGACGCTCGCGGGAACGACGATCAGCGCCGGGCGTTTCGCGGTGACGACGCCCTCGTTGTACAGCTGCAGCAGGAAGGCGATCACCTGGACGGTCTTGCCGAGCCCCATGTCGTCCGCCATGACCGAGCCGAGCCCGATGCGGTGGTTGTGGTACAACCACCGGTAGCCGCGCTCCTGGTACGGGCGCAGGGTGGCGCGCAGATTGGCCGGCACGGCGACCTCCGCCGGCGCGAGGAAGGCGTCGAAGAGCGCGGATGTCGACTCGTCCATCGCGACGGGGGCCCCGTCGAACTCGCCGGTAAGGCCGGTCTTCAGGAGCTCCATGGGAGACGGAGTCGGATCCCGGTCGAGTCGGCGCCTGATCGACTCGATCTGCTTCTCGTCGAGCTCGAGGAACATGTCCTTGTACCGCACGAAACGGCGATACTCCGAACCGATTCTCGTGAGCTCGTCTGCCGAGATGAAGGTGTCGCCGACCGCGACCTGCCAGTCGAACTCGAGCATCTGCGCAAGCGAGGTGTACGAGACGACGCTGTCCGGTGAGCCGCCGGCGTTCCTGATGCCCAGAGTGAGGTGCGGGAGGAAGGCTTCGCGCAGGACCTTCGGGACAACGGTGCGCACGCCGAGCGTGCGAAGCGCAGCGAGTGCGGCGAACCAGCCGTCGATAAACGCGTCGGCCTTCACGGTCACCGGACCGGAACCGCGGAGGAAGTCGTTCACGGTAGGCAGGTAGGTCGCGAGCAGGCTGAGGTCGCGCAGCAGCGGCAGCGTCTCGTTCTCAGGACGCGCGAGAAAGGCGTCGAACGACTCGGGCAACTGCTCGTCGTGTCTGCGGTCGGCGACACGGATCTCGAAAGTGAACGCGTCGGCCCCGCGCTCCTCGACATGGATCACCGGGTGATGATGAATGGGTCGGATGAAGAAGCGGCCGAGCCAGAGGTGGATCGTCTGTGCGTTCTCCCGTTCCT
>SKZO01000065.1 GCA_007127335.1 Spirochaetales bacterium | reverse complement strand
TGAGATACCCTGCGTCGGGCGGAAAACGCTCGTAGAGGGCGTCGGCATCGACGGCGAGATCGGCAACGACGGAGTACGGCGAGAGGGGCTCGACCATCGATACGGCGGGCAAATCCGCCAGACGCGTCAGACAGACGAGCACGCGCTCACCGTTGACGATCGCGCCGCAGGTGCCGCACGAGCCGTGATGACATGAGTGCCGGTAGACCAGGCGTCTGTCCTCGCCGGTTCGTATCTCTTCGAGTCCGTCGAGCAGGGTGGTGTACGGGCCGGCGGACACGGCGAACTCATCTACGTGACCCTCTGTGCGTCTGATCCGCAGCGTCTTCTTCGCGCTCACGCAATGCTCCTGCGGAAGTACTCGCGGTGTACCAGCAGGGGCGTCGCGTGCGTACGACCCGGAATATCGAGGCGCAGATCGTGGCACACCCGGTCGGCAACCGCCTGAGCCATCGCCCGCAGCGTCGTGGCCTTTCCGCCCACGACGCTGTAGAAGCCATGCGGCCCCTCTCCACTCGGCGCGACTACGGTGAACCCACGGCTCAAGGCTCTGCCGCCTCCGGCCGAACGACCCGCGAGCGGCCGGGCAGCCGTCCACGCGGCATGGAACGGTTCGTCTGAGAACCCGGGGAGCAGCTCGTCGGCTCGCATCCTCAACCACTCGATGTCGCCCTCCGGGGTGACCATCCCGTCGGGATCGTCGGTCTCCCACTGCGTCGACCCTATGATGGAGAGCCCGCGCTGCGGGACGATGATATCTCCATCCCCGGGGGGATGGAGGTGGCTCACTACCATGTTGCAGATCCGGCCGCGCACGGCGACCATCGTGCCGGCGGCCGGCGTCACCGGCAGGTCGACACCGGCGCGCCGTGCCACCTGTCCTGCCCATGGGCCCGCGGCGTTGATGACGACGTCCGCCGGACAGATCTCCTCGTCGTGTCTCGTGTAGTCAAAGACGCAGACTCCGGTCACGGCGCCCTGTGTCGTGTCCACTCGGGTCACCTCACAGAACCGGCGTACCGACGCGCCGTGAGCCGTCGCCGACGCGAGGAACTGCAGCGGCAGGCGGTACGCGTCGATCGTACCGTCCGGCACGACGTACGCGAACCGTGCCCGAGGATTGATCCGCGGCTCGTACCGCAACGCCTCGTCCACGGCTATCCGCCTCACGGGAATGCCGGCCGCCTCGCACGCGGCGGCAAATGCATCCCCGTACACCTCGTCCTCGTCGCTCAGCGCGAGGAAGAGGCCGTAGTTCATCTCGATCGAATCGGCGGCGATGCGGCGCAGGATCGTGACCTCCTGTGCGCATTCCCGGGCTATCTCCACGTCACCCACCGCGTACCTCGCGCCGGAGTGCAATTGCCCGTGATGGCGTCCGGTCGTTCCGCTCGTCAGCTCCCCGCGCTCGAACAGCGTACAGCGGAACCCTCGCTGGGTGAGATCGTGCAGGAGCGCCGCCCCTGTACCCCCACCGCCGACGATGACGACGTGCACGTCGCGGGCTCGGTCGCGATCACCCATCGGCCCATCCACGCACTCGCCTCACGGCCTCCTGCCAGCCGGCGTACAGCGTCTCACGCTCGTCCTCGGACATCCGGGGTTCGAAACGTCGTTCGAGCTTCCAGGCGTCGCGAATCTCCTCCGCGTCGGACCAGAAACCGGTGCCGAGCCCCGCAAGACAGGCCGCCCCGAGCGCGGTGGTCTCCGCGACCACCGGTCGCTCCACGGCGGTCCCCAGAATATCCGCCTGGAACTGCATCAGGAAGTCGTTCGCACTCGCTCCGCCGTCTACCCGCATCGTCTGCACCTCGGCGGTGCCCGACCCGTCGCGCGCCATCGCCTCCACGACGTCGCGGCTCTGGTATGCGATCGACTCGAGCGTCGCGCGGACGAGATGGTTCCGCCCGGTACCCGCGGTGAGCCCAAAGACTCCTCCCCGCGCGTAGCTGTCCCAGTGGGGAGCGCCAAGCCCGACGAAGGCCGGGACGACGTATACCCCGCCCGAGTCGGATACCTGCGTCGCGAAGTACTCACTCTCGGCCGCGTTGGAGATCACTTTCATAGAATCACGCAGCCACTGCACGGCCGCGCCCGCTATGAAAATGCTGCCCTCCATGGCGTATGCAGGAGGACGGGAAGACAGCTCCCACGCGGGTGTCGTGAGAAGACGGTTCCGGCTCGCGATCGCCTTCTCTCCGGTGTTCACCAGGATGAAGCAGCCGGTGCCGTAGGTGTTCTTCGTCATGCCGACGTCAAAACAGGCCTGCCCGAAGAGTGCCGCGTGCTGGTCGCCGGCCATGCCGGCGACAGGAACCTCGGTTCCGGCGAATATCTTGGGCGCCGTCTTCCCGATCACACCCGAGGAGGGGACGATCGAGGGAAGGATCGACGACGGAATGTCGAGCAGCGCGAGCAGCTCCTCATCCCACTCGAGGCGGTGGATGTCGCAGAGCATCGTCCGGCCTGCGTTGGTCACGTCGGTCGCGTGGACCGCACCGTCGGTCAGGTTCCACAGAAGCCACGAGTCGACCGTACCGAATGCCAGGTGGCCTTGCTCCGCCAGCGCCCGGGCGCCGGCGACGTTCTCGAGCAACCACTGGATCTTGGTCCCGCTGAAATACGCGTCGACGACGAGGCCGGTGCGCTCCTGGATCAGCGATTCGTGGCCGTCACGAACGAGCCTGTCGCATGCCGCGGAGGTCCTGCGGCACTGCCAGACGATCGCGTTATGGATCGGCTCACCGGTTCTCCGGTCCCAGAGAATCGTCGTCTCGCGCTGGTTGGTGATCCCGAGCCCGGCGAGCTGTCCGGGGCTCACGTCGGCCTGCCTGAGCGCCGCGTGCAGCACCTCGAGCTGGGAGCTCCAGATCTCCCGCGGATCGTGCTCGACCCATCCAGGTCTGGGATAGTGTTGGGTGAACTCTCGCTGCGCTACCCCGCGAATGGCGCTCCTGCTGTCGAACACGATCGCCCGCGAGCTTGTCGTCCCCTGGTCGAGGGCCACCACGAATCGCTCGGCCATCTACTCCTCCTCACGCATGGACATCGTCGCGATCAGATCGATGCCGGTTCCGGCGATGTCGGTTGCGATCACGGCTCCGCACTCGACGGGCGCAACGAACTCGAGCTCGTACATCACGTTCAGAAAGGCCGGAATGTCATCCACCGCCACGGGCTTGCTGCTCTTGACCGGAAGACGGAAGAACTCTCCACCGGAGACGGCGCAGGTCCCGGTTACGGGACGACGGGGGTCACTGAACTCCTCTTCGGCGTACGCGACGCCCCGTCTGCACCGGTTGCCGGTCACCTCGAGCGAACCGTCGTCGAGCCGCCTGGCATGAAGCCGACATCCGATCGGGCAGACGATACAGGTCAGCTCGTCGTCCGTATCCCGCACTCGTATCAGTCGCTGGTTCTCCGCAATCATCGCACCGACACCTCCACCCGATCCCCGGGCGACAGCCCGGCGCCGTCAACGGTGATGGTGATCATCTCGGAGGGTTGCACGTGATGCTGCTTCTCGCGCAGGACAACATCATCGCCCCGGCGAACCTCCACCATCGCGCCGACTCGTGCGATCATCGATCGCAGGTATACCCGATTCTCCTCGCCAACCCTGATCCGCCCGGGGACGGCGTAGCGGACGTTGCTGCCGGCCACGAGATCGGCCTCCTCGATTCCGTCACGGTGTTCAAGGTAGTCGGCAATGGAGTGCCCGCACCTGCGCGATTCCTCGGCAACGAAGTCCACGAGGTCGTGTATGTGGAGCACGTTCCCTGAGGCGAAGACCCCGGGAACCGTAGTCATGAGCCGCGAGTCGACGAGCGGACCGTTTGTCTGGCGATGGAGCTCGACCCCGAGCGGGCGCGAGAGCTCGTTCTCCGGGATGAGCCCGACGGAGAGCAATACCGTATCGCACTCGATCTCAAAGGCGGAGTCGGTCCGCGGGACGCCGTTCTCGAGTGGCGCGACGGATACGCTGCTCACCCGATCGCGCCCGTGAATCGCCGTCACCACGTGGCCGAGGTAGAGGGGAATGCCGAAGTCGTCAAGACACTGCACGATGTTCCGGTTGATGCCGGACGGAACCGGCTGGATCTCGATCACCGCTTCCACCTCGGCGCCTATGAGCTTGAACCTCCGCGCCATGATCAGCCCTATGTCGCCGCTCCCGATGATCACCGCACGCCTGCCCGGCACAAACCCCTCGACATTGATCAGCCGTTGCGCGGCGCCGGCCGTCATCACCCCCGCCGGTCGGCTGCCGGGTATCTGGATGCCGCCGCGGTTTCTCTCGCGACTTCCCATCGCGAGCGCGATCGCAGGCGACCGGACGAGCTCAAGCCCGCCTTCCCGCGACAGGAGGCGCGTCACGAACCCCCCGTCGGCGTGCTCGATCCCCAGCACCGTGGTGTCCACGAGCGTCTGGACATCGGCGCGCGCCACTTCATCGACGTACCGCTCAGCGTACTCAGGGCCGGTCAGTTCCTCGTTGTACTCGTGGATTCCAAAGCCGTTGTGGACGCACTGGCGCAACACGCCGCCCAGACTTCGCTCGCGGTCGACGACGAGCGGCCGAAATCCGCGCGCGGCAAGCTCGCTCGCGGCCGCCATGCCCGCGGCGCCCCCACCAATGATCACCGCGTCGGTCTGCCGGGGGGCACGTCGCTCGCCTCGCAATGCACGATCGCGCCGTGTGCGAACCGCGGGTGTCCCCGGCAGGGTCCGGTCGACCAATCCGCTCCCGGGACCCCGCTTCGTGATCGCGGTCACCGGCGCGCCGGTCTCCTCCGCGATGATCTCGAGCATGCGAGGGATACAGAATGCCCCCTGGCAGCGTCCGGCCGATGCGCGACAGTAGAACTTGATCCCGTCCACCGTCGTATGACCGGCCGCGATCGCGTCACGGATCTCCTCTCTCGTGACTGTCTCACAGCGGCAGACGACGCTCCCTGCATCGTGGTTCGCCTCCCAGCTCGTCGTGAGCTCGGCGTCGTCCATGGCCCTCGTCCGACGCACGGCCGGCAGGTGCCCGGAGAAGCGGGGCTTCTCGGTGAGCGTGCAGCCGGCCGACTTCAGGAGATCCTTCACGTATTCGGCGACGGCGGGCGCCGCGGTGAGACCGGGACTCTGGATCCCGGCGACGTGGATGAGGCCCGGCACGACATCGGACTCCCGGATCATGAAATCGCCGTCGGGCAGCGTGGGCCGCAGGCCCGAGAATGACGTGATGATGTCCGAAGCCGAGACCGAAGGCACGAGCTGCTGCGCAGAGGCGACAATCTCGCTCAGCCGGTCCCGGCTCGTCGTGAGATCCTCCTTGTCGTCGAGGGGGTCCGCGGTCGGTCCGAGCAGAACGGTACCTTCGACGGTCGGAATGACGAGCATTCCCTTGGACACCGACGTGGGAACCGGAAAAACGACACGCCGCGGACAGGCAGGCGTGCGCCGATCGAGCAGATGATACTCGCCCTTGCGGGGCGTGATGGTGAACTGCTCCGCGCCAAAGACCCGGGAGAGCTCGTCGGCGTACAGACCGGCGGCGTTGATCACGAAATCGGCGGAGATCCGGCGTCCGTCACCGGCGTGGAGGGTGAACCGGTCGGCAGTCCGGGAGCCGTCAATGACTTCAAAGTCGCGAAGCACCGTGAGCCCGTTCTGTTCGGCGTTCTCAACGAGCGCGAACACGAACCGGTACGGCTCAATGATGCCGCCGGCCGGGGCGTAGACGCCTCCTATGACGTCCTGGTGCAGCTTCGGCTCGAGCTCACGAATCCGGTCCGCTCCGCACAACTCGATTCCGGCCGAGTCGTTCTCCACTCCCTGACGGTAGAGGTGCTCTGCGGTGATGAGCTCCTCGTTCGTAAAGGCGGCGACGACGATCCCGCACCGTCGGTAGGGAAACCCGAGCTCCCGATGGAGCTGCGGGTAGAGGCCGGCCCCCTGGATCTCCAGTTGGGCCTTGAGATAGCGAAGGCTGTGGTGGAACCCGCCGTGGATGATTCCGGAGTTGGCCTTGGATGTCCCGAATGAGACGTCCGCCTCCCGGTCCACGAGCGCAACCTTGATGTCGTAGGCAGAAAGCCGACGAGCAATCGCCGCTCCGGACACGCCGGCACCGACGATCGCCACAGTGAAATGGTCCATGATCCTCTCGCACGCAACTATGGACTGTTGCTTTTTGTTTGTCAATGGTTCTTTCTGTTCGAATCTGCGACGATCACCCGAATACCGCGCTCCATGAGCGCGATCCGGTACTCCTCATCGAGCCCGGAGTCCGTCACGACGATGTGCACGTCGTCAAGCGACGCGGTCACGAAAGGGGCCACCCCTCCGATCTTCGATGAGTCGGCCAGCACGATCACCTCGCCCCGGGTCCGCCGTATCATCTCCCGGGAGATCTCGGCCTCCTGGTGGTGTGGTGTCGTGAGCCCCGCCTCCACCGACAACCCGTCCACTCCAATGAAGGACCGGCTTCCGAACACCTGACTCAGGGTCTGCACGGCCAGCCCGCCGACGAATGAGTTGGATCTCCTGCGGTAGACGCCGCCAACGACGATGCACTCGATCGAGGGCGCTTCGAGCGCGGTGAGCGCGCCCGCGTTGCTCGTCACGACCCGCAGCTCGATCGGCGCGAGCGCCCGCAGGAACTCGAGCGTCGTGCTTCCGCTGTTGACGAGGATGGTCTCGCCGGCCTCCACGAGTGCCGCCGCCGCCCGCGCGATCGCGACTTTCTCCGCACGGTTTCGACGTCCCTTCTGATCGAAATACGGTTCGCTCTGAAACCGCCTGCGCGAGACGGCGCCGCCGTGCGATCGGCTCAGGAACCCCTGTTCCTCGAGCGCCATCAGGTCGCGTCGGATCGTCATGACCGAAACGGAAAACCGTTCGCTGAGCTCATTGACGCGCATGACTCCGCGCTCGTCAACGATCTCGACGATCTGACGCTGACGTTCGACCGGAATGATCTCGGTACCCACCGGGCAATCGTATCAGCGTCGGTTGTCCGGCGCAAACACCTTTTCCGGTACCGCCGCCCCGTGGCGCGATTGATGAGGTCCGGCGTCTACGGTATGGTGAGGGCACCGAGTCTGCGAGGTGGAGCCATGGGCAGAAGGGGGACGATAGGCTTGTGGGTCGCGGCCGCTGTGGCCGTGGTCGGAACAGCGGTACTCTACTTCGTCGATCCCGGCGGCGGCGAGATCGTGATTTCGCGTGCCGACGCGGCCGAGCTGGAGTCGACCATCGCGCGCGCGATGACCTACTACGAGTTCGGTCACCATAATCGCGCAGCCGAGACGTATGCACTCGCGGCCGACCGCGGAATGCGCGAGGCGGCACACTGGTACCGGTACGCACATTCGCACGATCTCACCGCGGGCCTCGATCTCGACCTCTACGTACGCGCCTACCAGTTGCTTCTCGACCAGTCGCCCAACCACGAATACGTGCAGGCGACCGAGGAGCTCATCAACGAACACGCCGCGGAGTTCGACTACGCCGCGGCCAGAGAGGGGGTCTATGCCGAAGGAGCCCTGCTGCGCATACAGGGAACGGTCTCGCGGGTCATCTGGGGTCGCGTTGCGACGGGCACCGATACTCTGGTCGTCTCCACGCGTGAGGACCGGTGGATCGGTCACAGCGGCGACGACATCATGGTGCAGACCACCCGTCGGAACAGGCCGCCGGCGGGCGCGCGAGTCGAGATTCTCGCGAGGTACGATGGTCTGTGCGCCATGGAGCGGCAGCCGGGCGCTCCGGGGGATTACCCCTGCGCGACGGCGGTCACCGTCCGGCTCCAGCCGCCGCCTTGAGGTGTGATCGGCGCACCGGTTGATGACGGTTGCTCGGGTTCCGAGGTATCTTATCGACCATGTCGTTTCAAAAAGTAGTCGTCCCGGACGGGGACAGGATCACCGTGTCGAACGGGAAGGTGGAGGCGTCGGACCGGCCAATCGTCTGTTTCATAGAGGGCGACGGGACTGGAGCGGACATCTGGGCCGCATCGCAGCGGGTGTTCGACGCGGCCGTGAAGAAGGCGTTCGGCGGAAGGAAAGAGATCGCGTGGATGGAGGTGTACGCCGGCGACAAGGCGAACGAAGTCTACGGCGAGACGGTATGGTTGCCGGAGGAGACGAAGGACGCCCTGCGTGAGTACCGCGTCGGTATCAAGGGGCCCCTCACCACGCCGGTGGGCGGGGGCATTCGCTCGATCAACGTCGCGATTCGGCAGCAACTCGACCTCTACGCATGCGTACGTCCGGTACGGTACTTCAGCGGTGTCCCATCGCCGGTCAAAAAACCGGAACAGGTAGACATGGTCATCTTCCGGGAGAACACGGAAGACATCTATGCAGGAATCGAGTACGAGGCCGGGACCGACGAGACAGCCGATCTGCTCACGCTCCTCAAGGAACGATTTCCCGAGAGCTACGCGAAGATACGCTTCCCCGGAACATCGGGCATAGGCATCAAGCCGGTCTCGCAGGAGGGCACGGCTCGCCTCGTCCGCGCGGCGATCAGATACGCGATTGATCGGGACCTGCCTTCGGTGACACTCGTCCACAAGGGCAACATCATGAAGTTCACCGAAGGCGCGTTCCGCAGCTGGGGGTATGCCGTTGCGAAGGAGGAGTTCGGAGCGGTTGAGCTCGATGGCGGCCCATGGCTGACACTCAGGAACCCGCGGACCGGCCGCGAGATCGTTATCAAGGATGTGATCGCCGACGCGATGCTGCAGCAGATACTGACACGCCCGGACGAATACAGCGTCGTGGCCACGCTCAACCTCAACGGCGACTACATATCTGATGCCCTTGCGGCGCAGGTAGGCGGAATAGGGATTGCGCCCGGGGCCAACATCAACTACGAGACCGGGCACGCGGTATTCGAGGCAACTCACGGCACCGCACCCAAGTACGCAGGGCAGGACAAGGTGAATCCGTCGTCGGTGATCCTGTCGGGAGTGATGATGATGCGTCACATGGGCTGGGCGGAAGCAGCAGACCTGATCGAGCGCGCGATGGACAAGGTCATCGCCGAGCGCAGGGTGACCTACGACTTCCACCGCCTGATGGATGGGGCAACCCTGCTGAAGACGAGCGAGTTTGGAACCGCGCTCATAGAAGCGATGTAGGAGACGCCCCGGGGGCAACGACGGCTCGCACGCCCGGGGCGAACTCCGCGAGCCCGTCGAGCACGCGGTTGACCGCAGCCGCCTCGAGCGGCACCCTTGAGGTGATCACCTCGTCGAACGAGAGTTTGCCGCGGGCTGCGAGTTCCAGTACGTAGACGACTTCCGCACGCGTGTGGTCGGAGACACCGACGATGCATGCTTCACGACCAACGACGTCGCGGTATGTGTTGACAGGAACCGGGTGCTCGGCGATACCCGCTATTGCGGCTCGCCCAAGGGGCCCGAGCGAACGAATCGCGGCATCGATCGTCTCCGGATGCCCAAGAAGCTCCACCGCCACGTCGACGCCGCCTCCGCTGAGTTCGCGGACTGCCTGGACCGGATCGCGATCCTGTGCCTGTACCGCGACGGCGCCGAATCGGGAAGCCCTTGCAAGCCGATCAGAATCTCTGTCGATCGCATAGACCTCAAGTGCACCCATGGCCAGGGCGAGTTGTACCGCAGACATCCCCAGCCCTCCCACGCCGTACACCGCCACCCGTTCGCCTGCCGTGAGGCCCGCTTTGTGGAGCGCGTGCACCGCCGTCGCCGTCGAACACATCATGACTGCAGCCCACTCGCTCGGCACGCCCTCAGGAATGGGAACGAGATTTCGCACCGGCACGTTCAGAAACTCGGCGAAACCGCCGTGCACGTGCTTGCCGATCATCGCCCCATGCGCGCAGAACTGCTCGCGCCCGGCAATACAGAATCGGCACGACCCGCACGATATGAGGTAGTGCACGGCAACACGACCGCCCACCTCTACGCCCAGCTCCTGCGCCTGAGACATTGCATTGGCCCCAAGGCTCTCTACCACGCCCGAGTTCTCATGCCCCAGCGTCAAGGGCAACGGACCGGCGAACGAGACTCCGCTCCTGTAGTGGAGATCACTCCTGCAGACACCGGCAGCCTCGATTCGGATCGTTGCCTCCATGGGTCCCGGATCCCGACGCGGAACGTCCCGATCCACGAGCGGTTGCGCGATTTCACGCAGCTGAACGCAATGCATCCCATGAGTATCCCACGGATCGCGAGGAAGAAGAAGATCCAAACGGAAACCAGTGCCCCCGGGAGACCTTTCGGCATCGCACAGCTCATGCTACGATACCTATGAGATCTCAGACCCACGTATCCGGAGGTTCAGCATGGAAACAGTACAGGATCTGCTCCACGACAAGGGTACAGACGTCGTCACGGTGCCGCCAGACTGCAGCGTCTATGACGCGCTCAAGACGATGAGCGAGCGCAACATAGGCGCCCTGCTCGTCGTGGAGCCCGACGGCTCAATGGCCGGCATCATCACCGAACGGGACTATGCACGAAAGGTCGTTCTCGCCGGAAAATCGTCCAAAGACACCCCGGTCTCCGCAATTATGACCACAGACGTCATCTATGTCAAGCCGACCCACACCATTGAGGAGGCTATGGCGGTCATGACCGACCACCGTTGCCGCCACCTGCCGGTCCTCAACCAGGGGAATCTCACAGGACTCATCTCCATCGGCGACGTAGTGCGTAGCCTCATTCACGACAAGGACTTCCTGATCGATCAGCTGAAGCACTACATCGCGGGGAGCCTGTAGCCGTCCGGCGATTCTCGGGCTTCTGTGTTGCCCTCTGGGCAAAAAAAAAGCCTGGCAACGACCTACTCTCCCACGGCTTGTGCCGCAGTACCATCGGCGCAGGAGGGCTTAACTTCCGTGTTCGGAATGGGAACGGGTGGGACCCCTCCGCTATGGTCACCAGGCAATTTGATTTCTCAAATTGGTGGCCGACACCGGTG
>SKZO01000192.1 GCA_007127335.1 Spirochaetales bacterium | reverse complement strand
GCAAACCCGCTCAAACCTTACACCGGCTTCAGTCTCCGGTTCTCAAGCCCCTCGCGGAACTCTCCTCCCGGATCCCTAAGCCATTCTCTCTTCCCTTCCCTCGTAATGACAAAGAACACTGCAGACACCGTACCCGAGAGGCTGTCCCTGGTAGAATGCGCTGCCCTGAATGCACCTCCGTGGAGGCGCGAAGCGTAAGCTACTACGAGTGTGAGCCGATGTCAAGACTCCGACGAGCTTTGTCCCGAGGTCTCACCGCGCTCCTGTGTCATGGCGATCTCGAGCGCGGCCTCCTTCTCACGGATCCGCTCGCGAACCCCGTCTATCTCGCCGATCAGCTCCGTCACGCCCTCGGTGTCCCGATCCACCTGGAGCCGCTTCTCCTTCACGAGCGCCTCGTACGTGCGAGCCCCCAGCTTCCCGATCAGTTTCTCAGCCTGGTTCTCAAGCTGCATGATCTCCAGCCGAAGCACACCCCGTTCGCCGAGATCCTGCGCGCGATCTTTTGCCTTGCCCAGCAACTCTCGCGATCCGTCGAGGCCCTTCTCCATAGCGACTTTCATTCGATCCCAGAAGTCCATGTACTGCTCCTTGGTCATCGTTGACTGCAATGAACCTAGAATCTAAGATGACGTAGAACGTGCCGGAGGTCAAAGAGCCTGTGGCGACTCAAGGAGAGACTATGAACCTGGTATTCCTCGGCCCTCCGGGAGCAGGCAAGGGAACAATGGCGAGCCGACTCGCAGAAGAGATGGGCATTCCGCACATCTCCACCGGCGACATGTTCCGGGCGGCGATGGCCAAAGGAACCGAGCTCGGACTGCGGGCAAAGGCGATCATGGAGGCCGGAGATCTCGTCCCGGACGAGTTGACGATCGCGATGGTCCGCGAACGCCTGGAGGAGTCCGACGCGCAGGACGGGTACATCCTGGACGGTTTCCCCCGCACGATTCCCCAGGCGGAGGCCCTCGACGGGTTCGCCACGATCGACCGTGCCGTACGGTTCGAAGTGGCGGAAGAGAGCCTGGTGAGGCGGCTGTCGGGCAGGCGGGTGCACAAACCGTCCGGACGCATCTATCACGTGGAGTTCAACCCTCCAAAAGTCCCCGGAACCGACGATGTGACCGGGGAGCCGCTCATCCAGAGAGACGACGACAAAGAGGATGCAATCCGCAATCGGCTGAAGGTGTACCAGGAGCAGACCGCTCCGCTGGTGTCGTACTACCAGAGGAAAGGCATCCTCACAACGATCGACGCGAGCCCGGAACCCGACTCCGTCTACGAGTCGCTGAGGAAAGCGCTGGCCTGAGCTCCCGGGTCATGCCGGCCTACTCGTCGGCACGGGGGACATCCGGATCGGCCTCGGCTTCAGGCGAAGCCTCGTCGTCATCCCGGAGAATCGCATCGCCGGGTTCGATGAGCCCGGCATCGATCAGGACAGCCCTGAGCGCAGGCACACTGTCGGGCGGCACGACGTTCAGGAGGTCGACGGCGGCCTCCTGATCGGCAAAGCCGAGCCGGAGCGCAGCTCCGATCGCGTCTATCCCCCGGTCCTCCTCTCGTGCATGCGCCAGGAGTACCCGACCCCTGGCGAAATGGGCTCGAGCGAGGAGACCGGAATCCTCTTCGTCGCGCTCGACCAGCCGACCGAGCACCTCCAGCGCAATCGCGTAGTACTCTTCTGATTCGAGCAACTCAGCGTAGTCGAGGAGCACCTGCGGGTCGGGAACGGCAACAGCATCGACATACGAGCGATACGCGTCGAGCGCTGCGTCGTACCGTCCGAGTGACCGCTCGGCTGCGGCGAGGTGCCGCCAGAGGTGCGGACGATTCTCCGTAACTTCGAGTGCACGACGCAGAAGCCGCACGGCGATCTCATGGTGGCCGGTCTCCTGCGCGACGGTCGCCCTGTTCTGAAGCATATCAGGGTCGGTCGGGCTGAGATCGAGCGCGCGATCGTACCACTCAGCCGCGAGCTCGAACTCCCCCGTCAGGTACCAGGCATACGCGATGGTCTCCATGACGAGCGCGTTGTCGGGATCCCGCGACAGGAGCGTGTTGAGCAGATCGAGGGCCCGCTCGTAGCGGCCCTGAAGCACGTAGACTCTCGCGAGGTTGTAGGAGGCCCTCGCGAGGTCAGGGGAAAGGTCGAGAGCTCTCGAGAGGTAGCTCGCACTCTTCTCGAGCTCCCCCAGGTCGAAGTAGGCCGAGCCGATGTTGTAGTACTCGACGGCCAACTCCTCGCGACCGAGCGTCGTCGCGCATGCACCGGCCACGAGCACGACCGTCACGATCGCCGCGAAGAACGAACGACGCCGCGACACGCGCCTCGCACGTCCGCCCCGTCGGCTCATCGCGCAAGCACCGTCTGTTCGATCTGCCGCACCTGCGACCGATAGAGATTCGCGATCGTCGCTCCGTAGTCCGCGATGAGCTGGATTATGTTCCGCTGCCTCGAGTCGATGTCGATGCCGTTGAGACGGTCTCCCGCGTCGCCAAGGCCGGGCAGAATATAGGCCTTCTCGTTGAGAGCCGGATCCATCCAGAGGGTATAGACGCGGGCGTTCTCGATCGCTCTCACGATACGCAGGCTCCCCTTCAGAGCCGAAATGACGTTGAAGAAGTTCACCGTCCTCGGTCGCACACCCTGGTCGTGGAGGTACTTGACGATCGTCACGAGGCTGCCGCCGGTAGCGTTCATCGGGTCGGCGAAGATGAGGTCCTTGTCCGCGAGTGACTCGAGATCGAAATAACTGCGCTCGAGGTCGAGAATGTACTCCATGTTGCTTTCGCGCTTGGTGTCGTCGCGTCCGATCTTGAAGAGCGCAAAGGGCGTCACATAGCCGGTCGAAGTGTACTCCTCGATCTCCTTCGACATGATCATCGAGGGCAGCAGCGCGCCGCGGAGCATTACGCACATCACCGTGTTCTCGAGATCCTCGTCGACATCCGGGATCTTGTGGACCGCGTAGTTCTGGACGGGGTCGGTGACCGGCGTCCGCACGATCAGATGATTCTTGCGGTGATTGTCCGGTTCGGCGAAGGCGAGGTTGAACAGGAGCTCATATGCTCGCTGAATGTAGTAGACGAACTCATGGTGTTGGGTGCGGATGTCGCGGAGTTTGGCGATCAGCCGGGATGCCTCGCCATGGACGGTAGGTGGAGTCTGGAACGAGTACACTTTCACCGCCGGTTCGGCAGCCATCAGCTCCTGCATCCGGTCGCCCATCTGATTGTACAGGTCGACGAGACGCTGCTTCTCCTGCGCGAGCCGCTGCTCATTCTGCGTCGACGAGAGCACGCGGGAGGTCTCCATGACGGAGGAATAGAGTTGGTCCATGCCGTCGAGCGAACGTCTGTCGTCATCCGTGAGATACCCGTCGAGGTCGGTGGCCTTGAGCACGATTGTGTCCATGGAGCCACTATAGTCGGTGCCGAACCAAACCACAAGAAGAGGCCGCGATCATCCGACCGATCCGCTGAGCGCCGCCTGCGGTTCTCCGGCGGATCGTCTCGCCGAAAGGGCTTTGAGACGCCGAGTCACCGCGGTATATTGGACGGGATCTGAGAACAAGGGAGAGGTGTAATGAAAACGAAGGTTCTGATTCTGACGGTCGCCCTGCTGCTCGTTGTCGCGGCAAGCGGGTTCAGCCTCGGACTCGGGCTCGCCTACGGTCTGAGCCCGCTGGGCGGTCTGCCCGCGAACAATGTGCTGTTTTCGGCCAAGTTCGACCAGCTACCCTTCCTGATGGGGCTGACCTTTAGCTTGCAGGATCCGTTTCGATTCGGTATGACCGCCGACTGGTGGATGGTTCAGCAGCCACTCGCCGGTATCGTGAACTTCTACGCCGGACCAGGTCTTTACACCGGTATCTCGGGCGGCACCTTCGATATTGGAGCTCGCATTCCGTTGGGACTGAATATCTATCCCATCAACGTCCTCGAGCTGTTTCTGGAGGTCGCGCCGGCGATTGCCTTCCTGCCCACATTTCCGGACGTCGGATTGCAGGCGGCAGTCGGTTTTCGGTTCTGGTTCTGACGGACAGCCGGGGCCGCCCTGCGGCGGCCCCTCTTTCGCATCTCCTAGGGGAGTCGAACCCCTGTTGCCGGGATGAAAACCCGGTGTCCTAACCACTAGACGAAGGAGACATGATTCACGTCGGTAAACTATCGTATTCGCTGATGCCGGTCAAGACGGCAGCCGTCGCGGCAGCCGTCACGGCAGCCGTCGCGCCCATGAGCGGCGCGGGATTCGAACCCGCGACCATCTGATTAAAAGTCAGATGCTCTACCCCTGAGCTAGCCGCCCATGCCGCAGACCCGGCATGAGTATAGTACCGGCCCTACTGCCCGAATTCAAGGCCGACGAGGAGATTGTAGGCCGGACGGAGCCCCGGTTCCCGGGACAGCTCGGTGCCGAACATGGCCGCCTGCAGCCGCACGAACCCGAGATCCAGCCCGAGTCCGGCAGCCGGAAGGCCCCGACTGAACCCCGCGCGCAGCGACAGAATCCGGAGAAAGGTCGCCTCCACCCCCGCGCCGAACTTCAGTACGACGTTCTCGGCCTCGGCGGGATTCGTCCAGAAGTCGAGCACGTCCCGGTAGTCGAGGAGAACCCTCAGGTCCTGCACGTACCGCTCGGCCGTTCCGAGTGAAGGGGTGTAGGCGAGTCCCACATTGAGACGCCGAGGATACCGGTCGTAGGTCGTCGGAGGAGACTCGGCGCTCTCGAGGAATCGGTCGAGCGACGTATATGCGATGACGGCATTCGGCGAGTAGAGGTTGTCGAGCGTCACGGCCGCGCCCACCTGGTCTCGCCACACGAGCATCAGGCCAACGTCGATCCCCAGACCGGAAACGATCTCGAACGGCGACTCCGACAGCAGACCAGGACCGATCGAGTCTGCCAGAGACGGGAGCGTGACGAGGCTCGTCGAGAGGACTGAGTCTCCGCGCACGAATCCTTTGACCCCCACACCGACTGCGCCACGAGCGTTCCAGCGCGAGGGCGTTGGAACCTCGAACCCATATCCGCCCCGCAGGAGAAACCGCTCGCCGAGCCGTATTTCGATGCCTGACGATCCGGTTGCCCTGACGGTCAGCGCAGTGTCGTTGTAGACTCCGAACCCCGCGCCGCCGCCGGCGAAGCCGAAGGCGAGTGGGCCGGAGAGCTGAGCCCGGGCGTGTATTCCCTGGAGCACGTCCTGCACGGATGGCGAGGCGAGAAGAGAGGAGAGGTCGGCGCCCGCGACTCCCTCGACCATGATTCCGGCAAGCGTGAAGACGGGGCCTGAGGCCCCGGCACTCAGCGCGGCGTACGTGAAGCGCGGTTCGATGAAGCGAAGCCCGGCCGGATTCACGTGGAGCGTGAAGAAGTCGTCGGCGTGCGCGATGTGGGGCCCGCCGAGCGCCGCGGAGCGCGCGTTCGCAATGATGAAGTCGCCGGGTTCTCCGGCTCCGAGGGCGACGGCGCAGAGAGTGAGCGCGAGAGTGACGGCTGTGCGACGCAGTGACACCTGAACCTCCGATCGAGAGATCGTGCGACTACGACACCCAGCCGATCGCCTCGCCGATCCCCTCTAGAAAGTCGGTCGATTGGCCGTCTGCCTGAAGCTCGGCATAGGCCGAGTCGAGGAACGCCTTCGCCTGCTCGACGTCCGCGTAGCCGGGATCGCCCTCTTCGACACGTTCGAGCCCTCCGACGCCGCCATGCTGCTCGGCGGCAACTGCGATGAGCGCGACCGCGGCGAAGACGTACTGCTCCGCAGACGGCGTCACCGAACCCTCGGCTGCGGCAACGAGCGCGGCCGCCTCACCCATCATCTGGAGATCATCCTGGGAAAAGCCCTCGAGCGTCTCGTCGAGCACGGCCTGCAAGGCGGCCTGATCGTCAGCAGCGGCGATGATCTCGGGGAGCGCGCCGTACACCGCGGCCTCGAGGCCGGAAGCGGCGATGCCGAGCTGCCCCGCGAGCAGCTGGATGTCAGGATCGTCGCTTTCCTTCAGGAGCTCGAAGGCCGCCGCCATCTGATCACGGTCGCCGGAGACAAGTGCGTCGCGGCCGAACGTGAGCTGTTGCTCCGGGGAAAGCCGCGCAGGGTCGCGCTGCAGAAAGGCGAGCGGACTGGTGGTGAACACCATCTCGCACGACGTCGTCACGAGGGCCGCCAGGATGACCGCGACCCGGACACATCCACGATTCATAAGATCCTCCTACAACCGGATGGCGAGCTCGACGGAACCGCCTGCGTTCGAGAAACCCCAGCTGCCATCCGTATCCCGACCGAAGTCTCCGACCAACGCCGCGTTCACGTCGAAAATGAACAGTCTCATGCCAAACCCGGCGGCGAGATACCCTCCGTAGTAGCCGCCACGAAGCGAGAGAAACCGAAGGATTCGAAGCTCGGCGCCAACGTTCAGCACGGACAGTATCTGCTCAGGAAGATCCATCTCGCCCTCCTGCCCGGCTCGCGCGAGCGAGATGATGTCGAGCAGGTCGATTCCGACGCTCGGATCGATCACCCTCGCGAGCGCGCCAAGGTCCGGATGAAACTGGAGCCCCGCGTTCACCTTCATCGGGATCGCGCGAATACCTTCCTGCTCGGCAGGGGTGAGCTCGTCTCCAATCGGGAGCGAACCCCGAAGCAGCGCCTGGGAGTACGTGTCGAAGTCGCTCTTTCTGTAGGCAACCTGGGTCCCGAGCAGGTCCCTCACGGCAAGCCCCACCTGCAACGGACCGAGCCGCAGCAGCGCCCCTATATCGACGCCGAGCCCCGACCCGTAGTACACCGTGTTCGTGAACATGGTTGCCAGATCGATGTCCGCGCCGGCGAGGTAAGAGCTGAGGATCGGTGCGGCATTGACCCGCGTGTACCCGAGGATCGTCGGCCTGACCGACACCCCGAGGTCAAGACTCCCGAAGGTCAGCCCGAGCCCACCGACGAAGGTGATGGTGTTGTGCGCGGTTCCGTACGCCTGGAGAATCGTCGTGCCGTCGACTGTCGCCTCGGCTTTGGCGAACAGCCCGAGCCCGATCCCGTTGCCTGCGTAGCCGAGCCCTATCTGCCCCCCGGCGCGCAGGTAGCCGCTCGGCAATGCGGTTTCGATCGTGGCCACGATACCCGAGATCAGCCCCGCCGGATACCCGGACCCGGGCTCCGCCTCGGCCGCCGCCTCGAACGCCAGCAGAAACTCGACGAGGTCGTCGGTACCCGCGGCCGCAATGATCGCCGCGATATCGTCGCCCTCCTCGAACGTCACCCCGCTGTCGGCAGCCGCGCTTTGGAGGATCGATTCGATGATCGCCGGATCGGTCGTCTCGATCCACTCCTGCAGCTCGGTGAAATCCTCCTGGAGGCTCTCGTACGCATCCGCATCGACCGAGCGCGAGCCTGCGCCACGATTCAGGCCGAAGTCCGAGCCAAGGAGATCCCGCGCGAGATCGACCAGCTCACGGTCCATGAACGCCCAGAGATTCACGGAGGCCAACGTGAGCTCACCGCCCCGGGCGAATCCGGCCGGGTTGGAGAAGAAGCTGTTGTAGCCCTGTGCGGTCGCCGTGAACGACCCTCCGCGACCCATCGCAATCGGGTGCTCCGGCCTGAACGGATCGGAGGGCTGAGCATCGGCCACGACGGCACACGAGATCAGCAGCACTACCAGGTACGTCCGTCGCAAAGAGACCTCCCGAATATCCCGATCATCGGCACGGCGATGGCTCGACTACACCTCGAGTCTATCACAGTCGACCGAGAGATCCATAATCTCTAAACCTGTGGCTTCGCTACCCTTCGAGCGCCGCCTGCGCTCGGCCGCGTCCGGCGAGTGCGTCGGCCAGGGTGGGGTTGAGCTGCAGCGCCCGGTCATAGGCCTCGAGGGCCAGTGCCCACTCCTCGATCCGTTCGCGCGCGAAACCGAGACGCGACCATCGGATTGCATTGCGACTGTTGTGATAGACCGACGTGGTGAGCGCGATGTCGGCACGGTGATACTCACCGAGCCCGATCAGGATCTCGCCCATGACGTAGTACACCCAGTCGATGTACTGCCCGGTCGGTGCGACCCGCACGTACCGTTCGAGGTACCGAAGCGCCTCGAGCCGGTTCCCCGCGTCAAAGTGCGCTTCACCGATAATCTGAAGGATCCGTGAGTCGAACTGGTTGATCTGAAGCGCGCGCAGCGACGAGTCGATGGCCTCTTCGCTGCGGTTGAGCGCGTTCAGCGCCCAGCCGCGCACGACGTACGACTCGAGATTGTTGGGGTTCGCCTCGATCTCGTCGGCAGTGATCGCGATCGCCTCGAGGTACCGCCCGTCGCGGTACGCCTGCAGCGCATCGGGCACATCGTCCTGCGCGGCGAGAAACGTCGGCACGAGGAGTGCCCACAGGAGCACGACCGGTCTCGTCGATCTACGCATCGCTTCCTCCGGCCTCGTTCGAGACCTGCGACCCCATCGTGCACGAACCATTCAGCAGGCACCCGCTCTGGACGATGAGATCGGGTGTGTGAACGTTCCCCGTCACGCGCGCGGAGGCGAAGAGCTCGAGCCGCGACTTCGCATGGATATCGCCGTGCACCTCGCCCTTCACCGATACCTTGCGAGCCTCCACGCGTGCGGCCACCACCGCACCGGCATTGATGTAGAGGTCGGTCTCGGAGACCACCTTCCCCTTCACCTGCCCCTTGATGAGCAGTGGTTCGCTGAAGTGGATCTCTCCGTCGAAATCGACGTCCTCGGCCAGCACCGTCTGGAGCGTCGACTCGTCGATGCTCCGTATTCGCATTTCTGTCATGGTTCTCTCATCCCCGATCGTATGGGTCGGCCCGGTCGGTGTCAAGACGATCGAGACATCGTCACGGTTCGAGCAATCTCATCATCCGGGTGAGGCTCTCCTGCAGCCGTGCCCTCATCCGGGACGTGTAGGGATTGTGGCGCTGCAGGTCGACGAACAACTGGTAGGGATCGTTGCAGGTCTGCTCGACGACTTCGAGCAGCTTCCGGTACCCGACCGTCGCTATGTCGCTCGCTTCGAGTTCCATGTCGGCGAGCACCCGACCAAGGAAGTGGGTCACGCCCTGGGTCATCGCCGCCTCGCGGTCGTGCGCATCCGGAGTCATGTCGATGACCCGCAGACCGAGCGATTCGAAGAACGCTCGCCATCGCCCGACGACCGACTGCGGCGCCCTCGCGGGGGCGTACACAAAAGGAAGTCCCGCGATCCCGTGGACAGCCGAATCGGGGCCGAACATTGGATGCGTACCGATCACGGAGTTCGACGGCGGAACGCGGGCGAGCATCGCCTGTACCGGGTGGACCTTCACCGAGCAGGTATCCATCACGACGGTTCCAGGTCGCAGATGGGGCACGAGCGCCTCGATGGCATCGTCAACCGCGCTGATCGCGACGCACAGCATCACGCAGTCGCAGCCGCCAAGATCCTCGAGAGACCCCTGCCGGCAGCCCGCCGGCACCGGACGCTCGGAGCGGTTATACGTCCGCACGACGGCACCGCACGAGGCCCCGTGGCGCGCGAGCTGTTCGGCCCAGAAGCTGCCGAAGCGCCCGGTGCCGTAGATGCCGATCTCCATGGGGCCTCAGCATACTCGTCGTCTCCTCCCGTGGGAAGAGCCGCGAGCGCTTCTCGCTCCGGCGATTCCCCGGTAGAATCGTAGAACAGGAGCTTGCATGGATTTCATCGAGAACGTACAGCGCAAGGCACGGAGCCTGAAACGAACGCTCGTCCTGCCGGAGGGAACCGAACCGCGAACGATCGAGGCCGCACGTCTGATCGTCGACCGCGCGCTCGCAGGGAGGGTCGCGCTGCTCGGGAAGAGCGAGGCCGTGGGGGCAGCCGCCGGCACAACCGGGACGTCGCTCGACGGTATAGAGGTGATCGATCCGGCGACCTCACCGTCGCGCGACGGCTACGCGAGGGAGTTTTTCGAGCTGCGCCGGCACAAGGGTCTGACCGAGGAGCAGGCGTACGAAGGCATCGCGGATCCGTTGCGGTTCGCCGCGATGATGACGCGGATGGGCGATGCCGACGCGATGGTCGCCGGAGCGGAGAACGCTACGAGCAAGGTGCTCCTCGCGGCATTCACGATCATTCGTACCGCGCCCGGAACGCAGTACGCATCGAGCTGCTTCGTCATGAAGCACCCTGATCCTGCCTGGGGAGTCGACGGCCACATGATCTTCTCCGACTGCGCAACGATCCCCGACCCCGATTCGACCCAGCTCGCCGAGATCGCAATCGCCGCGGCCGACTCGTGCCGGCGCTTCCTTGAGTCCGAACCGGTGGTCGCCTTGCTCAGCTTCTCGACGAAGGGCAGCGCCGAGCATCCTGACGTCGACAAGGTCACCGCGGCGCTCGAGATCGTCAAGGACCGGGAGCGGAGCCTCAAGGTGGACGGAGAGCTGCAGGCCGACGCGGCGCTCGTGCCTTCGGTCAGCGAGAAGAAGGCACCGGAGTCCGTGGTCGCCGGCAGGGCGAACGTGCTCGTCTTCCCGGACCTGGGGGCCGGGAATATCGCGTACAAGCTGGTGCAGCGACTCGCCGGCGCCGAGGCGTTCGGCCCATTCCTGCAGGGCTTCGCCCGACCGGTCAGCGATCTCTCGCGCGGCTGCTCGGTCGAGGACATTGTCAGTACTGCCGCCGCGACCCTCTGTCAGGGGGCGTGATGAGGGTCGCAATCGTCGGATACGGCCGGATGGGACGCGAAGTCGAGGCGATCGTGCGCGACCGCGGACATGAGGTCGGTCGGATCATCGACCCGACATTGAGTGACGGCGCGGATCGTGCGACGACCGTCACCGCCGCCTCACTCGAAGGCTGTGACGTGGCGATCGAGTTTTCGCTGCCGGATGCCGTGTCCGCGAACGTTCGCTGCTACGCCCACGAACGAATCCCTGCGGTCATTGGCACGACCGGATGGATCGACGAACTCGATGAAGTTCGCAAAGTGGTCGAGGCGGGAGGAAGCGGACTGGTATACGGGTCGAACTTCTC
>SKZO01000032.1 GCA_007127335.1 Spirochaetales bacterium | reverse complement strand
CGGCTCGACCGAGCGCGCCATCCGCCGGCGCATCGCATACCATGACCAGACACGCGCCGGGTCGCGCCGGAACGCCTCCGGCGTCGCGAGGTCCGCCGGGTCGAAGCTCGCCCAGAATCCGGTCTTCGCATCGCGAAAGGTGGGAATCCCGCTCTCAGCGGACACCCCGGCGCCGGTGAGGACGCAGACCCGTTGTGCTTGACTCAGGTAGTTGTCGAGCTGCACCTTGCCCCCAGGGGCGATGCCCCACAGCCGTTCATCAGTTTGACGTCCATTGCGTACATCTCCTCAACTGTAGCATGCGGATTGCCGGTCTGCTCAGTGCCCGAGTAGCTTGAGTACATATGGCAATCTACGACATTCGCCCCGTGAGGGCGCTGACCGCGGCTCTGGCCCTCGTGCTCTGCGCGGGAAGTCTTGAAGCGATCGATGCCGACCTCCTGCGTGAGCTCGAGCGCCTGCACGAAGGAGACGGACACGAGGAGATTCTCGAACGCATCGATTCGGAGCTCGAACGGGTCACGGATGCGACCGAAACGGCCGAGCTCCTGTGGCGAAGGACACGCGCAGAGCTCACGCTCGCGGACTTCGGCCTTTGGCGGGGCGAGCTCTCGGACCGGGAGGCGATCGCGATGCTCGAGGGCGCGGCGAGCCACGCCGATCGCGCGACCAGTCTCGCCCCCGATCTCGCCGATCCCTACTTTTGGAAGGGCGCGACCGTTGGTCTGCGCGGGCAGATACGCGGTATTCTCAATTCGCTGTTCATGGCTTCCGACGTGCGTGACTACGCGGAGCAGACGCTCGAGCGCGACCCGGATCACGCAGAGGCGCACTACATGCTCGGGCAGCTCTACCGCGAACTGCCGCGATGGCCCCTCTCCTTTGGCGACCGGGAGCGAGCGGTGGACTACGGCCGTCGCGCGATCGCACTTCACGAGGACGACTACGCCGAAGGGCGCGTCGGGGTTCCCTACTACGACTTCTACACCCAGCTCGCGGCATCCCTCTGGCGCAGAAACGCCGGGGGCGACCGTGACGAAGCGCTCTCGCTCCTGCGGTCCACCATAGCGGATCTAGAAGCGCTCTCAGAGCCCACGACGCGTCAGCGCATGGAGCTCGAGACAGCCAGAGAGTTTCTCGCCGACTGGACGTAGTCAGGTTCCCCGCCCCCCTCGTGCGCGCCGTCACACCGCGTGGTCTGTCCAACCACGTAGACCCGGCCCGGGAGGAGCGTACCCACGCAGGCTTGGCCTCGCCAGCTGCTTGCCTGGATGAGCCTCCTGAGCTCGCGCGGTCGAAAGCCCCTGAGAATGGACACAAGCCCGTCAGCACGAGCGTAGCTTCCCCGCATGAGCAGCGCTGAGAACGCGGAGAAGCCGAACAGGGAGAACCGCGACCGCAGCAGGTCGTTCCATACGATGCGCCTGCGGCAGATGCGCCAGGCGTGTTCGAGCAGACCGACGATCTCCTCGTCACGAAGGTGGTGCAGGACATGGTTGCTGATCACGTAGTCCCACTGCCCCTCCACCTCAAAGAGCGACCCGTGCACGATGTCGATCGCCGCGTGTCGTCCCACGCGATCCTTCGCGTACCCCACCGCACGCGCGTCCGCATCGACGCAGGTCACACGGATGGACACACCCCGTCTCGCGCCTTCGCGCACGAGCCAGAGACCCACATCGCCTCCACCGGCCCCCACGTCCAGGACGCTCGCCTGCTGGATCCCCCGCGACACCATATCCTGAATCACGAAACGCCGCAGCAGCGTCCGCACCCGAGACAAAGTCCGATTCACGAGCTCGAGATGGCGAAGCGTCCGCGCAACCAGGCTCGGGTCGCTGCGCGGATCATCCATGCGCTCGGGGGTGTGGTCCCGTGCCGGCGGATACCAGATACCCCTGCGCCCACGATCTCGCACTCACCGCTCCCCGCGAATCAGTTCGAGCGCCGCCGACTCCACCGTCAGCCCTGGACCAAAAGCCGCGGCAAAGACAGGCCCTTCCTGCTCGCTCCTTCGCATGCGGTCGAGCACGAAGAAGATGGTCGCGGAGCTCATGTTTCCATAGGCCGCGAGCGTCGCGAAGGAATCGGCGAGCGCCTCGTCGTCGATTCCGAGCGCGTCGGCGATCCGGTCAAGGATTGCCCGTCCTCCCGGGTGTATCGCCCAGAGCCGGATCTCCTGCTGCGACAATCCCACTGCCTCCGTCGCGTGCCGTACGATCTCACCGATGTCCCGGTGCAGCAGGCGTGGAACGTACGATGAGAGCGTCATGTCAAAAGCCGTGTTCCCGAGCCTCCAGGACATCTCCTGTGCGCTCTCCGGGATGATCCGGGAGAAAAAGCCGACGAGCCTGTATCCGCCGCTCCGCGGCGCGCGGGCGGAGACGAGCGCCGCCGCCGCCCCGTCGGCGAAGAGCGAGTTGGCGACCATCGTTTCCGGGTCGGGCTTGAACTGGAAGTGGATCGTGCAGAGCTCCACGTCGGCGATCAGTACGACCGCTTCCGGCTCGGCGACACAGATCGTGTGCGCGAGCTTCATCGCCGTGAACCCCGCGTAGCACCCCATGAATCCAATGTGGTACCGGTGGACCGTCGTGGGCAGACCAAGCCGGCGCACGAGGCTGTAGTCGAATCCCGGCGCGGAGAAACCGGTGCAGGTGACCGTTATGAGGTGGGTGACCTCGGCAGGCTGAAAGCCATCGCAGTCGGCGCCGAGGGCCTCGACCGCCTCATGGGAAAGCCGCTCGGCGTGATGGACGAAGAGGTCGTTCCGTTCTGCGACTGCGGGTTCAGGCAGGAGCGACTCGTTGCGCGCGAAGAACTCGTACTCGTCCACGGGCTTCCCGTAATCCTCGATGACCGAGTGGCGCTCCCGGATCCCGGTGTTCTGGTAGATCCG
>SKZO01000122.1 GCA_007127335.1 Spirochaetales bacterium | reverse complement strand
TTCGAGGCGCCACTCCGTCTCGCGGTGGCGCAGGTTCTCCCGGAGCTCCGCGCTGAAGTGACCCGCGAGCCGGTGCGCCTCCCAGCGTCCGACGAGTTCCATCGCGACGTCCGCCTGGCCCATCTGCTCGAGTGCGCCGGGACGCGCGACAAGCGCGAAGCCCGCGTCGAATCCCGCGGCCTTGGAGAGGGCCCACTCCAGATCCTCACGGGTGGTCGCGGCGAAGCGCCGGTCGGCGGTGCGGTAGAGAAACCACCCGAGCATGCGCGGGAACAGGTTGTTGCGGAAGAACTCCTGGTTGGCGATGCGAGCGTCCATCATGCCTTCGCGCATCGCCGCGCCCCAGGGCTCGCCCCAGTTCATGCGGGTGTGCATGTGCCAGAGATAATGGCCAAGGCGGCTTGCGTCGTTGATCACAGGATTACGCACGCCGTCGAAGAAGCGCGAGCAGAATCGGTTGACCGCGTACTCCCCCTCACCGGTGTAGCGGCAGCCTTCGAGTCCGTCAAAGGAGATCTGGACGAGACCGGCAGCGTTGAAGAGGTCGACCAACCGGTCGACGTAGCGGTCCTGGAGGCGGAGGTCAGGGAAGAAGACCTTGTAGGCGTGGTCGATCAGTTTCGAGACCGTGGCACCGGCCGGATGGGCGGCCGCCACGGTCGCGAAGGCTCCGCGGGTACAGCCCCGCAGCTCTACCTCCCCGTCCGCAGTACCGTGCGCCTCGGAGTAGCGCACTAGCTCGTCGTCAACTCGAACGGTAGACAGAAACGACACTTCGGACAGAAAGTCGGCCTTCGAAACCAGAAGTGTCGAAGACTCGGCGTCCACGCCGGCACAGAGCGCGGCGCGGCCCCGCGTGACGAGACCGTCGTGCGGTACCGGTGTCACGTAGGCGTCGTTGGTCGTCGTGAAGTTGGTCAGCGTGTGCAGGCCAATGCCGATCCCGCGGCGGCGAGCGCGCTCGGCGCAATCGATCAGCGACCTGTCGCCCTCGGGAAAGTGATCCGGCCGAAGCACGAAGTGGCCCCAGGTCGCGAAGGGCTCCGGGTGGTAGATCTCACGAAAGCCGGCACGTTCCGCGTGGTCGAGAACCCGGTCGATCGTGTCAACCGAGAACTCGGTGATCAGGTATGATCGCATCGCCTGTCTCGACGTCTTGCCCCAGACCCCGTCGATCAGCGGGTGCGGAAGCCCCTCGGCGACTTCGATCGCGCCGATTCGATCAAGAACACGCGCAGGCATGTCACCGGTTTCATCTGCGGTCTCCGGTCGCCCGCCGGCGTCACACCCGAACAGGGCGAGCTTCGATCCGACGATACCCGCGTCCGGCCCGTCGAACGCCGGCACCGGCATCGCGGGATGGCCCATTACATCGGCCAGACGCTGCCGGTTGCGGTCAAGACAGTAGAACTGCAGCACGGCCCGGGACTCGTCCAACGGAAAGGCAGCGCAGTGCCGGTAGTCGAGCGAACCCACCGACGTGCGGGGAGCGGCGTCACGCGCAGCCTCGGCCACGGGACACTGTGCCAGGTACTCCTGCGGAAAGCCGGCAATCGTATGGGGCGTCAGCGCCTGCGCTCCGATCGCCACCCGATCGTCCCAGACCGCTCCAATGACGGTGCCCACCGTTCCGCGAACCGTGACGGGCCACGGACCGAACACCAGGGCATCGCATGGCCCGCTCAGGCCCGTGCATGCCACGACCGCGTGCGTCGGCTTCGTCTCGATCGCGAGTCGAACGACCGTGCCGGTCGCGAATTCGACGTTCATCCCACCGGCTTCCGAAACCACGCGCAACGGATCGAGAAGGCTCGCATCCGCGCCGATGCGGATGAAGGGAACCGCCCGCGCGCCATCAAGGAAATGGTCTCCGGCATGGGTGGAGATCGCGGCCAGAATCCCGCTCCCGTTCACTGAGAAATCGACGTCGCCTGCGCGGATATTGATCATGGCCTCCCCTGGTCGTTATGCATTCTGGGCAATCACCTCACCGGTTCCCTCGTAGAGACGCAGGGGCTCTGCGAGCTCCACTTTGAGCGTGGTCACATATGCGCCGGCATCCGAAGCCCCCACGGAGAACCACACGATCCCCGGTATATCGTTCCACGACGCGCCTCCGGTGCAGTGGTGGTCGACCGTCCTGCCCGACTCGAGGATGGTCACGGTGCGGACGGGAACCTGGAGACCCTTCAGACACACTGCCTCTCGGGGGATGTCGTACAGGAAGAGATAGAGAACGCGGCGATCCCTGGACAGCGTGGACCCACCGGCGAAATGGCGTCCGTCAACACCGGCGCGGGTTCCGTACACCGCTTCCGCATTCGTGCGAATCCATCCGCCGAGCTCGGTCAGCACATGGTGCACGCGCTCATCGAACGTGCCGTCCTCGCGCGGCCCGATGCCCAGGAGCATGTTGCCGCCCATAGAGATGCAGTCGGCGAACATCCGGATGACCTGCGCAGGGCTCTTGTACGCCTCGTCGTGGACGTTGTACCCCCACGAGCCGTTCAGCGTCGTGCAGAACTCCCACGGTCCCTCGGGCGCGACTACCGGCACCCCCTGCTCCGGCGTCTGGTAATCGCCGTAGCCCTGGAGCCTTGAGTTCAGCACCACACGCGGGTTGAGCCGATGCAGGAAGTCGCGAAAACCGGCCATGTTCCATTGCCGGGCACTGCGCTCCCAATCTCCGTCGAACCAGAGCAGGTCGACGGTTCCGTAGTCGCGCATCAGTTCGGTGATCTGCGAACGGTTGAACTCGAGAAAACGTTCCCACAGATCGTAGCGCTCTGTTCCGTCGACCGGCGACGAGAACGGTTTGTCGTGTATGTAGTCTCCCGGAACCGATCCTTCGGCGTATATCGTCGGGTACAGCTTCTCCGACCAGTCTATCAGCGAGAAGTAGAGACC
>SKZO01000086.1 GCA_007127335.1 Spirochaetales bacterium | reverse complement strand
CGTGGACCCGGCCGCAGTTTCGCGCAGGTAGCGATGCGTGTTCTCTTCGCCGGAACCCCTCCCATCGCGGTCCCTTCGCTCGAAGCGGTCGCTGCATCGCCTCACGACGTTGTTGGCGTGCTGACGGCACCCGACAGGCCCGGCGGCAGGGGGAGGGAGCTGCAGCCCTCGGCGGTGAAGAGCCGGGCGCGCGAGCTCGGACTGCCGGTCGTCGCGTTCGACCGTCTTGGATCGGCGGCCCGGGCCGACGTCAGGGCGCTCGAGCCGCAGCTGCTCGCCTGTTTTGCCTACGGGAGAATCTTTGGCCCCCGGTTTCTCGAGCTCTTCTCGTCCGGGGCGCTGAACGTCCACCCGTCGCTCCTGCCAAGGCACCGTGGTCCGGCACCGATTCCCGCCGCGATTCTCGCCGGCGATTGCGAGACGGGCGTGACGGTCCAGGGCGTCGCTCGCGAGATGGACGCCGGCGACATCTACGCGCAGGAGCGCATCCCGCTTGCCGCCGACGAGACCTCCGAGTCGTTGGGCCGGCGTGTGGCGCCGATCGGTGCGCGCATGCTCGTGGAGGTGATCGACGCGATTGCCGACGGTACCGCGTCGGCTGTTCCACAGGATCACTCTCTGGCCACCTACACGAGTGTCGTGCGGAAGCAGGACGGCCGGATAGACTGGACGCTTCCGGCGGTGCAGATCGACCGTATGGTGCGCGCCTACACGCCGTGGCCACGTGCGTACACGACCCTGCGGGGTGAGCATCTGGCAGTCCTCGACGCGCAACCGCTCTCGCGGTCGGGCGGGGCACGTCCCGGGACCGTCGTCCGTGTAGACACGGCCCGGGGTATTCTGGTAGAAACAGGGAACGGCCTTCTGGCGCTCCGGAAGCTTCAGCTGCAGTCACGCAGACCTCTCGACTGGCGAAGCTTCCAGAACGGCGTGCCGGATCTCGTTGGGGTCGTGCTCGGAGGATCTTGATTGCGAGAGACGATGTGGGACCGGATGCGGACCGTCGTGCCGTCACGGTACGACGATCCGGATGTACGTCTGTTCAAGACGCTGATATTTGCGCTCGTGGGTGCAGTTTTCCTGATGGTCATTGCCGGACTGTCGACCTTCCTTTTCAGCCTGCGCGGCGCAGAGGAGACGATGGTGCCGGATGTCCGGGACGTTGTACTGCTCGACGCGATGCTGTCGCTCCAGGAACGTGGCCTCGTGGCGAACGTGGAGGTTCGCTACTCTGCGGATCCGGCCCTTGCCGGCAGGGTGATCGGTCAGACGCCGCAGGCCGGGACGCTCGTCCGCGCCGGCAAGCGCGTTGCGCTGACCGTGAGTCGGGGCGCCCGGGTAGACCGGGTTGGCACCTACGTCGGGCGGTCGATTACGGAGGTGCGTGCCGAGCTCCGGGCACTCTTCGCCGCGGGCGACCAGACGATACTTCTTGGTGATCCGCAGTACGTCTTCAGCGACCAGGAGCCCGGCACCGTCATCGCGCAGAGCCCGACTCCGGGAACCGAGATCACGGCGATCACCGAGGTGGCGCTCGTCGTCAGCCGCGGCCCCGACGTGGACCGCATTGAGCTGCCTTCGTTCATCGGGCTGCCATACGAGACGGCGATCCATCGGCTCACTCAGAGCAGCATACCCTTCCGGTTCGAGGTGCGCGATGCTGAGGACGATGAGCGAAGCGGGCTCGTCGTCTCTCAGGACCCGGAACCCCAGGCTGAGGTCGAGGTGGGGAGCTTCGTCACGTTGACGATGACTCGCCCGTCTCCGGTTCCGGACGATGAGGTGTTTGGCATGATCGAGCGATCGCTTCCGAACTACCCGGTCGAGGTCGAGCTCACGCTCGAAGCACAGTCGCCGGCCGGCGAGCGGGAGGTGATCTTCAGCATGCTTCACCCGGGGATCGAGCTTTCGGTACCGTACCAGGTTCGGGAGAACTCTTCGCTCATCCTCTACCGGTCGGGACAGGAGATCTTCCGTGCGATCGCGCGCCGCCCGATCGAGGAGGATTCCGTCGGAGACGAGGATTCCGTCGAGGACGAGGATTCCGTCGGAGACGAGGATTCCGTCGGAGACGAGGATTCCGTCGAAGACGAGGATCCGCTCGCAGCCGACGAATCGGCCGACGGCGACGAGGCTCCGTAGGGCCGGCCCTGCGCCGGCGACGCCGCGGCAGGTCAGCCCGCCCTGCGCTCGTCGGCGAGACGATCCCATCGTGCCCTTGTCGTCCCGTCTCCAAGCAGGCGGGCCGCGTAGCGCACAAGCCAGGCGTTTGACCATCCAAACAGCGTCGTATCGCGGATGATCTGCTTCACCGACGGGCGCCCGATCTTGACCTCCGCGGTCAGAACCGCGGGGTTGTCGCGGCTCACCGCGAGCGTCTTCGCCGCGAAGAGGAGCGGCCACATGCAGGCGAGCCGGACGCGGTGCAACCGGCGGGGGATGAGGCCGACATACGCGAGTGAGGATTGCAGGTGGTGTTCCGCCTTCGAGATGAGGTCCGCTACGACCTGCATGGCGCGTCCCCGCTCGGAGGCCCGAAAGAGGTCCCGGTGGGTGATGCCGTGTCGGGTGCAGAAGGCCTGCGGAACGAAGATCCAGCCGCGCTCGTAGTCTTTCCGGAGTCCGCGCAACACGTTGACTGTCTGCAGGGCGAGCCCGAACTCGCGGGCGAGCGGCATGAGCCGGTCGCGCCTGCGCCTGATCACGTCAAAGTGCAGGGCGAACAGGTCCGTGACGAGGTAGCCGACGATTCCGGCGACGTGATGCATGTAGTCGTCGAGCTCGCACTCGGTCTCCACCCGCGGCCTCTCCGCCTGCCACCGTGCCATTCCGCCGGTGGTCGCACGGACGTGCCTGACGACGGTTCGTCTCACCGGAGGCGGGAAGCCGGTAAGCGCGTCGAGCAGGATCGCGCACTGGTGGGCAACACGGGCCTCAGGGTCGTGCTCGCAGCGGGGCACGCCGGCGAGCGCAGAGAGAAAACCGTCCACTGTCCCGGGGCGTTCGAGCGTAGCGTTCCACAGCTCAAGGAGAGGAATCTTCGCCGTTGGGGGAATTCCCTCATGGTCTTCGAGGTAGTCCGAGACGCGAAGCAGGAGGTAGGCGACCGCGAGCTGCTCACGGAGCCCAGGAGGCAGCCCTTCGATTGAAACGGCGAATGTGCGTGACGCTGCCCGCAGCAGCGTGAGGACCCGGTCGGAGCGGGCGATATTTCCGTTCATATTGCTCAGCAATACTACCACGGAGATCGCCCGGTGCCAAGAGACCCGGACGGAGCGCAGGCGCACCGGATCACGTCACGGGTGAGTCAGAGGCCGGCAGCGTCCAGAGCTTCGCGAACCCCGTCGATGACGCCGCGACTCGTGGCGGTTGCCCCGCTCACGGTGTCGACGTCCGTACTCTGTGCCTGCAGGATGCGTTCGATCGTCTCCTCAATGGCGTTGTCCGCGAGTCCCCGCGTGTCGTTGTGCTCGGTCACCACGACCGAGACGATCTCACCGTCGGTGACGCCGACTTCTACCTTGATGTCGTCATAGTAGCCCTCACCGGTGCCGGTGTAGGTTGCATCGGGCTCGACGGCAGGTGCGTCCGGTGCCGGAAGCGCAAGGAATATGATGACGAATCCCACAACCAGTACACCGCCGAGTGCCACGAGCGGTTTCAAGAGATCAGAATCCACAGGTTCCTCCGTTCACATAGTATCCCGGAACAGCGTCCGGAGGTCAAATACGCTCTGGATGCGGTGTTCGATTCCAACGGATGGCGGTATGCTGACACCATGGGGTTCGTCGACGGAAGAGTGGTCCTCGTCACCGGTGCGAGCAGCGGGATAGGTCTGGAGACGAGCAGGGAGCTCGCGCGCCGAGGCGCTCAGGTGGTGATGGCAGCGCGGACCCGTGATCGCGCCGAGCAGGCGCTCGCAGAGGTGAGTCGGGTGGCACGCACCGTCGGCTCTCCCGCTCCGGATCTGCTCCTCGCAGACCTGACCGATCCGACCGCGACCGCCTTTCTCATACAACGGGTACGGTCACGGTACCGTCGACTCCACGTACTCATCAACAATGCGGGCGGCTTTTTCGCGAAGCGGATGGTCACCGCCGAAGGCTTCGAGTACACCTATGCGCTGAATGTCGTGGCGCCCATCCGGCTGACCCTGGGGCTGCTCGGCCGGCTGAAGAAGAGTCGGCCCGCGAGGATCATCAATGTCGCGTCTCAGGCCCACGCCGCCGGTGCGCTCGATCTCGACGACCTGCAGATGGAGCGCGGGAGGTACCGTGGGTTCGTCCAGTACGCACGGTCGAAGACGGCCCTCATCCTGTGGACCCGGACACTTGCTGATGATCTGCGAACGAGCGGTGTCACCGTGAATGCCGTCCATCCGGGCTGGATCAAGACCGGAATGGGGGCGTCGAACCCACCCACCGCGACCGCCGCCGTGTTCCGTTTCGTCACGGCTCTGCTCGCCCGACCCCAGATCGTGGGAGCGCGGGGACCGTCGTACCTCGCGGATGACGAACAGCTCGCGCAGACCACCGGCGAGTACTTCTTCGTGACGCACAGACGGCCACCGGCGGCACACGCCCGGGACCCCGAGATTGCCGGCCGTATGCTCGAGCTCGGGCGCTCGTACGACGTGCGTGCAGCAGACGAGAGGGAGAAAAAGTGAAAGATTCGCTTGCCATGGCGGCAGTTCGCTGGTAAGATCGGCCTCATGGAACTGTGCAACATCACCGCTCGAAAGACGGGAAGGAATCAGCTGACGGGAGAGGTGTGTCTGCGCAGGTGAGTTGAATCGTACAACCGAGCCGCAGGCCCCTCGAGGGAATGCGGCTCTTTTTTTTGTGGCTCGAGTGCCCGGCACCCGAATCGCGCTGGAAGGGCCGGCGGATGACAATCCGCGCGGTCCTTTTTTTTTGTTCCGGGAGGATTCCATGTTTACGGGTGTTATCATCGTCGGGCGGGCCGACGACCTGAGACGACCGGCGGCGAAGCGACGGCCAGGCGATCGAGCGACCGACGAACTCGATACCAGGGAGCGCGGGCGAGGGCGCAGCGATGCAGTGTCCGGCGAGACGACCGGAAGCGGGGAGGTGGGCCATGAGTGTCATCGTTGAGGCGCACGCCGTCACGAGACGATTCGGGGCCACCACCGTCCTTGAAAACGTGTCCGCCCGGATCAATGCGGGTGAGAAGGTCGGTCTGATAGGGGTCAACGGATCCGGGAAGACCACGCTCGCGCGGGTTCTCGCCGGCCTCGACGCGGAGTTCGAAGGGCTCTGCCGTCTCTCGCCGGGTGTGTCGGTGGCATACGTGCCCCAGTATCTGGATTCGGCTCCCGAGACGACGTGTCTTGACTACATGACCCGCGATCTTGAACCACTGTGGTTGGATCTGCGACGGTGCGAGGAGCAACTCGCCTGCCTCAGTGCCGCAGACTCCGCTGCCGTGGGGCGCGCGCTCGCGGAGTACCAGCGCGCTCGTGACGCCTACGACGCGGCCGGCGGGGACGAGGCTCGCGCTTCGGCGGAGGCCGCGCTCGATGCCGTCGGACTGCCGGGCAGGGCCGGATCCGCGGTCGGGATGCTCTCAGGCGGCGAGCAGAATGTGCTCTGCCTCGCGAAGGCCGTCGCCCGCCGACCGGACCTCATGATTCTCGACGAGCCGGGCAACCATCTCGACTTCGACGGGCTCGAATGGCTCGAACGGTTCATCGTCGGATTCCCCGGCGCCGTGATGATCGTCTCGCACAACCGGTATCTGCTCGACCGGACGACGAGCGCCACGATCGAGATCGCCAACGGTGCCGCGACGCGGTACGAGGGCAACTACTCGGCGTACCGACTCGCGAGACTGCGGATCGCGACCGCGCAGCAGGCCGATTACGTCGCCGACGCGAAGAAGCTCGCGCGCCTGGAGGCGCTGGTCGCGAAGTTCGCGCGAATCGCGCGCGATCACGCCGACCCCGCGTGGGGACGCCGTCTGCGCGCGCGACGGACGCAGCTCGAACACGCGCGGACCGCCGCCACGGATCGCCCTGTGCTCACCTCCCGCTCGATGGAGGTCGCCCTTGGCCGCGGGCAGTCGCGCGCGGAAGTGGCCGTCGAGCTGCGAGGGTATTCAAAGGCGTTCGGTGACCTTGTGCTGTTCGACCACGCCGACGCTCTGATCAGGTGTGGCGAGCGTGTCGCGATCGTGGGGGCGAACGGCAGCGGCAAGACGACGCTGCTGCGCGATATCGTCGAACGTGGTTCATGGGATGACCCCCAGGTCCGCGTTGGGCCGAGCATGCACATCGGCTACTGCGCGCAGCACCAGGATATCTTCCGGCCGGATGCGACGATATTCGAGGAGATGGTCCGGTTCGGCGTGAAGAACGAAGCAGACGCGATGCGCCTGCTCGGCCGTTACCTCTTCTCGTACGAGGACCTGACCGCGCGCATCCGCACGCTCTCAGGCGGCGAGCGGAACCGGCTGCAGTTTGCCGCGTGCGAGCTCGCCGGGGCGAACCTGCTCGTGCTTGACGAACCGACGAATCACATGGACATTGCCTCTCGTGAGGCGATCGAGGACGCGCTCGAAGAGTTCACCGGCACGGTCATCCTCGTGTCGCACGACCGGTATCTGATCGAGGCGGTCGCCTCGAGGGTCGTCGAGATCGTCGATCGGACGCTCGTGGGATACGACGCCGGCTACACCGAGTACCGGGCGCTTCGCCGGTCGCGCCCGGCGCGGGTCCACACCCGGAGGCGGGAGCGGTCGACCGGCGAAGACCGCGGAAACGGCGGCGTTCGGGCCGGGGGAACGTCGCGTGCGAACCGCTCGCGGCTGCAGGAGCTCGAGCGGCGCGTCTCGCGACTCGAGGAAGAGAAGATCGCGCTCGAGCGAAGGATCACCGAGGCGTTCGAGTCGAGTGACCATCGCGGCGGTCGAAGGCTCACGAACGAGCTCGAGCAATGCGCGCGAGAGCTGGATTCCGCGTGGGAGTCCTGGTCACAGCTCGCGGAGGAGTGAGATGAAGCGAGTGATCATTGAGGCGCCCGTGTACACCGTGGAGGCGGCGCTCGTCGCGGCCGAGGCCGGAGTGGACCGGCTCGAGCTATGCGCCGACTTTGGCGAAGGCGGCGTGACGCCGAGCGCGGGCATGGTCGAGTTTCTGAAGGAGGCGCTCACCATCCCCCTGCAGGTCATGATCCGGCCCCGCGGCGGTGACTTCGTCTACGGGAGCGAGGAGATCGAGGTCATGCGTCGGGACATCGTGCTGCTCCGCTCCCTGGGTGCCGACGGTTTCGTGTTCGGCTGTCTGGATGCCGGTGCGCGTGTTGACAGCGAGGCGTGCCGGGTCCTGATCGACGCCGCCGAGGGTGCGCCCTGCACCTTCCATCGGGCCTTCGACGTTGCGCTGGATCAGATCGAGGCGATCGAACGGATCGTCGAGACGGGTCTCCGGCGGATACTGACCTCGGGTGCGGCAGACCGGCTTGCCGACGGGATTGCGAATGTCGCCCGATACGTCGCACACGCCGCGGGCAGGATCATCATCATGCCCGGGGGAGGTCTCGAGCCGGCGCTACTGCCGCGGCTCTTCGAGCTGTGCGAGCTCGAGGAGATCCACGCGAGCTGTCGGGCGTACCGCCCCTCACGACGGGTCGCTGCGCCGTCGCAGGTGCGGCTCTCGCAGGATCCGCAGTCGGCCTCCCGTGTGTTGACGGTCGATCCCGACTGTGTGAGGACGCTCAGGCGAATCGTGTCCGCCTCAGGTGCCTGACTCACCCGCGGCGGGCCGCACCGCGGCGGCGATCGCCTTGATATGACCGGGGCCGGTCCCGCAGCACCCCCCGATGACCGACGCGCCCGCTGCCACGAGCCGGGGCGCGAGCGACGCCATCGTCTGCGGAGAGTCCGAGTAGCGGTCCACCCCGTCTTCATGCACCGGGAGGCCGGCATTCGCGTGCACGAGAATCGGCGCATCGGCGAAGGCGTTGCGGAGCTCCCGGACGATATCGATCATCCGCGCGAACCCGTTTCCGCAATTCGTCCCGATGATGTCCGCTCCGCTGTCGAGCATCGCACGGGCAGCGTCAACCGGGGCAACCCCCATCATCGTGCGGTACTCGCCCTGTCTGGTTTGCTCGAACGTAAATGTTGCGATGACCTCGAGCGTCGTGTGCTCCCTTGCCGCACGGACCGCGAGCCGTGCCTCCTCAATGTCCATCATCGTCTCAACGCAGATGGCGTCGCATCCGCCGCGCTCGAGAGCCGTGACCTGCTCAACGAATCCCTCGTAGAGCTCCTGCGGGGTCACCTCTTCGAGCATCAGCATCTTGCCGGTCGGGCCCACCGACCCGAGTACCCAGCGCTCTTCGCCGGCCGCCCGTCGCGAGAGGCGTGCGGCCGCCTCGTTGACCGCCGTGCACCTGTCGGCCGCGTCGTAGTGTGCGAGCTTGAACCGACTGCCGCCGAAACTGTTGGTCTCCAGCATATCGGCACCCGCGTCCGCATACGCCTTCGCGATCCGGAATACCTCGTCCGGATGGTCGAGGTTCCACAGCTCCGGGCATTCGCCCGGAGCGAGTCCCACGCTCTGAAGCATCGTACCCCAGGCGCCGTCGGAGATGAGCGGGCCCCTCTGCGCGACGGCTTCTGCGATCTTTGGTCGTGACATTGTCTCTCCTCTCCTGATGAATCAGGGGTCTCGGATCAGGGCCGCTGCGTCCCGGCGACGGCGAGTGCCATGTCGATCCGTCCGAATGGTGCCGAGATCTGGAATCCCTGTACGTCGGCTTCAACCGTCCGCCTGAGGTCGGACGCGATCTCCACGCCGGTTCGCATCGCCTCATCCCTCGAGCCCGCCTTCGCCATGGCGTCCATCACCTGGTCGGGAATACTCACCCCCGGAACTTCGTTATGCATGAATTGCGCGTTTCGCAGGCTCGTCAACGGCCAGATGCCGGCGATGACGGGAATCCGCACCCCGTGCTTCTCAACATACTCGAGAAACCGGAACATGTCCGCGACGTCGAAGACCGGTTGCGTGATCGCCCACTCGGCTCCCGCGTCGACTTTTCTGCGGTAGCGCTCCATCTCGTAGTCGAAGTCACGGTGAACCGGGTTGACCCCTACTCCGATCGAGAGCGCCGTGGGCTCTCCTATGTCACGGCCCCCGACGTCGATCCCGCCGTTCAGCTCGTGAACGACCCGCGTGAGCCCGATCGCGTCGACGTCGAAAACGCCGGTCGCATTCGGGTAGTTGCCGACCTTGGGAGGGTCTCCGGTCACCACGAGCACGTTTCTCAAGCCCACCGCGTGTATGCCGAGCAGGTCGGACTGCATGCCGATCAGGTTTCGGTCCCGGCACGTGTAGTGGAGGATCGTTTCTATGCCGACGCGCTGTTCGATCATCACCGCCGCGAGGATCGTGCTCATCCGCGAGCTCGCCCGCGGCCCGTCGGGGATATTGATGACATCAATCCCGGCGGCCTTCACCTTCTCCGTCCGTTCGAGCAGGGGTTCAATATCGACGCCGCTCGGCGGAAGGAGCTCGAGCGCGTAGACCTTTTCGCCGGCCGCGATCTTCGCCGACCATCTCGATTTCTCTGCGAAGCGAACCCGCCGCACCCGCGGGCGCTCCTCGGCCGGCTGCGCGGCAACCGCGGTGCCGGCGCCGCTTCGCGCCCGTTCCCTGCCGCGCACGCGCGCGTCGCTGGTCTCCCGGTCACCGCGCATCGCCAGGAAGTGACGGTACGCCTGGGCCATGCTCCGGAGGTGCGCGGGGGTGGTGCCGCAGCACCCGCCGACGAACTGGACTCCTGCCTGCAGGAAGTTCCGGGTGAACGTCGCGAGGTACTCCGGCGTGCTCATGTAGATCGTCCGGCCCTCGACCTGACGAGGCAGCCCGGCGTTCGGCTTGACGCTCAGGGGTCTGGCCGTCAGACGCTTTACACGCTCGATTGCGTTCAGCGTGGGCTGCGGACCGACCGAGCAGTTCAGGCCCACGATGTCCGCGCCGCAGCCGTCGATCGTCTCAATGGCCTGTTCGAGCGAGCCGCCGTGCACCAGATCTCCGGCCAGGTCGATCGTCAACGAGGCCGCGACGGGCAGCTGAGGCGCGGCGGCCTTCGCGGCGCGAATCGCCTGTTCGAGCTCGTTGGGGTCGGGGAAGGTCTCGAGGAACAGGAAGTCGACGCCGCCGCGCTCGAGACAGGCTATCTGCCTGGAAAACGCGTTCCATGCCTGCTCGGCGGAGAGCGTTCCCCACGGCTCCATCCGGCGCCCGAGCGGTCCGACCGCGCCTCCCACGAAAACATCGTCGCCGGCGGCCTCTCGCGCAAGGCGCGCCGCGGTGAGGTTGATCTCTTCGAGCCTCTCTTCGAGGCTGTGGCCCGCGAGCTTGAGCTCGTTGGCACCCCAGCTGTTGGTCAGCAGCGCGCCGGCTCCCGCGGCCACGTAGTCCTGGTGCAGCCCGAGCACGAGCTCAGGATCCGTGATATTCGCCGCCTCGAAACAGCGGTTGATGAAGACTCCACGGTTGTAGAGCTCCGTTCCGGTCGCGCCGTCGAGCAGAACGGGACGTCCATTATCAAGGTAGTGGCGAAATCGTTCCCTGGTCGTCACCGGCTTCCTTCCGGCCCGAGTATACGGGAGCGGACTCGAGCCGGTCAAACCGGTAGCGGCGTGGCGCCGCAGATGCTCAGACCCCGCAGAACGCCGTGAAGCCTCCGTCAACCGGTATGACCGCTCCGCTGAGAAAGCTCGCGCGGGGTGAGGCGAGCAGGAGTGCGAGGGTTGCGATTTCGTGCGGTTCACCGAAGCGGCGCATGGGCACCTGTGAGATGATCGTCTCGCCGCGCGAGGTGAGCTTCCCGGACTGCTCTTCGAGCAGCAGGAAGCGGTTCTGGTCGGTGAGCACGAAACCGGGCGCAACCGCGTTCACCCTGATGCGAGGGGAATACTCCTGCGCCATGTGGACCGCGAGCCATTGGGTGAAGCTCGCGATCGCCGCCTTCGCGTTCGAGTAGGTGAGTGCGCGGGACAGCGGCCGGTCCCCGGCTATGGAGCCGATGTTCACGATCGCCCCCTCGCGCTTCTCCGCGAGGATGCG
>SKZO01000063.1 GCA_007127335.1 Spirochaetales bacterium | reverse complement strand
GATCTCGAGCACCGCCTGCCAGGTGACCGGCTCCTCGTCCTCCTTCCAGCAGTCGTAGTCGGTGGACATGGCAACCGCGGCATAGGGAATCTCGAGCTCGTTGGCAACGATACACTCAGGGGCCGTGCTCATGTTGATGACATCCGCGCCCCAGGCGCGGAACATGTGAGACTCCGCGCGGGTGGAGAACCGCGGGCCTTCGATCGTCACCACGGTCCCCCGGTCATGGACCGGGATCTCGAGCGAGCGCGCGGTCTCAGCAAGGAGTCGGCGCAGACTCGCGTCGAACGGCTCGGCCATAGGCACATGGTGCATGCCGTCCGAGAAGTCGTCAAAGACCGTCACCTCACGGCGACGGGTGAAATCGATGAACTGATCAAGGATGACGAAGTGCCCTCTCCCGATCTCTTCACGCAAGGAACCCACGGCGGTCGTCGCGACGATGTGCGTGCATTCCTGATCCTTGAGTGCCTGGACGTTCGCACGGTTGGGCACCTGCGTGGGCGGGATACGGTGGTCGCGGTCGTGGCGCGAGAGAATCACCACCTCCACCCCGTCAATAACGCCCGTGGTCAGGGTAGACGACGGGTCACCAAACCGGGTCGTTACCCGCGCCTCCTTCGGCTCTGCGATGATATCCGGGCTCTCGAGCCCCGATCCGCCAATGATGCCGACTCTGATCACGTCGCCTCCCTTGCTCTCTCAACATGCTCCACGATGATCCTGTACGTCTCGTCGAAAGCCCTGCCGGCGGAGAAGACCCCCTCCTCGTGACCCCGCGTGACGAGGATCAACGGCACCGGCGGCGGTGGGCTGCTGGTCACGACGAGCTCGGAGAGCCGCCGATACAGCTGCTCGCTGCCGTACGGGATGTCTTCCCCGGTTGACAACACGTCCGCGCGCATCAGCGCGAGCCACAGCGGCCTGGAATGGACGTGGATGACCGCGTTGATCTCAGGCCGCTCGTAGAAGGCGGCGTGGCTGAGCGCCTCGCTCGACGGCAGGCACGGCCCGGAACAGTGAACGGTATTCGCGGCAAAGTCCCACCGGTCCACGATCACGTAGTCCGAGCCGTTGAGCACCGGCTTGTGACCGGTCTGCGTGCCCGAGATCACAAAGCCGCCGGCCTGCCGCCGCGCGCTGATGTTCCCGTACCCGTAGCCGGCCTCTTCGCTGAACCCGACCAGGCCGAGCTTCCAGAGCCGCTCGCGGTATTCCTCCACGTGCCGGTACTCCCGCGCTTCGAGCGGCGGGGTGCGGCGGTGCTCGCCCACCGTGAACTTGATCGTACCTTCAGCCACGGTTCGTTCCTCGAAGCCCGTCGGCGAGATGCCGGGCGTCAAAGACGCCTCGGTCGGTAACGTAGCCGGTGACCAGTCGCGCGGGCGTCACGTCAAAGGCGTAGTTCGCCGCCGCCGTACCGTCCGCGTAGAGCCGCATCCGCGACTCGCCCGTACCGTCGTGGCCGCGGACCTGGAGCACCTCGTCGGCATTCCGCTCCTCTATGGGGATCGCGCCGACGCCCCGCTCCATCGACGGATCGAAGGTCGACGAGGGGAGTGCGACGTAGAAGGGCACCTCGTTGTCGTTCGCCGCGAGCGCCTTCAGGTAGGTGCCGATCTTGTTGGCCACATCCCCGTTTCGAGCCGTGCGGTCGGTGCCCACGAGGACGAGATCGACCCTGCCGTGCTGCATGAGGTGCCCGCCGGCATTGTCGCAGATCACGGTGTTCGCGACACCGTTGTGAGACAGTTCCCAGGAGGTGAGCGCGCCCTGGTTGCGCGGGCGGGTCTCGTCGACCCAGACGTGAAGCGGCAGTCCGCGGCGCGAGGACTCGTAGATCACTGCGGTCACCGTCCCGTAGTCCACGGTCGCGAGCCACCCGGCATTGCAGTGGGTGAGGACGTTGATCGTGCGCCCCGGATTCCCGGCGGCGATGCCGGCAAGGAGGTCGGCGCCATGACGACCAAGCTCGGCGCAGACGGCCACGTCCTCCTCGGCTATCGCGTCGGCCTGCTCCCGGGCAATGGCCACCTTCTCCCTCGGCGGGCCTGCTTCTGCAAGAGCGGCGCGCTGGCGATCGAGCGCCCATCGCAGATTGACCGCCGTGGGCCGCGCGGCGTCGAGCTCCGTCATCGCCCGCTCCAGGCCGACGTCGAACCCACGAGAGTCTGCGGCGACGAGCTCCAGACAGGCGAGATAGACGCCGTACCCTGCGGCCGCGCCGATGAGCGGAGCGCCGCGCAGGTGCATCTCCCTGATCGCGACCACCATCTCCTTCCAGGTGCGGATCGTCTCTATCTCCACCGCGAAGGGGAGCTTTCGCTGGTCGATGATCTGAACGCTCTCGCCGTCCTCGGCGAGCCAGATGGATCTATAGTGTGTGCCGTCTATGAGCATGAGTTCTCCCTTCGCCAACCGCCGGACTGCCTACTCGACCTCGAGTGCTTCGCGAACCCGTTCGTGGCGGGCGCGAACGAGCTCGAGCTCTTCGGCGGGAACCGCGAAGAACGAGTCGAGCTCGAGCAGCATCGCCTTGATCTCTTCGAGCTGCCTGATCGCCGGCTCCTTCTGAGCCGCGGACATCCGTGGATTCCGGCGAATCTCTTCGATCGCCTCATCGATGTCCGCGGTCATTTCCGGGGCCTGGGCCTCAGCCTCGACCGTGAGGAGCGCCATCCACGTATGTCCCGCGACGTAGAAGAACCGTTCGGGCTCCCATCCACGGGCCCGAAGGAAGGAGTCCGCGTCCATACCCGCGCGTGCGCGCATGAACGCCGACGGGTCGGAGACCGCGTCGAGCGTCTCGCCCCGCTCCTCGGCCCACGCGGCAAACCGGGGCCAGTCCTCGAGAAATCTGTCGAGCTCGCTCGCGGTAAACGGCTGCGGGTCGTCTGTCGCGTGAACAATTCCGACCGCGATCACG
>SKZO01000330.1 GCA_007127335.1 Spirochaetales bacterium | reverse complement strand
TGCGACCCCACGCCGGCGGGGCCGGATCCGACGCGGCCGGACTCGCATCGGCTCCTGCTGCTCGCCGAGGACCGCGAAGGGTACGCCTCGCTCTGCGGGCTGATCAGCGCCGGACGGCGAAGATCGCCCAAGGGGGAGAGCCTCGTCACGCTCGACGAAGTGTGCGCCGCCGCGCGCGGTCTCGTCGCGGTCTGGCCGGGCGCGGATCCCCCGTCGGAGTCCCCCTTATCCTCTCTCCGCGACGCTTTCGCCGGCAGCCTCTACCTCGCGCACGCGCGCCATTTTCGTCTCCGCGATCCGGCCGACTTCGCGCGCGCGAGGCAGCTCTCGCGCCGCTATGGGCTGCCGGTCGTCGCGGCGATCGAGGTGCTCTACCACTCCCGCGAGCGCCGCGAGTTGCACGACGTGCTGACCTGTATCCGCCACGGGGTCACGCTCAACGAGGCGGGCTCCCGTCTGCGGCCGAATGCGAGCCACGCGCTGCCGGGCCCGGAGGAGATGTACCGGCGCTACGACGATGCACCGGATCTGGTGTCGCGCACCCTGGAGATCGCCGAGCGGGCACGGTTCACTCTGAGTGAGATCGAGTACCGTTACCCGAGCGAGCAGGTGCCGGCCGGCTATTCCACGGCCGAGTGGCTCTGGGAGCTCGCCTTCGCCGGCGCGCGCAGGCGCTACGGTGGGTCGATTCCCGCCGACGTTCGTGCGCAGCTGCAGAAGGAGCTCACGCTGATCGACGAGCTCGAGTACTGCGGGTACTTCCTCACGATGTGGGAGATTGTCGAGTACTGCCGCAGGCAGGGGATCATCGCGCAGGGGCGCGGATCGGCGGCGAACTCCGCGGTCTGCTACTGCCTCGGGATCACCGCGATCGACCCGGTTCGGATGGATCTGCTCTTTGAGCGCTTTCTCAGCCGCGAGCGCGCCGAGCCGCCGGACATCGACCTCGATATCGAGCACCGGCGGCGCGAAGAGGTCATCCAGCACGTGTACGAGAAGTACGGCCGCGAACGTGCCGCGATGGTCGCGAACGTCATCCGCTACCGGGTGAAGAGCGCGATCCGCGACGTGGGCAAGGTGCTCGATATCCCCGCGACCGCGCTCGACCGGCTTGCGAAGCTCGCCTCTCACCGCGACGGGAACCTCGATGAGGTGCTCGACTCCTCCGGGGTGAGGGGGCCGACGCGCAACCTCTTCGGCCGTTTCGTCACGGAGATCCTTGATTTTCCTCGCCACCTCTCGATCCATCCGGGCGGATTCCTGCTCGGAAGCGAACCGGTGCACCGCCTCGTCCCCATAGAGAACGCGACCATGCCCGACCGTACCGTGATTCAGTGGGACAAGTACGATGTGGAGGCTATGAACCTGTTCAAAGTGGACCTCCTCGGGCTCGGCGCGCTCACCCACCTTGACTACTGTTTCCGGCTGCTGAAGCAGCACCGCGGGATCGACCTCTCCATGGCCGCGATCCCCCACGACGACCCGGCGGTCTTCAAGCTCGCGCGCCGCGGGGACACCGTAGGGGTTTTCCAGCTCGAAAGCCGTGCGCAGATGGCGATGCTGCCCCGGCTGCGTCCCAAGGTGTGGTACGACCTGGTGATCGAGGTGAGCATCGTGCGCCCGGGCCCGATCACCGGCGGGATGGTGCATCCCTACCTGCGTCGGCGCAACGGTGAAGAGCCGGTCGTCTATCCGCACCCGGCGCTCGAGCCCGTACTCCGCAAGACGCTCGGCGTGCCCATCTTCCAGGAACAGGTGATGAAGCTCGCGATCGTCGCGGCCGACTACAGCCCGGGCGAGGCGGATCAGCTGCGCCGCGACATGGCCGCCTGGCGGCGCAGCGGCCGGATCGAGAAGCACCACGAGCGCTTCGTCGGGCGGATGATCGCGAAGGGGATCGACGCCGAGTTCGCGGAGGCGACCTTCAACCAGATCCGGGGCTTCGGCGAGTACGGCTTTCCGGAGAGCCACGCCGCGAGCTTCGCGCTCATCGCCTACTGCACCGCCTGGATGCGCGCCCACTATCCGGCCGAGTTCGTCTGCGCGCTGTTGAACGCCTGGCCCATGGGGTTCTACTCCCCGGCCTCGATCGTGGAGGACGCGAAGCGTCACGGGATCGAGATGCGGTCGATCGACCTGCTCGCGAGCGACTGGGACTGCGGACTCGAGGAAGAGGCGGTGCGCATGGGGCTTCGTTACGTCAAGGGAATAGGCGAGGCCGACTACCGTCGCATCGTCCGCACGCGGGAGCGATTGCGGCTCGCCGTCCGGCCGTCTGACGGGCGTCCCGGCCCGGACGGCTTCGAGCGGTTCGTGCGTGAGGCGGGCCTCGACGATGAGCTTCTCGCCTCCCTCGCTCGCTCCGGCGCCTTCGGCTGCTTCGGGTTCGACCGCAGGCAGGCACTCTGGCAGGTCTCAGGTGACTCACGCCGCCGCCGGAGCGAGGCGCGGGAGCGCAAGCGGGTGGGGGAAGCCGGAGACCTCGTGCAGCCCGACGAGTCACCGCCGGGCTTCGATCCTCTGAGCGATTTCGAGCTGGTCGCCTGGGACTACTACACGGCGGGGCACAGCGTCGCGGCGCACCCGCTCGAACCGCACCGAGAGGCGCTTGCCGCGGCCGGACATCCGTGCGCCCGCGAGGTGTCGCGCATGGACGACGGGAGCCGGACGAGCTACATAGGCCTCGTGATCACGCGCCAGCGCCCGGCGACCGCCGGTGGCACGCTCTTTGTAACGCTCGAAGACGAGACCGGGTACGTGAACCTGGTCGTCTGGAAGCGGGTGTTCGAACAGTACCGGCCGGTCTTGCTGACCGCGGCGCTGCTTGGCGTGGAAGGGCGCATCCAGGCGCAGGACGGCGTCGTGCACCTCGTGGTCGATTCGTGCTTCAAGCCGCAGCTCTCGCTCACGGGGTTCCGGATCGAGAG
>SKZO01000021.1 GCA_007127335.1 Spirochaetales bacterium | reverse complement strand
GTGCTGGTGGTCGGCGCCGAGGTGCTCTCCAAGGTCACCAACTGGAGCGACCGCAACACCTGTGTCCTGCTCGGCGACGGCGCCGGCGCGGCGATCGTCGAGGCGACCGACGGAGTCGAAGTCACCGACGGAGTCGAAGTCACCGACGGAGTCGAAGTCACCGACGGAGTCGAGGCGACCGACGGAATCGGCAGTCATGAGGTTCGCTTCTCATGGCTCCGGTCGAAGGGCAGCGGGGGTACGGCGCTCATTCGACCGGCGGGCGGCACGAGAACCCCCTTCGTGGATGGAACCCACTCGGCGACGGACCTCATGCTTGCGATGAACGGCAAGCAGGTCTACCTGTTTGCGGTTGACGCGATCGTTCGAACGGTCGCAGCGCTCTGCGAGCGAGCACAGATCGACAAGGCGGAGCTCGACTGGATCGTCCCGCACCAGGCAAACGCCCGGATCATCGAGGCGGCAGCGAAGCGCCTTGGCCTTCCTCTCGACCGGTTCTATCTCAACCTGGACCGGTACGCAAACACGTCGGCCGCCTCGATTCCAATCGCTCTGGTGGAGATGGAGGAACGCGGAGTGCTCACCGGCGGCCAGCGCGTGCTGACGGTCGGATTCGGCGCAGGCCTCAGCTACGGCGGCAACCTCATCGAGTGGTAAACGGCGAACGGTTGCCATTCCACGTGCTAATGTGCACCTTTAGCCGGGGTTCGGGTCCCGGCCGTCGGTCATAGTCGTAAGGAAAGCAACCGCTACACCGCATAGAAGGGGGATACCATGCTGCGGCGACCCGGGCGCGACGGCTCGGACGAAGACAAGCCTCTCCATATCAGCCAGACATTCGACACACTCCCGGCCGGCGACCAGGAGAACATTCGCTCCGCCGGCGTGGATCCGGCCGAAACCGAAGAGATCATCGTCTCGGATATCCTGCCGACCGGTGAGTACGGCAGAAGCTACGTCATCAGATGTCGGGAGCGAATCGTCGTGGTCTCCGGAACCCTGGTGACGACGGACGCGGAGACTCCGTCCATCGCGGAAGTCTTCAACCGCGATTTCGTAGGGAACGGCGTGATCGAGCTGCGAATGGCCGACCGGCGCAAGATCGAGATCGCCAGGTACTCGCGTACGCTCTCCGACGCGGTCGACGAGTTCATCCGGACCACGAATCGTGCGCTGGGAGGTCCGGTCGGAAATACCGACGCCCGGACCGACGGTTCTGACGAGCCGGGCGAGAAGACCTCGGGCGTCCGCGAGTCGGACACCACCTACCGGTGTCATACGTGCGGGTATCCGCTCGCCCACCAGGGCGACGTATGCCCCAAGTGCACGAACAAGCGTGGCTTCATCACGAACATCACCCGGTACCTGAAACCGCATGTCGGACTGATCGCAACCGGCTCACTGTTGTCGATCGTGGTGACGGTCGCGAATCTCGGCCCCGGTTTCTTCGTGCGGCTGCTCGTCGACGAGGCGATCATGGCCGAGCACCTTGACGCGGCCGGACGGTTCAGGATGCTCGCGATCATCAGCGGCGCCTTTCTCGGGCTCATCTTCCTGCGGATGCTCTGCCAGCACTTCCGCATCAAGATCATGGGGGTTCTCGGCAGCAGCGTGGTGCGGGCGATGCGGATCGACGCGTACCGAGCGCTGCAACGTCTGTCGCTGAGCTACTACGACAGCGAGCTCACCGGGCGCATCATGGCCCGCGTTCTTGGTGACACGCAGATGGTACAAGGGTTCATCGTCAACGCGCTGCAGCAGGCGATCATCAACGTTCTGATGATCGTCGGCATCAGCGTCGCGCTGTTCAGCGCGAACACGACACTCGCGCTCATTGCGCTCGGGCCTATCCCGCTGGTGATCTTTCTTGGGCGGTTCTTCTCGCGGAAATTCAAGGGGGTGTTCCGATCGGTCCGCAGAAAATACTCGTCCCTTTCCGCGGCGGTCGCGGAGAGCGTGACCGGCGTCCGCGTAGTGAAGTCCTTCGCGCAGGAGGAACGCGAGTACGACACATTCGATGGGCGGAACAAGGACTTCTACGACGCAACCCTCTCCGCGGTCCAGACGCGCTCCTTCTTCCAGCCGATCGTCCTCTTCATCATGTCGATCGGCACGGTGGTCGTCTGGGCATACGGTGGCCATCAGGTGATCGTCGGCGTGCTCACCCTGGGCCTTCTCCTGCAGTTCATCACCTACATGAACCAGTTCTACGCGCCGATCCAGATGCTGATCCAGCTCACGGAGGTATACCAACAGAGTGCGACCGCGGCCGAGCGGGTCTTCAACATCATGAACATGCCCTCCGAGCTCACCGACCACGACCAGGCCGTGGATCTCGAGCGTCCGGAAGGACGAATCGAGCTGAAGGATGTCTCCTTCGGATACAACGTCGGCGAGCGGGTGCTCAGGAACATCAACCTCACCGTCGAACCGGGGCAGATGGTCGGAGTGGTCGGACAGACCGGATCGGGCAAGAGCACGCTTGTGTCCCTGATCTGCAGGTTCTACGACCCTGCCTCGGGAACGATAACGATCGACGGTGAGGATCTGCGCAACGTCCGCACCCAGTCTCTGCGGACCAACATCGGGCTCGTCCTCCAGGACACGTTCCTGTTCGCGCGAACAATCAAGGAGAATATCGCCTACGGGACCGACGTGACCTCCGACCGGGAGATCATCGAGGCGGCGAAGGCGGCCAACGCCCACGAGTTCATCATGGGCTTCCCGGACGCGTACGACAACGAGGTAGGTGAGCGTGGGATCACGCTCTCCGGCGGCGAGAAGCAGCGCGTCTCAATCGCGCGTGCAATACTGAAGAACCCTGCGATCCTGATCCTTGACGAGGCGACCTCCGCGGTAGACTCGGCGACGGAGGCTTCGATCCAGGAGGCGATGGATCGTCTCGTGGCAGGGCGCACGACGATCGCGATCGCCCACCGCCTGTCGACCCTGCGGAACGCCGACAAGCTCATCGTGATGGAGAAAGGCGAGATCGTGGAGACCGGCAGCCACGAAGAGCTCCTGGAGTCCGGCGGCATCTATGCCGATCTCGTGGAGAAGCAGGCAGGCTTCGCGCGCGAGATGATAGGTACGGACAACTCGGGATTCATCGCCTGAGGCGCAAAGGAGAGGAGACCTGTGAGCGTTGAGTATGGAGAGGTTCTGGGACCGAAGGATGTCCGCATCACCCGGAGCGAGCATGGTGACCCGGTTGCCTGTATACGGGAGACGCGCATCGTGCTCGGGCAGATTCTGAGCGTCTTCCCCATCTCGAACCGGGAGTCGTTCGTCTCGCTGCGAGACCTCAACGGCGACGAAATCGGCGTCCTCGACCGGATACACGAGCTCGACGGAGGCTCCCGCCACGTCGTGCACGAGGAGCTCAACCGCTCGTACTTCCTGCCGCGGATCGAGGAAATCTTCTCCGTCACCGACGACCTGAATGTGATAACGTGGAGCGTATTCACCGACAAGGGGCCGCGAACCTTCGAGGTCCGCGATCCGCGCAAGAACGTGCGCCCGGTCGGAGGCGGAAGGTACATCGTGAAGGACGTGGACGGGAACCGGTACGACATTCCGCGGCTCGGACGACTGCCGCTGAAGTCACAGACTCTGATCCGGGAATTCGTGTAGAGAGGAACCAATGAAGGAACTGCGTTTCGGTGTCATCGGCCCCGGGGGAAGGGGATCTCTCGCCTCCTGTGTGGAGGAGGTGGACTCGGCAAGCAGGCTCGTGGCCGCAGCGGATGTCGTTCCGGCATCGTTGGAGCGCTTCCGCGAGAAGCACGGAACCGAGAGCTTCGTGACCGACGACTACCGGGAACTCGTCACGCGCGACGAGCTCGACGGCGTCTTCGTGTGCAGCCCCGACCACCTGCACGAGACGCACGCGATCGCCGCGCTCGAGGCGGGCAAGGCCGTCTACCTCGAGAAACCGATCGCGATCACGATCGAAGGCGCGGACCGCATCCTTAAGACCGCGATGCGCACCGGCAGTCGGCTCTACCTGGGACACAACATGCGCTATTTCCCCGCGATCCTGCAGATGAAACGGTTGATCGACTCCGGGCGCATTGGACGCCTTGAGGCGGTCTGGTGCAGGCACTTCGTGGGGATTGGAGGCGACGCCTACTTCAAGGACTGGCATTCGCAGCGCGAGAACACGACCGGGCTGCTCCTGCAGAAGGGTGCCCACGACATGGACGTGATCCACTGGCTCGCAGGAAGCTATTCGCGGGCGGTCGTCGCCATGGGGAAGCTCTCGGTCTACGACGGTGCCACGCGCAGAGAACCGGATGAGACGCCATCCGTGTCGATCGACTCGAAGAACTGGCCGCCGCTGGCTGCCACCGACTACTCTCCGCAGATCGACATCGAAGACCACAACATGGTGCTCATGCAACTCGCGAACGGCGTCCAGGCCTCGTATGTCCAGTGCCACTACACGCCCGATTACTGGCGCAACTATACGTTCATAGGGACTGAAGGCCGGATCGAGAACATCGGAGACTCCGGGACGTGCGAGATCCGGGTCTACACGACAAGACGCGGAGGTCGCGGGGAGCCCGACGAGACGGTGGAGCTGCGCCCTGAGGCGGGCAGCCATGGCGGGTCGGATCCCGCGATCGTCCGGAGCTTCGTGGATTTCCTGCGCGACGGAACGCCCCCGAACACGTCGCCGGTCGCCGCGAGGCATGCAGTCGCCGCGGGGGTCATGGCGACGGAGTCGCTTCGTACGGACAACGGACTGCGGCAGGTGCCGGCGCTGGCGGACGAGATCGAGGCGTACTTCGCGAACGGCCAGAAGCGATAGCCCGGGCTCCCAGGGCCCATCCGTCGGAGAACCATCCCGAAACCCTTTGACATCTCCGTATCGATCCGTTAGTATCGATTTGAGGATATCGATTCAGCTATATCGATAATTAACTGCCGATATCCCTCCTTGTGCCGGTCTATCCGGGCAGTGAACCGCGGAGCCACGGCTCCGATGAGATACGAGACAAAGGAGACTCACATGGTACGGCAGAACACCCAGTGCGCCGAAGAGGTCGACCAGGTCAAGCTGTCCGAGCTCGACCGGTTCATTGACGACTCCAGGGACGTCAAAGGACTGCTGATCCCCGCCCTTCAGCGAGCACAGGAACTCTTCGGCTACCTTCCCGACGCCGTCATCCGTCACATCAGCGGGAGGCTCGACATTCCCTTCAGCGAGGTCGCCGGAGTAGTAACCTTCTACTCCTTCTTCTCGACCGTGCCTCGCGGCGAACACGTCATCAGGGTGTGCCTTGGGACGGCCTGCTATGTCCGGGGTGGGCAGGAAGTGCTCACCGCGCTGCGCCATGAGCTCGGCATCGAGGTTGGCCAGACGACGGAGGATCGCCGCTTTTCGCTCGAGATAGGCCGGTGCTTCGGCGCCTGTGGCCTTGCTCCGGTCGTGATGGTCGACGACGACGTGCATCAGCGGGTCAAGCCTGCGCGCATTCGGGAACTGCTCGCCTCCTACCGGGAGGAAGCGCACGGAGCGCAGGAGCTCGAGGCGGATCTGGTACCGGAAGGAGCTGCAGAATGACGGAAACACGAAGAATCAACTCCGAGGCCGATCTCCATGCCCTGCGTGACGAGCAGACACGACACGCAGCCCGGTGCGAGCATCGGTTTCGCGTCTGCATGGGAGCGAGCTGTATCGCATCCGGAGCAGACGAAGTCCTCACCCGCCTGCAGACGAAGCTCGCAGAACGCAACGGCACCATCGAGCTGGTGGGCACCGGCTGCATGGGACCGTGTTCGCGAGGGCCGGTCATCACGGTATTGCCCTCAGGCAGGAGCTACACGCATGTGGAGCCACAGGACGTTGACCGGATCGCCGAGGAGGCGCTGTCCGGGAAGACTCCGGAGACGCCCGACGACGTAGAGACCTTCCTCGACGCGCAGACACGGACCGTACTCGGGCGCTGCGGCGCGGTGGATCCGGCGAGCATTGACGATGCGATCGCCCAGGGAGCCTACGGCGCCCTCGCGGAGGCATTGAAGCTCGACCCTGACGCGATCATCGAGCGCATGAAGGAATCCGGGCTGCGGGGACGCGGCGGAGCCGGTTTTCCCACCTGGATGAAGTGGCGGTTCACGCGCGACGCCGCGTCCGAAGACGGGGCGAAGTACGTGATCTGCAATGCCGACGAGGGCGATCCCGGCGCCTTCATGGACCGGAGTATCCTCGAGGGCGACCCGCACAGCCTGATCGAGGGTATGGCGATCGCCGCGCGGGCCATAGGCGCAGGCCGCGGCTTCGTCTATGTGCGTGCCGAGTATCCGCTGGCCATTGAACGACTCGAGGTCGCGCTCGGGCAGGCACGCGCATACGGGCTTCTTGGCGAGAGCATCCTCGAGAGCGACTTCTCGTTTGATCTGGAGATCCGCAAGGGATCGGGAGCCTTCGTCTGCGGAGAAGAGACCGCGCTCATGAACTCGATCGAGGGCAAGCGCGGGGAACCGCGACCCCGGCCGCCCTTCCCCGCCCAGAAGGGGCTCTGGGGCAGGCCGAGCGTCCTGAACAATGTTGAGACCTACGCGAACGTCGCAACCATCGTCGCCCGCGGGGCCCAGTGGCGGGCGGTAGGAACCGACCACAGCCCGGGCACCAAGGTCTTCGCGCTCGCAGGCGCCGTCGAAAACACGGGGCTCGTGGAGGTCCCCATAGGAACGACCCTTGGTGAGTTGATCTACGACATAGGCGGTGGCGTCCGGGGCGGCCGTGCGTTCAAGGCGGCGCAGATCGGCGGACCTTCCGGCGGCTGCGTGCCCCGCGAACATCTCAACATTCCGCTCGACTACGAGTCACTCCAGGAGCTTGGGGCGATCATGGGTTCGGGCGGGCTCATCGTGATGGACGATGAGACCTGTATGGTCGACGTCGCGCGCTACTTCCTCGAGTTTGTCCAGGAAGAGTCGTGCGGCAAGTGCGTCCCCTGCCGCGTCGGCACGCGTCGGATGCTCGAGATCCTCAACCGGATCACCTCAGGTGACGGGCGCCCTGACGACATCGACCGTCTCATCGAGCTCGGTGAGCGAATCCAGGACACCTCGCTCTGCGGACTCGGGCAGACCGCACCCAACCCGGTACTCTCTACGATCCGGCACTTCCGCCACGAATACGAGGCGCACATTCGCGAGAAGCATTGCGAAGCGGGCGTCTGCCCGGGACTCGTGCGCGCGCCGTGCCAGAGTGCCTGTCCGGCCGGTGTGGATGTCCCCGGCTTCGTCTCGCTGATCGCCGAACGGCGGTACGCGGAGGCGCTCCAGATCCATCGTGAACGCAATCCCTTCGCGGCCGTGTGCGCCCGGGTCTGCTTCCACACGTGCGAAGACCACTGTCGTCGTTCGTCGCTCGACAGCCCGGTAGCGATCCGCGCGGTCAAGCGATTCATGGTCGACCAGGAGGTGGTGATCCAGACGCCGGAGGTTCGCGAAGCTCCGGAGAATGCGAAGCGAAAGGTCGGGATCGTGGGCGCGGGTCCCGCCGGCCTCTCGTGCGCGTACTTCCTCGCACGGCTCGGCTATCGCCCCACCGTCTTCGAGGCCGAGTCTCGACCCGGCGGCATGCTCGTCCAGACGATCCCGGCCTACCGGCTGCCCCGGGAGACACTCGCGCGCGAGATACGCATGATCGAACAGCTTGGCGTCGAGATCCGCACCGGAGTGGCGCTCGGCCGCGACTTCACGCTCGGCAGCCTGCAGGACGAGGGGTACGAGACGGTATTCCTCGGCGTGGGGGCCCCCGGCTGCCAGGCAATGGGAGTGCCCGGAGAAGAGGCCGAAGGAGTCGTCCTCGCAGGAGACTACCTGCGACAGTACAATATTCGGGGATCGGTGCCCGTGGGCAAGAACACCGTTGTCGTAGGCGGCGGCAACGCCGCGATCGACGCGGCACGCACGGCCCTCCGGCTCGGGGCGGAGACGGTCACGGTCATCTACCGGCGGACGCGCGAGCAGATGCCGGCCTACGCTGAGGAGATCGAAGAAGCGTTGCACGAAGGGGTCGAGCTGCGCGATCTGACGCAGCCTCTGCGGGTCAACACGGGTGAGGACGGCAGGGCGCGGACGATCACCTGTGCCCGGATGACGCTCGGCGATTTCGACCGATCCGGTCGACGACGCCCGCAGCGTTCCGAGCAGGACGAGTTCGAGCTGCCGGCCGATCAGGTCATCGTGGCGATCGGTCAGACCCTCGACCTCGGGCCGCTCGTCCAGCCCGATCTCGAGCTCGGCGAGCTCGCGCTCACGCCCGACGGTTTCATCGGTATCCACCCGCTGACCGGTCAGACGAGCGTACCGTGGATCTTCGCCGGGGGAGACGCGGCCAGCGGGCCGGCCTCCGTGGTCACGGCGATCGCCGCCGGCGAACGCGCCGCCGTCGGGATCGACCTCTACCTGACCGGCGAGTCACACGCCTTCTGGCGTGACGGACAGCCCGTCGACACGGAGTTCGATCCTGAAGCGGATCCTGCTCCGTATACGCGCGAACCATATCAGACGATTGAGGTCGGGCGCCGCCGGCACAACTTCGACGAGGTCGAACAGTCGTGGTGCGAGGCCGTTGCGCTGCGTCAGGCAAAGCGATGTCTGCGCTGCGACTACGGGAAGCCGGCCGCCGCGCAGGTACAGCCAATCCGGGAGGAACTCCGTGTATAATGTGACTATCAACGGGAAGAGCATCCAGGTTGCCGAAGGCGCGACGATTCTCGACGCGGCGCGTCAGGCGGGGATATCGATTCCGACGCTCTGCTTCCTCGAACACCGGGCGCCGCTCGGCGCCTGCCGGGTGTGCGTGGTGGAGGTCGAGGGGGCACGCACGCTCCAGGCTGCCTGTGCGACGCCCGTGACCGACAACATGGTCGTCAACACGAACTCCCGCCGTGCACGGCAGTCCCGCCGAACGGTCATCGATCTGCTCCTCAGCGAACACGAGGGGAACTGTCAGTACTGTGACCGGAGCGTCGACTGCGAACTGAAGGAGATCGCTCACGATCTGACGATTGAAGCTCCGGAGTTTGAAGGAGAGCGTATACCGACGGTACTCGATACGAGCACTGCCGCGCTCGTTCGCGACTCCGGGAAGTGCATCAAGTGCCGACGGTGCGTCACCGTCTGCAACGAGGTACAGCAGATCGGCGCGCTCTTTCCGCAGTACCGCGGGTATGACACCGTGGTGGGTCCGGCCTTCGCCATGGACCTCGACTCGGTCGCCTGTGTCCAATGCGGTCAGTGCGCCGCGGTCTGCCCCGTGGGAGCGATCAGCGAGGTCGGCCACATCGAAGGCGTCTGGCGCGCGCTGGACGATCCGGAGAAGCACGTCGTCGTCCAGACGGCTCCGGCCGTCCGCGCCGCGCTCGGCGAGTGTTTCGGGTACGAGCCGGGTACGCTGGTGACGGGGAAGATGGTCAGCGCGCTGCGCGAGATCGGCTTCCACGCGGTCTTTGACACCAACTTCACCGCCGACCTGACGATTATCGAGGAAGGAACGGAGCTGCTCATGCGGCTCAAGACGGCGCTGACCGGGAAGGCCGAGGGGTACCACGGACCGAGCGCGCTGCCGCAGTTCACCAGCTGCTCCCCCGGCTGGATTCAGTTCGCCGAGTACTTCTACCCGGAGATGCTGCCGAACCTCTCAACCTGCAAGTCGCCGCAGCAGATGTTCGGAGCGCTCGCGAAGACGTACTACGCAGAGCAGGCCGGAGTGGACCCGGAGAAGATGGTCGTCGTGTCGGTGATGCCGTGTACGGCGAAGAAGTTCGAGGCGGGGCGTGATGAGATGAACGCGAGCGGCTACCGTGATGTGGACTACGTCCTCACGACGCGTGAGCTCGGAAGGATGATCGCGTCGGCAGGCATCGACTTCCGCTCACTGCCTGATGACGAGATGGACGCTCCAATGGGACTGAGCTCGGGTGCGGCGGACATCTTCGCCAATTCGGGCGGCGTCATGGAGGCGGCGCTGCGAACCGCGTGGGAGCTCGTGACCGGCCGGGAGCTGCCGACCGAAAACCTGCACGTTGAGCCGGTCGCCGGCCTCGTCGGGATCAAGGAGGCATCCCTGGTCGTCACGGATCCGCTACCCGACTGGAGTTTCCTCGACGGCGTTGAGCTGAAAGTGGCCGTTGCGCACGGACTCGGAAACACGGCGCACCTCATCAAGGAGATCAAGAGCGGCAGGCGCGAGTACCACTTCGTTGAGATCATGACCTGTCCGGGCGGGTGCATCGGAGGCGGCGGGCAGCCGCGCATGACCACCGACGAGATCCGGCAGAAACGCATAGCCGCGATCTACCGCGAAGACGAAGGGAAGGACCTGCGGAAGTCGCACCTCAACCCCCAGATCACCGAGATCTACGAGCGGTACCTCAAGGCGCCGCTCGGTGAACGCTCCCATCACCTGCTGCACACGAAGTACGCGGCGCGTCCGGTAACCTAGACCGGAGCGCCGAATCTACGGCGGTGGCGTCCGAAGCCACCGCCGTGATCCACCCGGAGCATCTTCACCGGCCAAGGTAGAGGTCACGCCCGGCGACCAGGTTCGCCGTCTTGCGGTCTGCAATGCTGCGCGGCAGCATCCAGAACCCACAGTCGGGGTGCACCCACCGGACGCGAGCGGGACCGAGCACCGCGACGGCTTCCTCGATCCGTTTCGCGACCGTATCCGGCGACTCGACCTCGTTCTCCTTGATGTCAATCACCCCTATACCAAGTGCGATACCATCCCGCAATCCGCGGAACCGCTCGAGCTCTCCGTACCCGCGGCGCGCAAACTCCAGGACCAGGTGGTCCAGATGGAGCTTGTTGAAGAACTCGATCAGATCATCCCAGGTACCGCTCTGGATGCTCTGCCCACCGTAGTTGCCGAAGCAGAAGTGCATGCCGCGTCCGCCCTTGATCGCGTCGAGGACGGTGTTGATCGGCTCGTGGGCCCAGGCTGCGTCGGCGGGGTTCCCGGGCAGGTTCGCCTCGTCGACCTGCACGATCGCCGCGTCGATCTCGGACACCTGCACCGCAAGCGCGGATGCGATCGCCGCGGTCAGCGTGGGCAGGTCGCGATAGTGGCGGTCGAGCAGCGTACGCGCGAGCATATAGGGTGAGGTCACGGTGAACTTGAGCGTCGCAGAGGAGAGATTGCGGATCAGCGACCAGTCGGCGACGAGATCGAGCAATCCCTCGGCGACGGGGCCCTCGACGACCCCCGCGGGCCGGGCGCGAAACTCCATCCCGGCCAGCGACCGGAACTCGGCGACCTCGCGGCGCGACAGACGGGTGCGCACGCCGTCGAGCGGCGCGATGAACGTCTCAATCATCCCGTTTGTGTCCGGATGGTTCACGCTCCAGCGCGAGAGCTCGCCGTCGGTGACGACCTCGACTCCAGCGAGCTCCTGGGTCTTGAGAACGGTGAGGATGGCGTCACGCAGGTTTGGCGCGGACGGATAGGCGCGCAGCCACTCCGGAACCGGATAGCTGCCGACGACGGTCGTGGTGATCTCAGACATTACAGTTCGCCTCCTGGCCGTAAAGTACTACTTCTCAGGCGCTCGGTCGCGCCGTGACCGGTGCGCGACGGGGCTTCGCTGAGGCCCTCCCCGCCTCTTGGGTTCAACGGACATCCCGGCTATACTCTCATCCATGGAGCACGCAGCCGTCCTCTCGCAGCCCGTCAGAATCGGTCCGCTCACGGCGCCGAACCGGATCGTCATGCCTCCGCTCGTCATCTGGAAGGCCGACGAGACGGGCCTGGCGACCGACGAGCACGCAGCACACTACCGTCGATCAGCGGGCGCCGGGATCATCATCGTGGAGGCGACCGCTGTCGCGCCGGAGGGCCGCCTCGCAGCCACGCAGTTGGGCGCATGGTCAGACGAGCATCTTCCCGGCCTCCGGCGCCTCGCCAACGGTATCTCTGCGGCGGGGGGTCTTCCCGGCATCCAGCTGCACCACGCCGGGGGCAGCACCAACGCCGAGAAGACCTGCGGACTCCCGCCCCGGGTTCCCTCCGTCGTGGACGGGTCGCCTGACGGCGCAATCGCGCTGACAGACGGTGACGTCGAACAGACGATCGACGCCTTTGCCCGCGCCACCCGGCGCGCTCTCGAGGCGGGTTTCCGGGTCATCGAACTGCACGGAGCCCACGGATACCTCATCAGTCAGTTCCTCTCGCCGGACACGAACCGGCGCACCGACCGGTGGGGCGGCTCTGCGGACGCCCGGCGCGCCTTCCTCGTTGAAGCTCTCCGCGCGGCGCGCATCGAGATCTCCGCTGCCGGGCTCGCCGGGGAGGCGGCACTCACCGTTCGGCTCGGCACGGCCGCGAGTCCGCCCCGCTCCCTGTCGATCGAGGAGGGGCGCGCGGCGGCAGTCGCCGCGGAAGAGGCCGGCGCCGATCTCCTCGATATCTCGCATGCGGGGGGCATCGACGATGCGCTTGCGTCACGGATCGCCTCGCAGACAGAGACTGCCGACGGCCTCTCCGCTACCCTCATGCTCGCCGCGATCGCAAAGGCAGCGGTCTCGGTGCCCGTGATCGGTGTCGGCGCAGTCCGCACGCCAGGCGAGGCCGCCGCCGCGGTCACTCGGGGCGTCGCGGACCTGGTCGCCGTGGGCCGCGGCACGCTCGCAGACCCGGCGTGGGCCCGAAAGGCGCTCGGTCGTGATCCGCGCGCCATTGAACCATGCAGGGACTGTACGCCGCGGTGTTTCTGGTTCAAGGATGCACAGAGGTGCCCCGCCCGCAGGCGCCTGGCGGCGAGAGGAGAGCAGGAGCCGGTAACCTGAGCTTCGCCGGCGCGGCAGCATGCGCCGCCGACGTCGCGCGAGCAGTCCAGGACGCGAGCAGTCCAGGAGGAGTCATGCAACATTCCGTCATCCACGACCCCGAGCGTCGGCGGTTTCTCGTCAGAGAGCTCGGGCACGAGGCGTACCTCGAGTACTACGAGCTGCCCGACGGCTCGCTCGACTACTCGCACACGTACACGCCGAACGAGATTCGGGGGCGAGGAATCGCCACGGCGATCATCAGGCAGGCCCTCGAGTACGCGCGGACGAAGGGCAAACAGGTCATCCCAAGCTGTCCTTTCGTGCAGACGTACGCGGACCGGCACCGTGAGTACGCGCCGGTCATCGCCGAGCGATGGCGCCACTCCAGAGACGAGTCACCGTCAGACGACTAGTCAGAGCACCAGGTCGCATGCCTCCGGCGGCATCCAGTGTGCGTCCTGACCGCGCCACTTCACGTTGCAGCCTATGGGGTTCGTGACCGGAACGCTGACCGGCCTGCCTTCGATCACCTCGGCGAGCGCGCGATCGAGATCGTTCACGGTCATCTTGTCCGTGTCCTTGGGATTATCGACGGCGCGGCCGGTGTATACCAGCGTTCGATCCCGGTCGAGGACGTAGAAGTGGGGGGTCCTCAGTGCCCCGTATGCTCGTGCGACATCCTGCGTCTGGTCGTGCAGGTAGACCCACGGGAACCGGTGCTCCCGCATGCGCGATACCATGTGGTCGAAGTCGTCATCCGGATGCGCGGCGGTGTCGTTGGAGTTGATCGCCACAAAGGAAACCCCTCTGGATGAGTACTTCTCTGCGGTGGCCCGGGTCGTCTCGTCAGAACCGATGACGTAGGGGCAATGGTTGCAGGTGAAGAAGATCACGAGTACCGGCGATGCCGAGAAATCGTCGAGCGAGCAGGTTCTCCCGTCGGTTGCCGGAAGGGTGAAGGCCGGCGCCTTTGCGCCGAGTTCGAGCGTGAAAGCCATGGAAAACTCCTCATCTGGTATTGCTACCAAAGTACTCAGACTTCGCTCACGGTTCAAACTGCCGGCCCGAAAAGTCGCCGGTCCCACGCTTCCACAGCACCGGTCTCCAGGCGCCGTTCGGCGAGCGCGCGTTGTCCCGCGGCGAGCTCGCGCAACCCGGCCATCGCACGCAGCGCATCGCGGTCGAGCGGGGTCTCGTAGAGAACGCCCGTCACACGAGAGATCGGCCAGTCGGCATGCGGCCGGTCATCGAGCACCATGACGTCCCCGGCTTTGAGCGAACCCGACTCGAGCACCCGGTAGTACCATCCGGTACGTCCCGTTTCCTGAACGCGGCGCGCGAGCTCGCGCACGCCGCAGCGGTGGGAGAGCTTCCAGCACGGCTGTCGCACCTCGGACACCTGGAGGACCGTGCTGCCTACCCGGTACACATCGCCTACACAGACGTCCCCTTCGACGATGCCGGTTGTGCTCAGGTTTTCACCGAAGAAGCCGGGCTCCTGGAAATGCACCCCCGCATGCGGATACTCCAGCCTCCAGCACTCGTAGTGATCGAACGCATAGTGATGGACCGCCTTGTCTTGCCCACCGTGGTGCACCGTGTCACCGTGTCCGTCACCGGCAAGACCGGCGACATCCACCATCACGAGCCCGAGGATCGACTGCTTGCGGATCGCGCTGGGCTCACCGGAAGGACCGAACGGTACCGGCGTGCCCACGTGGACCGACGAGATGACGACGTCGGAAGGTTTCGCACCCATAGAACCCCCCGACCATGGTACACGGCCCGACGAGCCGCGTCCACGCCGGCGGTTGACCGCTCGGGCGGTGACATGGGAAGCTGGAGGATAGCAATGCTGCGAGGTGAAGGCTCCTACTACACCCCTATCTCCGCGGATGGACAGGTGGTCGAGAAGCGAGTGGAGTCGATCGAGGTCACCCGTGACCCGCCGGGCCCTGCCGTCATTGTCCGGTACTCCCTGACCAACCCCTACGATCACACGGTTTCGGTCCCCATACAGTCGGGCCTCACGATGATCTACCAGTACGCGCAGAGCGACGACGACCTGCGCGACCCGGAACTGCACGTCGTGCCGGCAACGGTCTCCAGTTCCGGCGGAGAGGTCATCTACGTCGCGGACGAGCCGGGAGGCGTGTTCGGCGCAACCGCGATCCAGCGCCAGCATCTGGGCACCGGGGTCCCCAATTACCGACACCCGGTCTCCGTCAACGTGACACTGGTGCCCGGCGATTCGGTCGTGATAGAAGCCCGCGCGCAGGTACCCGACAAGGTCCGCCGGATGATCCTCGTCGACGCCATGGTCGGTCCGGACCGGCCCTACGGGATCTACCCGCAGCTTCTCGAGCCAAGCCTGAGCACCGACCACGTGCCTCCGCCGTTGAGAATATACCAGGGAGCATCGTTCCACCCGGACCCGCCGCATGTCCAGATGCCGCTGCCGGATCCTGAGGAACGCCGAACGGCACAGTCACCGGCGGTACGGCTGCCAAGGTGGATCAGTCCGGAACGCTATGCCCGGCTCCAGCAGGCGTTACGGCACGACGGACGCCTGTGGAGCCTCTCCATTGGCCTCAGCGCGATCCTGCTTTCGCTCTCCATGCTGGTTCGGTCCACCGGGACCGACATCGCCTCCCTGCTCGTCTACGGCGTCCTGAGCCTCGTCCTTGTCCTGCTGACCGCCGGGCTGTTGCGGCGCATGCGCATTGCTCGGCTCGCGATGGCGGTCGTCCTGTCGGTGACCGGCATCGGCACCCTCGCCGAGGTAGTCGCCGCAGTGCTCGCAGGCCAGGCGGATGTGAGTGTGCTCTTGACCGAAGCGGCCTTCATCCCGATTCTCTACCTCTCGGGAGTGGCGATGCTCTTGAGATCACCGGCGATTCGCGCCTACACCACACCCGCAGACGCCCGGACACGACGCGAGCGAAGCAGCAGGAGAAGGACGTACGGATGAACGAGCACGTACTGGAGCAGAAGCGCGGCCGGGAAGAGTACCGAATCGAGCTCGAAGGTGCACAGTTCACCTACTCCTCGCACACGCGCGGCAGCGACGGCTCGGCCTCAGTGCCGTACGAGCTTCTGTGCCGTCGCACGACCGACTATTACCGGTCTAATCTCTTCTTCCGCAACGCGGCAATCTACTTCGGCATACTCGTCGTCGTGACGGTCGCGTTCGGTTTCGTCGTCGGTCTCGACCCGCGGGCGGCCATGCTCTGGGCCCTCATCGGCGGAGCGTGCTACGCGGCGTATCGGCTGACGGGCGTTCGCTACGAGGTGTTTCCGCTCGCCGACGGCCGTGTGTTCCGGCTGCTGTGGGGCCGCCCGACCCGCGATGAGTATCTCCGCTTCCGCCGTGCGCTCTTCGCCAGCCGCGATACCTACCTGCGCGACCGATACGCGAGAATCGATGTGGACAGGCCGGCCCCGCTCGAGCGCCGACGAATCGAGTGGTTGCGCGAAGAAGGCGTCATTGACCAGGACGCGTTCATCACGATCGTCGAGACGATCGAGGACCACGCGGCGCCCCAGGGATGAGGCGGAAACTGCTACGCGTCGATGAATCCAACCCGTCCATCGCCGGTGCGGACATAGACTCTCGCACCATACCTGCCAAGGTACTCCACCATCCCGCCTGCCGCGAGCCGGCGGAAGCCGTCACCGCTCACCGGTTCACGTAACGTCTGCGACCGCTCGAGGGTGTACGCCTCACCGCTACCGGCCAGGTACGATGGGTCCACATAGCCTTCGGCACCGCCAGGCATCCGGACCCGCACGAGCGAGCCCGACGCTCCCACCACGAGGAGCGGAGTGTCCGCCTTCACTGGCCCGACCCCGGACGCGTCACGGACCGGTGGCGCGACGGGGGTCATCTCCGACGGACCGGAGCCGCCGTCAGTTCGGCCGTCAGTTCGGCCGTCACCCGCGCCTTCGAGCCGCAGCAGCGGGTTGCGGTTTGTCCAGCGCGGACGTACGACGGGGGCCTCGGCAACGGCGCGGAGCATCGCATCGCGAGCCGGGCGAGCCCAGGACCCGACGAGATCCTCGTACCGGGCGGGCTCGGGATCGGTGAGCGGCGGATCGACGAAGTAGTTCCAGGGATCGACGGCATTGCGCCAGGAGCCCTGGTACACGCCTATGTGCAGGTGCGGCGGCGTCGTGATTGCATTGCCCGTATTCCCTACGGTCCCGATGATCTGGCCGGCGGTTACACGGTCGCCTTCACGAACCGTCTGGTCCTCCAGATGCGCGTAGTAGAGCAGCAGATCGCGCTTCTCGTCGTACAGTGAGACGATGTTGCCGCCGCGGTCACGAACGCCGACGCGGTGCACCAGGGCATCGCTGGCGGCGAGCAGTGGAGTGCCGCGTGGGGCAAAGATATCCACGCCCTCGTGCATACGCAGCCCGCCGTCGCGCCCGTCGCCGAAAAAACTCAGAATCTGCCCGGGCCCCACTCCTTCGACGGGAAAGGCGAGCGACGCGGTCGCCACGATTCGAACGACGATCCGCCCTCCCCGCAGGAGCTCGGGCTGAACCCGCAGCAGGTACCGCCCATCCCGACGGGGCTCGAAACGGATCTCTGAGGAGTCTGAAGGCCGACTCGCCACCATCACGACATTCGACTCGTCTTCCACACGGAAGAGATCTGCGTAGTACCGATCGACCTCGGTCTCGATGGAAACGGTGACGGCCCGACCTCGTTCGGCGACAAACTCGTAGCCGACGGCGTGCGGGTTATGCGGATCGAGTAGCACTACCTCCTCGAACGGCATCTCGACCTGCAATGGTTCGGTGAGCGCCCGCTCACCCGAAGAAATCCATGCGGTGCCGAGCGCCGTTTCGTCCAGATCGAGCAGCTCGAGCGCCCTGCGGTACTCGTCGTGCGAGGTCGCGGGCTCGAACGGCTCCTCTACGATCTCAGGTTCGCATGAAACGGACACCGCAACCAAGGCCGCCACGGTGACGAGCAGGATCATCGCGCGCGCAGATCTCTTCATACCCGAAAACCTACTCAGAAACCGGACAGGTCGTCTGCTTCGACCGGTCTTCTCAGGTCTGCGATTCCGTGCGATCCGGCTCGTCCGGCTCGTCCGGCTCGTCAAAAGCAAACACCGTGCCTTCTATGTTGATCACATCTCCCGGTTTCAGAATCCTGCGCGTCACCGGCTTGTTGTTCACTCGAACGGGAGTGTCGCTGACGATCGTGTACTCGGCGCGTTTCGGCTCATAGCGTACCACGGCGTGTCGCTCGCCGACCGCGGGGCTCCCGGAAATCGTCAGATCAGCCTCCGGGCTCGCTCCGATGACCGTATCCCCGTCGCCGAGCACCACTGTCTTCGAAAGCGAGCCTGCACCGCCCGCGTCGAGCAGAACCAGACTCGTCCCGGTCTGCCCTGCCCGGATGACGATCGCAAGCAGGGCCGCGAGACCAGCCAGACCGACGAGAAACACGACGATCGGCGCGAACGGGGGAGCCTCGTCGGGCCCGGCGAAGAGCGTACCAGCGAAGTAGGGGCGCTCGGCACGCAGATCGACATCGGCGTCGCGGTAGTCCACGCGCACGTACCGCCGCTCGGTGGGGATCATCGTCGCCCGATAGGTGAGTCGGTACTCGTCGAGCAGAGCGGATCGAATATCCTGATAGACCCGGGCGAGCTCCTCCGTCGTGATCGCACGGTAGACCCTTCCCCCCGTCTCCTCGGCGATCCGGCCGAGATACGGGTCCTCCTCGTCGTCTCCGTAGTGGACCGCGAACAGGCTCAGGCCTTCCCGTTGGAACGCGTCGATGGCTTCGGTATAGGTGAACAGGCGGTCGCCGTACTCCGGGTGTGGCTCGCCCTCGTAGATCGAATAGGGGTAGTTCTCGCCGTCCGACAGCACGATGACGGTCCTCCGCCCCACCGCTGCGGCATCCGACGCTGCTCGTATGAGCGCGGCATAGAGCTCCGTATACCCCTCCGCCCGCGGTGGACGCTCGATCGCGTCGAGGATCGGCCCGAGCCGCGCCTTGTCCCGCCCGGGAGCGGCGAGCTGCCGGTAACGTGTTCCGAACAGGGCCAGACCGACCCGATCGCGCTCGTGGGTTATGCTGTTCACGAAATCACGGATCGCCTGGCGCGCGGCGTCGATGCGCCGCAGGTCAGGTCTGCCCGGCACATGCTCGTCGTACATGCTGCCCGAATTGTCGACGAGCATGTAGAACGACAGCGGCGCGTCGAGGTTGCGCACAGGAACGAAGTCGAGCAGCGCGTCGACCTCATGGTAAATACGTCCATCGGCCGACTCGTAGACGCGCAAGTGCTCGAGGCTGACCGGCCGACCTTCGGGAAGGTCGATCGACGCGTAGAGGTCCACGCGCTGACCAAACAGGAGACGTCCGGTATCGATCTGGCCAATCGCAAGCCGCTGGGCGGAGAGATTGCCGGTGAGCGCTCCGCAGAGCGCGAGCAGGATCAGCGTTCGTCGCATCATGAATACCTCCCCTTCGGTCGCATCAGGGCCGCTTCAGGTAGAACCGCGCCGTGCCAACGTCGATCACGTCGTCGTACTTGAGCTCGGCCTGCTCCACCGGTTCCTCATTCACTCGCAGCTCGCCGCGTCCGCGCGCTATTCTCATCCCTGCCCGATCGGCCACGACCACGGCGTGCTTCGGCGAGACCTCCGTGTAGTTCGCGACGGTGATCGTGTCGCCCACGGCGCCTCCGATCGTCGTCCGCCCGGGCGGAAGCGGATACTCGCGGCCGCGAAGCGATCCGGTCAGAAGCGCAAGCCGCCCGAACAGGAATCCGCGCTCGATCGTCGCGAACCCGGCTCCAACGAGCAACCCGAGCACGACGCTGCCGGCGGGCCGAATCCACCACGCGTCCGCGAACGCGTGCGTCCCGTACTCGAGCAGGAGCCCGCCAAGGAGACCCCCGACGAACCCGCCGAGCGCGCCGATTCCGGCCCGCTTCCCGGATCGCAGTCGCAGACCCTCGACACCACCTATGAAGACACCCATCGTCGCCCACCCGATGCCGCGGGCAACCACAAAACCGGCAAATCGGGCGTCCGGCCGCTGGAGAAGGTACTGACCGAGCGCAAGGTAGATCCCCTGCCCCACGAGCGCCCCGAAGGCTCCGCCGACGAGTCCCGCGGCCGCGCCGGTCCCGAGTCCGATCCATTTCCGCGCGGCCACGCCGCCGGTGATGCCGTCGACGCTGCCGAACGAGAGGCCAAAGAAGGTGCCGTAGACGGCCCCGGCTGCGATCATGAATACCAGGTACGAGGGAAAGGCGTATTGAACGCCCAGCAGCAGCTCGGCGAACGGCCAGGCGAGCAGGCCGCCGACGGCACCCGCGACGAGCACGATCACGCGGCGCAGAAACAAACTCATCTCTCCTCCTCGGTTCGAGGCTCGAGCCCCACGTCCGCGGAAACCTGGCGCGTGAGGCGCCCGGTTTCCAGGTCGACCTGCGCCTCGTGGTAGTCGGGATGCCGCAGACGCAGTCGCACGGTATCGCCCGGCTCGAAGCGCAGAGTCCGACCGGACGAGAGGTGCGTCGAGCCAATGGCCCAAAGCCCCGGAACGTCCTCGTCACCGGCAGGAAACTGTCGCTCCGGGTCGTGTCGCGAGCGAACCTCCCACCCGGTTCCCCGGCGGCTGATCGCGCGCCACTCGTCGTCCAGCCATGCCTCGACCGTCACACGATTGACGGGCTCTCCCGTCCGCGCGTCGCGCACGGTCAGGTCGAGCAGGAATGAGGTTGGCGGAACCGGATCCCAGCGTACCCCGATTACCCGGGTATCGCCGGTCGCGGAGATCGGGTCGAGCCGAAAGACCTTCTGGGCAACTGAGTCTTCGACCGTAACCGTTGCCCGGTAGTGTCCCGCGGGCAGGGTGAACAGACGCGAGCGGACGACGATGTAGTCGGGCGTTTCGAGCGCATCGATCGCACGCAGGAACGGTACCCGCAGGGGCACCCGGGAGAGCAGGCCGTTCTCCACGCGGCGCAGGTCGATGCGCACGAGGTGCTCGTCGACGGAACGGTCGGTCTTTCGCAGCCGTATCTCCGCGCGGGCAAGTGCGTGGGTTCGCCCGAGCACCAGAGCCTGCGCCCTGCCGGTCGTCCAGGCGAACGTACCTGCGGCAAGCACGATGAGAAGACCCGCGACTGCCGGCCGAAGCCACGAAGCCCGTCGCTGCCGCGGGCGTTCGGATGCCGCCGGCACCCCCTCCGCGAGCGCGGCGAGCCGTCGTCGCATGCTCGTTTCATCGCATCCGCGAAGCCGCGCGTCGAGCACATTGATGACGGCGCCGGCACGCTGGAACCGCCGCCGCGGCTTTCGGCGCATGCACCGCCGGATGATCCGTACGGCCGGACGTGAGACGCGGGGATTGAGTCGACGTGGATGGCGATAGCGGCCACGCCGGATCCGGTTGACCGTCTCGGGGCTGAACCCCCCGGCATATGCCTTCGCTCCGGTGACCATCTCGTAGAGCGTCGCCCCGGCCGAGTAGATGTCCGCCCGCTGGTCGACGCCCCGGCTGCTCTCGATCTGTTCCGGCGCGATGTACGCGACGGTTCCGAGCGTCATCCCTTCGCGCGTCAGATCGTCGCGGAACTCTCCGCCGCGGGACGCTATCCCGAAGTCGAGCAGCTTCACCGACCCGTCACGCCCGACGACGACGTTACCCGGCTTCACGTCGCGGTGTACGACTCCCTTTCCGTGCACGTAGTCGAGCCCGCGGAGTACGTCCCGGACGATGAACAATGCGAGATCGCTTGGCAGGTACCGTTCCCGCACGAGAATCTCGTCGAGCGAAACACCGTCGATGTACTCGAGCACGATGTAGTCCGCCGATCCGTGACGGAAGTGGTCGTACACGTCGACCACGTAGTCGGTACGGAAATCGATCATGATCGCCGCCTCGCGACGGAACCGCTCGCGCATGACCTGATCGCCCGCGATGTTGAGCTTCTTGAGTATCACGAACCGGTCGAGCGTCGGGTGCTCGGCCTTGTAGACCATCCCCATGCCGCCCCTGCCGATCTCGTCGACGATCGTGTACTTGCCAATCTGCTCCGGAGTTCGTGCCATCGGCGGGGTGCTATCCGTGCAAGGTGTCGTTGTTGATGTCGACGAATCGCTCGGTGAGCACCTGCGTCACCTCGACGAGGGCCGCCTGCTCCTTCGCCGCGGGAAGCGCCTTGCGGAAGATCGCGATTGCGAAGACCGGCGAGGTTTTCTGTACCGGGCCTTCTGCGAACTCGACGACGTGATCGACGGCGACATCCGACGCGAGCCGGCTGTCCTGCCTGACCGACATCTGAGGTACGTCGCGGCGCGCTCCTATACTCGCGTACGCGACGTCCCGCGCCCCATCGATCATTGGCCCAATGCTCACGATCGAACCCGAGTAGGTCATCACGAGCGCGCCGCCCACCTCGCTCGCCGGAAAGGCGTCCGCCGGAGCCATCCCACGTTGGACGGTATGACGCTCGAATGCGTCGCGCTTTTCGATCCATCCCTCGGCGAGCAGTTCTTCGGCGTTCTCGAGGTCGGAAAGACCAGCCGGCTCGACAAGCTGTCGCACGTGCTCCCTCACCCGCTCCGGTAGCTTCTCCAGATTCTCTGCCATGATACCAGTGTACAACCGCCCGACCGCTTTTCCAAGAAGGCCCCCGACCCTGGCAACAGACCCAGGTTGCGGCTGTAAACGGTTCCCGTTTCGGGGTACACTATACAGAGACTGTAAGGAGCGCCTATGAAACCGGGACGCAACGATCCCTGCCACTGCGGCAGCGGCAGGAAGTACAAACACTGCTGCTACGAGAAGGACAGCGTCAAGCACGACGAGCCGATCATCGTCGCGCCGGAAACCGACGCCGAATCCTCGAGCAACGAGCAGGCGGATGCCGAACACCCCGAGACGGCCGCCCCTCCCGACAAGCATCGGCACCAGAAGGACCGGTCGCGGTTCAAGGGCGAGACGCAGGGCAAGAGCAGCAACTTCAGGCCCCGCGCCACGCGAGGCGCTCAGCGGGGCTCGTAGCGGCAGGACCTCGTAGCACAAGCCGGCGAGGGATGGTAGGCTCACGACGATGAGCCTAGTGAAATATGCTTCGCGGTTTCGCCCGTCCCGGCTTCGTTTTCTCCGGACCAGCTTTGGTCTGCTCGCGCTTGCGACGATCGCCGTCTTCGGATCGATCGGCTACAACCTCTCACCGGTCTGGTACTGGGCGATGGCCGGCGCGGTCGTGCCGGCCGCATGCTACGTCGCCTTCCGCCGCGCGATTCCCATAGCCGATGCGCGCGTGCGCGGGCGCGCGCGGTGGCGGGCGTACGGCCCTTCGGTCGAGCGCGTTCCCTACACACGGTTCGAGGAGCTGCGCGAACAATACGGCGACTACACGCGCGACGCGAGCCAGGGGTTCGTCGACGACCGGACGTGGAACGACCTTGGAATGGACGAGATTCACGACCGCATCGACGTCGCCTTCACCATGGCCGGCCGCAACGAGCTTTACCGGATACTCAGACACGCGCTGCCGCCGGAGGAGACGATCCGCGAACGCTCGAGTCTCATGAAGCTCCTCAACGAGGACGAGGCACGCCGGCAGCAGGTCGCGCAGTCGCTCGCCTATATTGGAGAAGAGCGCGATGCCGATCCGGCAGTGCTTCTGTGGAGTGAGGCGGTGCAGAGCGACGACCTCTTTCCCCTCTTCATCGCGATGTGCGGCTTCGCAGTCGCTTCAATCGCGATCGCAGCCGCGGTCAACCCCACGCTGGGCATCATCATGGTCATTGTCACCTTCATCAGCAACATGTGGATCTACTACCGCAAGGCTCGTCATGTCTCGATCTACGTGCCGGCGCTCCGGGTGCTGAGCCGCATGATCAACATCACCGCGAACCTGCCCTGGTACGATCTGCCCGAGCTTCGCTCACGGACCGGCCCGGCCCGGCGGGCCTTCGGCTGGCTGCTGACCGGCGCGCCGAGCCCGTCGCCCACCTTCACCGGCGACATCATGGAGACGATCCTGCTCTACGTGAAGATCTATTTCCAGATCGACCTCATCGCGTACAACCGGATCATCCGGACGATCACCGCCGAGCGGGATGCGTTCCGGGCAATCTACCGGGGCATTGGGTCGATCGACGCCCTCTACGCGCTCGCCTCCTACCGATCGCGCAGGAAGCGGATCTGCGACGCGGAGATCCTGGAGGACGGTGGACTCGAGCTCTCCGGGGCGTATCATCCTCTCATCGCCCGGGCGGTGCCCAATACGGTGGAGCTCCGGCGGCCGGGGGCGATCGTCACCGGGACGAATATGGCCGGGAAATCGACCTTCCTGCGCGCCGTGGGGATCAACGTCCTGTTCGCGCAGACGGCCGGGTACTGTTTCGCGACGGCGTACCGCGCCCCGCGTTTTCGGATCATGTCGTCGATTGAGAAGCACGACGATCTCGCGGAAGGCAAGAGCTTCTACTACGACGAGGCAGAGCGCATCTACCGGATGATCGAGGAGGCTCAGGCACAGACACCGGTACTGCTGTTGATCGACGAGCTGCTCTCCGGAACCAACTCGCTCGAGCGCGAGAGCGCGTCGATCGCGATCCTTCATTATCTTGCCAATCGTCCCGCGCTGACGATCGCCGCGACGCATGACGTAGCGATCGCGAACGGCGTCGCGGACCGCTACGCCCTGCACTACTTCACCGACAGCGCAGACGAGAAGGGCCTCTCCTTCGACTACAGGATCCACCCGGGGGTCGTGGAGACGCGCAACGCGATCAAACTCCTGCGGTTGATCGGGTACCCGGAAGACGTCATCGAAAGTGCCCTTGAGAGCACAAGGGGTCTCTGATAGAGTCACTCATGCCGTTCACGCTGCTCTGGTACGATCTGGAGACCTTCGGACGTCACCCGCAGTGGGATCGCATCGCCCAGTTCGCCGCGATCCGCACCACGGACGCGTTCGAACAGGTTGAAGACCCGGTTGTCGCCTACTGTCGCCTCACTCCTGATTATGTCCCGAACCCGGACGCCTGCATGCTGACCGGCATCACGCCGCAGCTCGTGATGAAACAAGGCACCACGGAACGGGAGTTCGCCGCGCTCATCCACGAGCAGATGGTCCGGCCCGGAACGTGCACGGCCGGGTTCAACAATCTTCGGTTCGACGACGAGTTCATCCGCGCACTCTTCTATCGCTGTTTCTACGATCCGTACCGACGCGAGTACGCCGACAACAACTCCCGGTGGGACATCCTCGGTCTCCTGCGCATGTGCCACGACCTGCGTCCCGCGGGGATCGAGTGGCGATACGACGACCGCGGCATTGCAGTCTTCAAACTGGAGGAGCTCGCCGCGGCGAACGGCATCGCGCACGAGCAGGCACACGACGCGCTTTCCGACGTCAGCGCGACAATAGGCCTCGCACAGCGGGTCCATCGGGCGCAGCGCAAGCTCTTCCGGTACCACTTCTCGCTGCGCAGGAAGGAGGAGGTGCGCCGCCGGCTCAACCTCCAGCAGATGGAGCCGGTCCTGCATACCTCCGCCATGTTCAGCTCGCCGTCCGGGTGTACGACGGTCGTGGTCCCGCTGAGCGTCTCGCCTTCCAACGCGAACGAGATCATCGCCTGCGATCTGCGACGAGACCCGAGCGACTGGATCGACGCCCCCGTCGAGGAGATCAGGCGCCGTGTCTTCAGCAAAAAAGGCGAGCTTGGCGACACCCCGCGAATTCCACTCAGCAGCATCCACATCAACCGCTGCCCGGCGATCGCGCCGCTGTCGACGATCGACGCGGATCGCGCCGACGCGCTCGGCCTGGACATTGATGCATGCCTGCATCACGCCGAGATCATCCGCGCGCGACGCGATCTGGTCCAGCGCATCAGGAGCGTCTACGCAGACAGACCCTCCCGCGCCTACCGGGACCCGGATCTCCAGATCTACACCGGAGACTTCTTCCCGGATGAAGACCGCGTCGAGTTCGACCAGATCCGCTCGCTTCCACCGGATGAGCTGAAGGAGAGCCCGCCACGGCTCTACGACCGCCGCGGGCCGGAGATGCTGTGGCGCTACATCGCGCGGAACTATCCGGAGTCGCTCAACGCAGACGAGCGTGAGAAGTGGAAGAGCTTCTGCGCCTCGCGCATCCTGACACCGGAACCGGACGGCGCGATCGACATCGGAACCTTCCGGCGCGACGTCGAGAACCGGCTGTCGCGGATCGACACCCCCGCCCGTGAAAAGGTGATTCTCAAGGACCTGCTCGAATACGCCCGGGAGCTCGAGACGACCGTGCTGAGCTGAGGATCGTCCGGTTCAGTGGCGCTCTGCGACGAGGCCGTCGCGGCCGGCCGCTGCCTGCGCTGGTGACAGCCCAGGGCACAGCCGGTACACTGAGCTTTGGAGGCATCTATGGCAGAGAAGATCACCGCCGACGAGCTGAAGGCGAAGATGGACCGCGGAGAGAGCTTCCACCTCGTTGAGACCCTCCTGCCGGAGGAGTTCGAGAAATGGCATCTGCCCGGCGCCATCAACATACACTTCAACCGAATCGCGAAACAGGCCCGGGAACGTCTCGACAGGAACCGCGACATCGTCCTGTACTGCCACGATGAAGAGTGCAATGCAAGCCCCATCGCGGCGAAGAAGCTCGAGGGGATGGGGTACGCGCACGTCTACGAGTTCTCCGGCGGCAAACGCGCATGGAAGGAAGCCGGTTACCCGGTGGAGGATTGACGGTACAGGAGCTCGTCACACCTCCCGGATGACTGCAGGAAGGGGGTGGACGCATTGCAGGCGGCACGGTACTCCGAGAGGAACCGACGGCGCTCGACGAGGCGTCCTCCGAGCCTGATCTTGTAGTCGATCTCCATCCCGAGATCCCAGAGCACGAATCCGGCCCGCTCGAGCATCCGGCCCAGGCAGGCGAGCTGGACCGACCCGGCACCGCTGACCGCGTAGAAACCCGAGAGACTCGTGTACGCCCGACCACAGCTGTACCCGATCTCCCCCGCGACGAGATCGCCCCCCTCGTATACCTCGACCGAGCGCGCGGCGACCCCGTCCATGGGAACGCGGTGAAGCGCCTCCAGCGCGACGCAGAGCCGCCTCGAGAGCCACCGCTCTGAATGATGGGCGACGATGCGGTCGAGGCAGACCGTGAAGGCGGAGTCAATGCGTATCTCGAACCTGCGGGCCCGACGCCGGGTACTCTTGGAAACGTGCACGCAGGCCGGATCGACGACGCAGCGCGCACGATGCGACTTGATCAGCAGCAGGTCAAGCCCGGTAGCATCTTCGCTCATGGGCATATACCCGTGTCTGCAGACGGCCGCAACCATCCGCGGATCGTGTCGCAGCGTAACGCAGAACTCACCACCTCGCTCATCGAGGAGGGTCGGCACGAGTGCGAGGTCCTCAGGACCGCCGACGTAGGGAAAGAGCCGGTCGAGTGCGGCTGGCTGGAAGGCGTTGGAGCGCATCACCATGGGTACGGTATCCCGGGCACGATGCCCACGTAAACCGGTATCTGCCGTTGGAGCCCGACGACCGGGTGCTCTCGGCGGGAAAATCAAGTATAATAACCATGTGAGACAGTTTCTGCTTCGCCTTGCACTCATCCCCGCGGTCCTCGTCACGGTCGCCCTGACCGGAGGCAGCCAGCCTGCGGACGCAGCGGGGCCGGTCTACGTCGTGCCCATTCACGGCGAGATCAACCCCAGTCTGATGGTGTTTCTCCGCCGCTCCGTCGATCGCGCCGCGGATGCCGGTGCATCGCACATCATCTTTGACATAGACACCTTCGGCGGCCGGGTCGATTCAGCGCTCCAGATCACGACCGTCATCGGCAGCCTCACGGAGATCGAGACCATCGCCTTCGTGCCGGTGCGGGCAGAGGGCACGGCCGTCAGCTGGTCAGCGGGTGCGCTCATCGCGCTCGCCTGCGACGCGATCTACATGGCTCCGGGCACGTCCATGGGCGCGGCGGCGCCGGTGATCCAGGGGCCCGAAGGGGCACAGCCGGCCGACGAGAAGACCGTGAGCGCGGTTCGCACCCAGATGGCCGCCCTTGCGGAAAAGAACAATCACCCCATACCGATCGCCCAGGCCATGGTCGACTTCGACATCGAGCTGATCGAGCTTGTCATAGACGGCGAGGTCGTCGTCGTCACCTCCGGCGAGAAGGATACGGTCGTCCGACGGGCAGAGGCTGCCGGAAGCACCGTGGAGGTGGGCCCGACGCTTTCTGAAGCGGGGAAGCTCCTCTCGCTGACCGCCGGACAGATGGAACGCTACCGGGTTTCGCGAGGCACGGTAGCGACGCTGGACGGGCTCCTCGCGAAACTTGGCCTCGAGGGACGCGAGATCGTCGAGCTCGAACCCACGGCAGCCGACCAGGCCGTCTCGATCGTGACGAGCGCCGGCCTGACGAGCCTGCTCATCCTCATCGGACTGATCGCGATCTTCGCGGAGGTCACGAGCCCGGGATTCGGAGTTCCGGGAACCGTCGGTATCCTCTGCTTCGCGGTCATCTTCGTGGCGAACGGCCTGCTCGGCCGGGTCGGATCGGTGGAGCTCCTGCTCTTCATGCTCGGGGCGATCCTCCTCATCCTCGAGGTGTTCGTCATCCCGGGCTTCGGACTCGCCGGGATTTCGGGCATCGGCCTGATCGCCATCTCGCTCGTGCTCTCGCTGCAGACCTTCGTCATCCCGACCTTCGAGTGGGAGTGGGACGCCTTCCACCGCAACATCCTCATCGTGGTCGGGAACATCTTCGGAGCGCTGATCGCCTTCGGGGTGATCGCGCACTTCGTGCCCAAATTCGGGGCGTTCTCGCGCCTCGTTCTGGCAGAGGCCCAGGACTCGAGCGCCGGGTATACCGTGCAGGAGAGCTCGCTCGAGACCGAGTACGTGGGAAAGCAGGGCGTCGCCGTAACCCCGCTTCGTCCGTCCGGCAAGGCCGACTTCGAAGATGACACGATGGTCGTGGAGTCCGACGGCGAGTACATCGAGGCCGGCACGCCGATCGAGATCGCGTCGGTCAACGGGAACCGGATCACCGTCAGGAGGATCGACTGATGGAGCTCTGGGTCTCGTTCGGGCTGATCGCAATCGGCATCGTTGCGATCTACGTCGAAATCTTCGTGCCCGCGGCCGGTCTGATCGGTCTTGCCGGAGGCGGAATGATCGTCGCCGGGGTGGTGCTCGGATACGTTCACCACGACATACTGACCGGCACGATCGTGCTCTTCACCGCGCTGATCGCCACTCCCACCGCGGTCGTGCTCGGTCTCAAGGTATTCCCAAAGACCCCCGTAGGCAGGAGACTGATACTCGGGGACAGCGGCAGCAACGCTCCCTCGTCGAGCAGGCAGGCCGAGCAGCAGGAGCCGGTGAACATAGCGGCGTCGATCATGCTCCCGGCTGCAGGTGTCGAGAAGGGAGACGAAGGTGAGGCTCTCACGGTGCTGCGCCCGTCGGGGACGGCGAAGATCGGAGACCGGAAGATGAGCGTCGTGACAGCAGGAGACTATATAGAGCGCGGAGCCCGGATACGGGTGATCCGCGTGGAAGGCAGCCGGGTGATCGTCCGCAAGGCTCCCGAGCCACAGGAATAGGAGGAACCGATGGAAGTTATCATTCTCTACGTCGTACTCGGAATCGTCGCGCTTGGCCTCTTCGTGCTCTTTGTCAAGTTCTTCGGTCTCTGGTTCCGCGCGCTGCTCTCCGGGGCACCGGTCGGTCCGGCCCGATTGATCGGCATGTGGCTGCGGCGCGTCGATCCGTCGACGATCGTGGACGCGAGGATCATGCTCACGAAGGCGGGAATACCGCTGGACACGGATATGCTCGAAACCCACTACCTCGCCCGGGGCGACGTGATGCGCGTGAGCCAGGCGCTCGTTGCCGCGAACAAGGCGAACATTCCCCTTCCCTTTCAACGCGCCGCCGCGATCGACCTCGCCGGGCGCGATGTCCTCGAGGCCGTGAGAACGAGCGTCAACCCCAAGGTCATCGACTGCCCGGACGCGACCAAGGGCAAGCAGGCGATAGATGCCGTTGCGAAGGACGGGATTCAGCTCAAGGTGAAAGTCCGTATCACCGTGCGAGCGAACATCGAACGACTCGTAGGCGGGGCGACCGAAGAGACGATCATCGCGCGCGTCGGCGAGGGCATCGTCACGACGATCGGCTCTTCGGAGGACTATAAGGCGGTGCTCGAGAATCCCGATCTGATCTCCAAGCGGGTCCTCGAGAAGGGCCTCGATGCGGGAACCGCCTTCGAGATACTGTCGATCGACATCGCGGATATCGACGTGAGCGAGAACATCGGGGCGAAGCTGCAGGCCGACCAGGCGGAGGCCGACAAGCGGCGCTTCCAGGCGGAGGCCGAGAAGCGGCGTGCCGCGGCGCTCGCCCGCGAACAGGAGATGCACGCCCTCACGCAGGAGAACCGGGCAAAGGTCGTGCTCGCCGAGGCGGAAATTCCCAAGGCGATCGCCGAGGCGTTCCGCGAAGGCAACCTTGGCGTCATGGACTACTACCGGCTGCGCAACGTCGAAGCCGACACGTCGATGCGACAGAGCATTGGAGGTGAAGGCGGGAGCGGTGGCAACCGGCCACCGGCGGATCAGGATCAGTAATCGATGAATCTGCCGGCAATCTTTTCGCTGATATTCGCCGCGCTCATCAGCCTGCTTCCGGTTCTCTTGCTGATGGGGCGGCGTGCAATCCAGAATCGGCCGCCACGAGCCGGAGGCGAGGACGGAGCCGACACGAAGGCTCCACCGGGGGCAAACTCGCACGGAGCAGAGGCGCAACCTATCATCGGCCGCCTCTCGGAACGCTCCGAAGGCAAAACTGCAGACAGGCAGCCGCGCCCGGCGCGTGAGATCTACACGCGCGGGCAGCGACCGCAGACGCTCGAGCAGGAGCTCAGGGATGCCTCCCGGATTGCCGGGCTCCGGCGACAGCACCTCGGGCGCATCGCCTCCTCGCCGGCCGCTACGCGACGCCCGCGGGCGGAGATTCTCGAGGCGAGGCTGTCGGGCCTCACTCCGCTCCAGCGAGCCGTGGTGTACAGCGAGCTCCTCGGCTCAC
>SKZO01000361.1 GCA_007127335.1 Spirochaetales bacterium | reverse complement strand
GTACGAACGAGGCTATCGAGGCGGACCTGCCGGTGGTTGCGCAGTGGGCGACCGAGGAGACGATCGGCGCGTTCCCGTTGCGTCGCCCGCCGAAAGTCAGTGGTTCCGTACGGGTCGTCCGGATCGGCGACTTCGACTGCGTTGCATGTGGCGGTGTCCATGTGAGCCGCACGGCAGAGGTGCGATTGGTTCGGCTCCTGGATGTCGAATCAATACGCGGCAACACACGGACGATCTGGAAGATTGGCGACCGGGCCTTCGCCCACTACCGGGAGGCGAGCGCGGTCGTCAGGGAGCTCGGGAGCGCCCTGAGCGCCCGGCCGCACGAGCTTGCCGAACGGGTCGGCATACAGGAGGAGCGCATCCGTACCGCCGAGCTCGAGATACGCAGGCTGAATGAGCGGCTATACGAGCTGGTTGCGGCGCGACTGCTCGACGAGGCGAGGCCGGAACAGGGGTCTGGACACGGCCGTACGATCATCACCGCAGACTTCGCAGAGGAGTCGAAGGACCTCCTTCGCGGCGTGACCGAGCGACTGGTGCAGGAGCCTGGCGTCGCGGTCTGTCTGGTCAACCGGACGGACGAACGCCTTCAGTGGAGTATCGGCGCCGGGCCGGGGGTACCACTGGAGTTCGACTCGATCCGGGGTGAGCTCTTTCCGGTGATAGCGGCCAGGGGCGGAGGGCGCCCTCCTGTCTGGCAGGGCACAGGAGCGCGGGTCGAAGCGGCGCCGGAGTTCCTCGAGCGGTTCCGCAAGCTCGCGGAAGAGGTCCCTCGCGAGGACGGCTGAGGTGGCTTAGAGAAGCTCCGCGGCCAGTTCGGCAAGCCTGCTGCGCTCCGAACGCTCGAGGGTTACGTGCCCGAAGAGATCCTGCCCCTTGAATGCCTCGACGAGAAAGCTCAACCCGTTCGAGTTTGCATCCAGGTACGGGCTGTCGATTTGGTAGGGATCGCCTGTGAGAACCACCTTGGACCCTTCCCCGGCCCGACTGACGATCGTCTTCACTTCGTGTGGTGAGAGGTTCTGGGCTTCGTCAATCACGATGAACTGCCCCGGCAGCGATCTGCCCCGAATGTAGCTCAGCGCCTCCAGCTCGATCACTTTGCTGTTGATGAGCTGCTCGGCGCTCTTGATACTCTGCCGCTTGTAGACACTGAGGATGTACTCGAGGTTGTCGAACAGCGGCTGCATCCAGTGTGACAGCTTCTCGTTCTTCTGCCCGGGCAGAAACCCTATGTCCTTGCCCATGGGTATGACCGGACGACTGACGAGAACCCGACTGTAGCTGCGCGCCTCCACGGTCATCTTCAACCCTGCGGCGAGCGCGAGGAGCGTCTTGCCGGTACCGGCCTTCCCCACGAGGGTCACCAGGCTCACCGACTCGTCAAGGAGCAGGTCGAACGCGATTCGTTGCTGATCGTTCAACGGCCGCACACCGGCGACCGAAGGCATTCGGTGGTCGACGAAGACGAGCTCACCTGCGCACGGGTCATAGCGCGTGAGGACGGTCTCTTCATGCACACGGTCGTGCAGGAGTACGTAGTGGTTCGGCGGAAAGGAGTCGGGCCACGACACCCGTTTCGCCGACGACATCGCGGAGACGGTATCGGCGGTTGCATCGAGCTCCGTATAGCCTGGATAGAGCTTGTCGATGTTGACCGTCTGCTTCTCGTAGTCGACTGCCCGGATACCAAGTGCGGTGGCCTTGACGCGCGCGTTGATGTCCTTGGAGACGAAGAACACGGTCCCGCCCTTCTGAGCAATGTCGTAGGCGGTCAGGATAATCTTGTTGTCCACCGTGTCGCTGAGCATATCAGAGGGGGGGTCCGCCCGGGTCGACAACACCACCCGGAGCACCGAGCCGTTGTCCATCTTCACCCCGTCGCTGAGATTACCTTTGCGTCCGAGCTCATCGAGAAACCGGATCGCATGCCGCGCGTTGCGCCCCCGCTCGTCGCTGTAGCTCTTCAGCTTGTCGAGCTCCTCGAGCACCCAGAGTGGGATGACTACCTCGTTGTCCCTGAAGCTCAACACGCAGTCGGGCTTGTGCACGAAGACATTGGTGTCAATGACGAAGGTTTTCACGGCGTCTCCCGAGAGGAGTATATCCCATCGTACGACACCGGTCAGAGATATCGCTTGATCCGGTCGCCTCCGCGGACATAGATTCTGTAACGATGATCGGGAAAGATCGCGTTCGATCGCTCGCCGCGAGCGAACAGCCCAACGCAGTACGCGTTCGGCGCCATCTCCACACGAATCCGGAACTATCCTTCGAGGAAGAACGCACCGCGGCGTACATTGCCGACGAGCTGCGCGCATCGGGGATCGATGCGCACGTCGACGGCGCGACGCATGGGGTCATCGGGCTGATCGCCGGCCGCGGCGGATCGCCGGCCAACCGGGTTGCAGACCATGGGAACGGCCCGGTCGTGGCGCTTCGCGCGGACATGGACGCCTTGCCTATCCGCGAGGAGACCCAGCACGAGTACCGGTCGGCGAACGAAGGCGTTATGCACGCCTGCGGCCATGACGGCCATGTGGCCTGCGTCCTCACGGCGGGGCGCATCCTTGCGGCTCTCCGTGACGAGATTGCCGGCGGTATCAAGCTGATCTTTCAACCGGCTGAAGAGCGGGCTCCCGGAGGCGCGCTCGCGATGATCGAGTCCGGTGTCCTCGAATCGCCAAGAGTCGATCGAATCTACGGGCAGCATGTGAACACTGAGCTGCCGGCGGGCACCGTCGGGTTCGCCTCCGGACTCTTCATGGCGAGTGCCGACGAGATCTACATAGACGTCAGGGGGCGTGGCGGTCACGCGGCCAAGCCGCACCAGGCGACCGATCCGGTGGTGATCGCGTCGACCCTGATCGTCACACTCCAGCAGATCGTCAGCCGCAACGCCGACCCGAACACGCCGAGCGTCCTGAGCTTCGGCCG
>SKZO01000277.1 GCA_007127335.1 Spirochaetales bacterium | reverse complement strand
TCGACCCGCTGCGGCGAGAACGAGAATGCGAGCATCTCATCGTCACCGAACTGCTCCTCCATCCGCGGCAGATCGAGCGAGTCGCGGTGAACGCGGGCCGGCGTGCCGGTCTTCAGCCGACCGAGCCGGAAGCCGAGCTCCCGCAGCGACCGGTCGAGTCCGAGCGCCGCAGGCTCGGCGATGCGCCCCGCGCTCGCCTGGTACTCGCCTATGTAGATGCGGCCGTTCAGAAAAGTGCCGGTAGTCAGGACGGTCTTGCGTGCGGTAAAGCGTCGGCCCCGCTCGGTCACCACCCCCACCACCGTGCGTCCGGAGGCGTCGAGCATGAGCTCGACCACCGTATCCTGGAAGAGATCGAGATTGGGCTGCGATTCGAGAGCGGTCTTCGCGGCCGTCTGGTAGGCGAGCTTGTCCGCCTGCGCTCGCGGCGCCTGGACCGCCGGCCCCCGGCTCCGGTTGAGCACACGGAACTGGATCATCGTCGCGTCGATGAGCCGCCCCATCTCACCGCCAAGGGCATCGATCTCCCGAACCATATTGCCCTTCGCGAGCCCGCCGACCGCCGGGTTGCAGCTCAGCTTTCCAATGTGGTCGAGGTTCTGCGTGATGAGCAGCGTGTGATGCCCGAGCCGCGCGAGCGCGAGCCCGGCCTCAATGCCCGCATGCCCGCCGCCGACGACGATCGCCGCGAAGTCCATGGAGGAAAGGTACCAAGCGCGGTGCCCACCGGACAGCGCCGCGCGGCAGGGCCCGGGCGAGCGCGGGCGCTCACTTGCCCACGCAGAATCCCCGGAACATCTCGTCGAGAATCTCCGCGCTGGAGATCTCACCGGTGATCTCGCCAACCGCCTCGAGGGCCTCCTGCAGGTCCACGGCGACGACGTCCGCCGGCAGTGACGCGGACAACGATTCGACGGCGCGATCCGCGGCGTCGGCGGCACGAAGGAGCAGGTCGCGTTGACGCTCCGAATCGATGATGACGGTGGCCGGAGTCGGCCCTCCCCCGCTACCGGCCTTCTCGTCGAGCAGCGTGGACAGGATCGCGTCGTTCAGGTGGTCAATCCCGGCGCCCGTGAGCGCAGAGACCGGGATGGCGGACAACTCTGAAGCGGCGGAGCGGTGGCGGGAGGGATCGCCACCCAGGTCTACCTTGTTCAGGACCCGGAGCGTGGGGGTGTGACGAGGTATCTGCTCGAGCCGCTCGGCATCTTCGCGAGTCGGTCCCTCGTATGCGTCCACGACGTAGAGGACGAGATCCGCGGAGGCGACGACCGTCGAGCTGCGACGCATCCCTTCCTGTTCGATCGCTTCCGAGGATTCGCGGAGCCCGGCGGTGTCGAACAGCCGTACCGGCACGCCGCAGACGTCGATCAACGCCTCCACGTAGTCGCGCGTGGTGCCGTGCGTCTCGCTCACGATCGATCGGTCCTGGCGAAGCAGGCGGTTGAACAGCGAGCTCTTGCCTGCGTTCGTGCGACCGGCAATCGCGACCCGCGCCCCGTGCTGGTAGAGCCGGCCGCGCTCACAGGTCGACGCGATACTCCGGCACCTTTCGCCGGCCTCCTTCAGCCCCATCCGATCGGCATCGACCGGCCCGGTCTCCTCTTCCGGATAGTCGAGCTGGATCGCGATCTGCGCCATGATCCCCACGAGCTGTGCTCTGATCTCCTCTATCGCGCGCTCCACGCTCCCGGAGAGCCGGTCCATCGCCAGCGCGTGGGCATCGGTCGTCTGAGCGCTCACGATCTCGTTGACCGCCTCCGCGCGGGTGAGATCGAGTTTCCCGTTGATAAAGGCCCGCCGGGTGAACTCGCCGGGGGCGGCGGCGGCAAAACCTGCGGACAACAGAGCCCCAAAGACGCGCCGGACCCCGGCCGGGCTTCCATGGCAGAACACCTCCGCGGATTCCTCGCCGGTATAGCTCGCCGGGGCGCGGTAGACGGCGACGAGCACCTCGTCGACGACGCGGTTCTCTCCGTCGTGGACCGCACCGTGATGCAGCGTATGGCCGGCGGCTGAGCGCAGGGCGTCGGGCCGGGAGAAGCGGGAGGAGAGCAGACGCACGCAGCCGCTGCCGCTCACCCGGATGACGGCGAGCGCCGCCGGCCCGACGGCGGTGGCGATCGCGGCGATCGGGAGCTCGTCGGAATTCATGGAGAGAAGCTATCAAACCGACCCGACCTTGGGTACCGGTTCGGCCTGCGGACCGTTGCGCTGCGACGCGGCATTCCATAGAGTGTACGAGGAGGCATCCGTGGAGGACGACTTTGATCTGGAGGGCCTGTCTCGCGAGGAGGCGCGCAGGTACGTGACCGGGTTCATCCAGTCGCTTCAGCTGACGCGCAGGGATCGCGCCGGGAAAGAGGCGGAGTACGAAAAGTGGAAGGCGCGAACGAAGCTCGCTGCGGATCGCGGCGAGACCGAGCTCGCGAAGGAGGCGCTGCGCCGGGCCGAGGAGGCGCATGCCCGCCTAAGCTCGCTGCGGACCGAGGAACGCGACCTCGAGTTCAAGGTCACGGAGCTCAAGCGTCGGCTAACGAATCTGGAGAAAGCTCCGGAACTGACGGTCGACGCGGAGGCGCTCCTCGATCGGCTTCAGTCGGTGACCGACCCTGATCAGGAGACGAATGAGTCTCTCGCGGAGGCAGAAGCCGAGCTCGCGCTCGAAAAACTGCGCCGCAGGATGAACGAGCAATCGGAGGGCGACGGATGAAGCCGCGCGACGTGCTCGACGGGTTCGCGGCAGGCGCCGCGCGGCCCCGCATCATCGGCCACCGCGGCTACTCGAGCCGTGCGCCGGAGAACACGATGGCCGCCTTTTCGCTCATCCGCGAGCACGGGGTATTCGGCGTTGAGCTCGACGTCCATCTGTGCGCATCGGGCGAGCTCGTCGTGGTGCACGACCACAGCCTCGAACGCGTGGGCGGCGTGCCGCTGCCCATCGCCAC
>SKZO01000333.1 GCA_007127335.1 Spirochaetales bacterium | reverse complement strand
GTTCGGCCGGCGGCGACACGACCGGGTGCGGCGACACCTTCGCCGGCGGACTCGTGGCCGGGATCGCCTCGCAGCTCGCCTCAGCCGGGCCCGGCGCGCGGGTCGATCTTGACGCGGCGCTCCGTCTCGCGATCGCCTCCGGCGCCTTCTGCCTGACGCACCTCGGCGGCACCTGGATCGAGGAGTCGGCCGGAGAGAAGGCGGCCCGCGTGGCCTCCATCAGAAGCGAGTACGATCGGATCCACGGGGGCCGGAGGTGAGCGCGAAGCTCGTGCTCTTTGGGGCCGGAAACATCGGGCGCAGCTTCATCGCCGAGCTCTTCGCGAGCGCCGGGTACGAGGTGGTCTTCGTCGACATCAACGAGACGGTCGTGGACGAGCTCAACCGGCGAGGCGGCTACGACGTGGTGATCAAGCACCCGGAGGGGACCGACGAGGTACTCCCGGTACGCGGCGTGCGCGCGGTGAACGCCGCGCAGGCGCAGGCGGTGATCGCGGAGGTCGCCCGCGCCGACATCGCGGCGACCGCGGTGGGCTCAGGCGCGCTTCCGTCGGTGGCGAAGCTCATCGGCGCCGGGATGGCCGAGCGCCGGCGGCGGCGGCCGGGCGACCCGCTCGACGTGATCCTCGCGGAGAACGTGCGCGACGCGGCGTCGGTCGTGCGGGAAGGCGTGCGGGCGCAGGCCGACGCGTCCGGCGGCGCGTCCGCCAGCGCGTCCGGCGGCGCGTCCGCCGACGACGCCGCGGACGAGTCACACGGCGACGCGCTACTCGGCCTGGTGCAGACGAGCATCGGCAAGATGGTGCCCATCGTCCCGGCCGATGTGAGCGCGCGCGACCCGCTCGTGGTCTTCGCCGAGCCCTATGATACCCTCATCGTGGATGCGAAGGGGTTTCGCGGCGAGCTCCCGCCGGTCGACCGGATCAGGGCGGTCGACGATATCAGAGCGTACGTCGACCGCAAGCTCTTCCTGCACAACCTGGGCCACGCAGCGGTCGCCTACCTGGGCTTCCAGGCCGACCCGGCAGTCACGCTGATCGCCGACGCCCTAGGGATCGAGTCGGTTCGCGAGGGCGCGGCGCGCGCGATGAGCGAGTCGGCCGCCGCGCTCGCATACGCCTACCCGTCGCTGTCGCCCGGGGACCTTCACGATCACCGTGACGATCTGCTCGCGCGCTTCGCGAACCGCGCGCTCGGCGACACGGTGTTTCGCGTGGGCCGCGACCTTCCGCGGAAGCTCGCGCGCGAGGACCGGCTCGTGGGGGCGATGCTCCTCGCCTCCCGCGGCGGACTGCCCTTCGCGGCGATCGCGGCGGTCTACCTCGCGGCGCTCGGTTTCGCCGCGGCCGACGAGTCGGGCAGGCGCAATGCGCCCGACGAGGAGGTCGTGCGGCTCGCCGAGTCGCGGGGCGCCGGGACGGTGCTCACGACGGTCTCCGGGCTGCGCCGGGGCGACCGGGACGATGAGCGGGTCATTGCGGCGGTCACCGCCGCGGCGGGACGTTGACAGGCGCGCAGGGGAGCGGTAGCGTCAGGACGGGGTTGGGGCGGATGCGAGACAGGACAAGGGGACAGAGGAGACTCCGCTACGCGCTCCCGGGTGCGGCGCTGGGCGCGCTCTTTCCCTCCGCGGTGTGGCTCCTTGGGACGTACGCTGCGGCCGGCCCGGCGCTGCTCGCCGTGACCACCGCGCTCGCGGTCCCGCTCCTCGCGGTCGCCGGCGGGCTCCTGGGCAGGAGGCGCGAAGAGATCGCCTCGCTCACCGACGAGCTCGAGCGGACGGTCGCCGACCGCACCCGGGCGATTCGCAGCATGCTCGACGTCACCGGCGACGGGTTTCTCACCTTCGGACCCGACTATCTCGTACGCCCGGAGTACTCGAAGCCGTGCGAGCTGCTGTTTGGCGGGCCGATCGCCGGACGGCGGCTTCCTGAGCTGCTCTATGCCGACGAGCAACCGCGCAGCGACTTCACCGGCGGACTCGATCTCTACTTCTCCGGCCGGGCGAAACCCGAGGTGATATTCGACCTGCTCGACTCACGGATTGAGCTTGGCGACCGGACGGTCTCCGTCGCCTACCGCGCGATTGACGAGTCGACGGTCATGTGCGCGTTCAGCGATATCACCGCCGAACGGCAGCTCGAGAGGGCCGTTGCGGATCAGGACCGACGCCGCACCCTCATCCTCAGAGCGGTCTCGAACCGGAAGCACTTCGCCGGCTTCGTCGACCAGGCGAACGAGATATTCCGCCTGCTCGACTCGGCGGCGGTCAACCGTCCGGGCGGGCTTTCCGGCGAGGCGAGCGCAAAGCTCGCCGCGCAGATTCACACCTTCAAGGGCAACGCGGGGTTCCTGGGGTTCACGCGCACGGAGACGGTCGCGCACGATCTGGAGGACCAGCTCGCCGCGCTGCCCATCCTCGAAGGTGATACGGACCTGTCCTCAGAGGTCTTCGTGCTCAAACGTCAGTTCTACGAGGAGTACAACGCCGTCGCCGAGACGCTTGGCGAGCAGTGGATCAACGACCTGTCGTCCATCAGCGTCCCGACCGCCGCGGTGAAGCGGGTGGAGACGTACGCGCGAACCAGGCACCCGGCGGACACGGTCCTCCATACGGCGCTCGAGCGGCTGCGCACCGTGCCCGCGGCAACGCTCTTCTCGCGCTTCCCCCAGCTCGTCGCGGATGTCGCCGCCCGTCGCGGCCGCCGCGTCAAGCCGGTCGAGGTCGCAGGCGGCACCTTCCGCGTCCTGCCCGAGCGCTACGAGCCGCTCGTCAACGCGCTCGAGCACGTCGCGCGGAACACGGTCGACCACGGCATTGAGAGCCCCGCCGAGCGCGAGGTGAAGGGCAAACCGCCCGAAGGGGAGATCCGGATAGCGATCAGCCGCACGGGGCATGAGATCGTGGTCGCCCTGTCCGACGACGGGCGCGGCATCTCCTTCGCGGCGGTCGCCGAACAGGC
>SKZO01000315.1 GCA_007127335.1 Spirochaetales bacterium | reverse complement strand
CGGAGAACGTCGCCGGATGGGTCGCGCATTACGGAGAGATCTTCCTCGTGGGGATTGACGCCCTGGACGGGATGGTCCGTATCTCCGGTTGGGAGAAGGAGACGCAGATCAGGGACGTCGATCTCGCCCGCAAGGCCAGGGAAGCCCGCGTGTGCGGCATCATCTACACGAGCATCTCGCGCGACGGTACGATGGAGGGCCCCGATCTCGAACGGACCAACGCTGTCGCGCAGGCGGCCGCCATTCCCGTGATCCTAAGCGGCGGGATAGGCTCCATGGACGATCTGGAGCAGGTGCGAGCCGGCGCAGCCGGGAACATCGTTGGCGTTGTCGTGGGCAAGGCGATCTACGAGGGTACGATCGACGTGGACGAGGTCTTCAAGGACCCGGTCGCCGCCGGTACCGATGAGATGTCGTGGTGACGTCTGCAGCACGCCCGCTCGTCGTCTGCCTGCCTGACGGACGGCCGCGCGAGGTCCTGCAACAGAACGAGAAGGGATACCGCAAGACGCTCGAGCGGGGCCGCCTCTGGGCGCTCCATCCGGGTACCGGGCGGCTCCTGCCGTTTCATGAGCACATTCCCGTGACGATCTCGGACCGCCATGGATGGTACGAAGCCGTGCTCGCCGGCGACCCGGAGGCGCCGGCTACACCCGGCGGCGCGCCTCCGGCCGCACCCGCCCAAGACGCTTCCGGTGAATCGGACGCCGAGTCGCGCGCGAGCGAAGGCAGCGGTCTTGGAGACGTGATCGAAGGGCTCGCGGCTCTGGTCGCCGAGCGGCACACGCAGCTTCCCGAGGGGAGCTACACGACCCACCTCTTCACCTCCGGAGCGGAAAAGATCCGCAAGAAGCTCGGGGAGGAGGCGGTGGAACTCCTGCTCGCGTCGAACGAAAAGGCGCTGGTCAGCGAGACCGCGGATCTCCTCTACCATCTCCTCGTGCTTCTCGAGAGCGAGCGCATCCCGCTCGCCGCGATCGCCCGGGAACTGCGGGGGCGGTAGCTGCGCCGCGGATGACGTCCCCGGCGTCCCGGCTGCCCTCCACGCTCCGGCTACGATGCGATCACACGTTCAGCGATCTGAGTGCCCATCTCTGCGGTCGGCGATGCGGACCTTCCGGCCTCGGCGATGTCCGCGGTCCGGTAGCCGGCGCGAAGCGCCTGGGCGACCGCCTCGGATATCGCGCGGTACGCTTCCTCGAGCCCGTAGCTGTGCCGGAGCATCAGCGCTGCTGAAAGGATCTGGGCGATCGGGTTTGCGATCCCGCGCCCCGCGATGTCCGGCGCTGAACCCCCTGCCGGCTCGTACAGCCCGAATACCGGCTCTTCGAGCGTTCCCGAGCGTGATTCGGCAAGCGAGGCGCTCGGCAGAAGGCCGAGCGAACCGGTGATCATGGACGCCTCGTCGGAGAGAATGTCACCGAACATGTTCCCGCACAGCAGGACGTCGAACTGACGAGGATTCCGGACGAGTTGCATCGCGGCATTGTCCACGTACATGTGAGAGAGCTCGACGTCCGGATACTCCGCTGCGATCGCCGTGACGACCTCCCGCCAGAGCACCATTGTCTGGAGAACATTTGCCTTGTCGATCGAGCAGACTCTTCTGCGCCTCGCGCGGGCCGCCTCGAACCCGACGCGCGCGATCCGCTCGATCTCGGCGCGGCTGTACACCATCGTGTCGCCGGCGCGGTCGGCCTCGCGGAACTTCGGTTCGCCGAAGTAGATGCCGCCGGTGAGCTCACGCACGACGAGCAGATCGAGCCCCTCCCCAACGATGTCCGGCCGCAACGGCGAGGCGTCCACGAGCTCCGGGAAGATGATCGCGGGTCGGAGATTGGCGAAGAGGCCGAATATCCTGCGAAGCGGCAGGAGCGCGGCGCGCTCGGGCTGCTCCTGCGGCGGCAGCGACTCCCACTTTGGGCCGCCGACCGAGCCGAAGAGGACCGCCTCAGCGGTACGGCATGTCTCAACCGTCGCCCTGGGAAGCGCCGTCCCGTGGCGGTCGATCGCAATACCCCCAACGTCGGCTTCCACCAGATCCAGGGTGAATCCGAATGCCCTGGATGTCGCCTCGAGGACCTTGACGGCCTCCGCCATCACCTCCGGCCCAATACCGTCTCCGGGAAGCAGTGCAATTCGCATAGCGGCCATTGTATCAGGAGGCATTGCCCTTCGGAAGTACCGCGCTGCTTTCTCCGCGGACTGTCTCCGCGGGCTCGTGACACCAGCCCGGGTTCCCTGCTATCATACGCCGACGCCAACACCGGAGGAACTCATGGATCAGGCTACTATCGACGCCATCGCACTCTCTGTCAGATCGCTCTCAATGGACGCCGTGCAGGCCGCGAACTCAGGTCATCCCGGCCTGCCGATGGGTTGCGCCGAGCTCGGCGCGCTGCTCTACGGCGAGGTGATGAACTACGATCCGGCCGATCCGGGCTGGCCCAATCGGGACCGTTTCGTGCTCTCAGCCGGGCACGGCTCAATGTACCTGTACTCATTGCTCCATCTCGCCGGGTTCGACCTGCCGCTCGAGGAGCTCAAGCGGTTCCGGCAGGTCGGTTCCCGCACGCCGGGCCATCCCGAGTACGGACACACCGTGGGCGTTGAGACGACCACCGGCCCGCTCGGGCAGGGGATCTCGAACGCCGTCGGCATGGCGATCGCCGAGCGGATGGCTGCCGGAACCTACAATACGGATACGCGGACGATCGTAGACCACTATACCTACGTGCTTGCCGGCGATGGCGACATGATGGAGGGGATCTCGTCCGAGGCATCGTCGCTTGCGGGACACCTGGGGCTCGGGCGACTGATCGTTTTCTACGACGACAACGGCATCTCGATCGACGGCAGCACGGAGATCACCTTCACGGAAGACGTAGGCAGGCGGTACGAGGCGTACGGGTGGCATGTCGAACGCGCCGACGGGTACGACGTGGCGGCGATATCCGCTGCGAT
>SKZO01000168.1 GCA_007127335.1 Spirochaetales bacterium | reverse complement strand
GGTTCGGGTTCGGGTTCGGGTTCGGGTTCGGGTTCCGGTTCGGGCTCAGGCTCGGGCTCGGGCTCCTGGATGACGACTTCCTGCTCCGGCGCCGCGACCGTCGCGCAGCCGGTGAAGACCAGGAACAGGAGCATCAAGGCGAAAAGAATCGTGCGGGAGCCGCTCATCGCCTCCATTGTAGCTATCTGCAGCAGCCCATGTCAAACAAAGAAATCTCCTGCGCGTGAATAGCATCACCGCGCGCCGTTGGAGTATACTGTCGCTCGGATGGCAACGAGCGCGGATGCCCTGAGAATCTTGCAATCGCTGGTCAGAAGGTCCCGAACCGCCCGCGTGTCGTACGGGACACTGCTCGGGTACGCCGAGAAGTATCTCGCCCGCGCTGCGGATGAGGATCCCTCCCTGGAGGACTTTGCGGACAACCCGGCGAACTTTCTGACTGCGTACCTCGTCGATCTGGAGAAGAAGGGTCAGGTCGTGCTCTCCTACAGCGAGGACGCGGTGACGACCGTCGTCTATCCACGGTTCTACGTCGACGAGGTCGAGGAGCTCTACGATCGCATCGACGATCAGCCGGACCGACCGTTCCCCGGGGATGAGGCACTCTCCACGCCAATACCGCCCGACCGGATCCACCCGGTCGATGTGAAGACCGACTTCGTGCGATGGCTTGCGCGGGCCGAATCCATGGACGCGCCGGTGGTGCTCCGACTCATGTTTCCTGACGGTGTGAACTCAATGCTCGTCAGCTCCCGGATGCTCAGCTCGAAGCTGCCGAAGCTGTCGGTGCAGAAACTGCGCCAGTACCTGCGCAGCGAGCGAAACGCCAGTTACATGCGCAGCAAGCTCTCGTCGATTTTCCGGCAACGGGAGGTCGCGATGAAAGACATGCTGGCGAACATACTCACTACTCCCGACCAGGCGCTGAAGACCGTGTTCGTGCCGACCGATTTCACCTTCCACTTCTGGACTCAGTTGTCGAGCACCTTGATCAAGGAGTACAGCCAGAAGAAGGACAAACTCGTTGAAGAGCACGGTCACTGTCAGGCTGCGTACCTCATCGGCTACTACAACGTCCACCACCGTGGCGTCCAGCAGCGTGCTCGCGAGCGGGAGACAGCGCTTCGGCAGCTCGAGAACCGGCTGCGCCAGTCGCCGTATACCTTCACCATCAGTGACATCCACGGCTTCACCGACCAGCGCGGGGTTGCGCTTACCCGGAAGTACTCACTCGATGACGTGAACTCCTACGTCGCCGACAGGATCAAGCCGTCCGATGATCGATCCTTGCCTCAGATGATCCGGGTACGTTCGGTGGACGGGAAGGAGTACTATCTCTACCGCGAATTTGTTCCGCACGTGACCGTCGAGCATGTATTCGCCATGCGCAGGGAGCTGCGCGATCATTTCGTGGATACCTGGAAGACGGCGCTGCAGCGTCGCCAGCGCCCGCCGGAGATGGGGGACGATCAGGCTTTCGAGAAGGTCGTCGAGGCGAAGCTGCGAGAGTCCGACCCGCTCCTGCATACCCTTCTGAACTACAATCTGCTCTTTCTTGCTCGCAAGGAGGGAAACGCTCCTTCCGATCTCGCCGCGGAGGTCGACGAGCTGTTCCATCCGCGAGAGCCGCGGCTGCGACCGCTGTCTCAGATACTCAACCTCGACCGGAAGAAGCTGGCCACGGACGCAAAGCTGCTGCTCCCCTTCTGGCAGGCCGTGCCGGTCGTAAGCGCCTTCGTTACGCTCCTGAAGCGTGTGTTCATGGGGTTGAGCGAGGAGGAGCGGCTTGGCCGGCAGGAGCGCCGCAGGGTGCGACGAGCGGGAAGGCCATCCGCGGCGGCGGCATCTTCGCCGGTTGCCACGACCGTCCGCTACAGCCCCGACGGCCCGGCGGACGACGTGCCGCACACGGAAAAGTCGCGAGGCGGCGATCTCCCGGCGGGGTTCCCGTCGTCGGCGTCGCGGCGTGCTCAGATGGCCCGGTACAAGGAGGCGGTGCGGGATCTGCAGAGGGAGTATGTCCATCCGGGATCGACTCCTGAGAAGACCCTGAGCGAGCTTGCCGAACGATGGAACCCGCTGCTCGACCAGGTCGCGAAGGAGCATCTCGTCGAGGACATCAACAGCCTTGCCCGCGATTTCCTGCGCCGCATGAAGATCAGCTTCCGCCTGGTGCCGCCCACCAGGGAGCGGGTGAACGAGTGGGCCGATCGCCTCTGTCGCAACGAGGCGTTTGCGCAGATTCGCCGCACCGACGACCTGAAGGAGTATCTGAAGCTCTACATGCTGACAATTCTCGGGAAGTAGACGGGCTACCCGGTTTCGGTGAGCACCTCTCGCAGCTCGAGGTCACCCATGAAGCTCAGCTCGTCGACGCAGCGAAGGAACAGACGCATACACATCATCGCGTCGTCGAGCGCGCGATGGGCGCGATTCGGCGGCAGACCGAGCTCGGTCGCGAGGTTCTGGAGACCGTAACTCTTGCGGCGAGGGAAGGCTCGCATCGCCAGTGCCTGGGTATCGACGACCGGGTTTTCCACCTCTGCGAGTCCGAGCCCCAGGAGGGCGGCACGCAGAAACCCGAGATCGAACGGCGCGTTGTGGGCGAGCAGGACCGTATCGCCGAGAAAGCTCAGGAACTCCGGGACGACGCGCCCTACCGGCGGGGCGTTCGCGACGTCGGCGTCGGCGATCCCGCTGACCGTGGCCGCGTCCTGACTGATGGGAATACCCGGATTCGCGAGTCGTTCGAACGACTCGATGACACTGGCGCCGATGAACCTGACCGCCCCGAACTCGACGATTCGATCCGACGCCGGATAGAGACCGGTGGTCTCGAAGTCGAAGGCGGTGAAGGTGACGGAAGTCACCGGACTCGATGGATCTGGACTCATATCTCACTCCGTTGACAACGACATGCTGTTGATCCAGCATGCAGTATGTCCCTTGAACGCCTGCGCGAGGAGTACGACCTCACCCTTGACGATCTGCGCTGGTATCTGTCCAGCTCCATAGCCGACAGCCTGCTCTCTCAGCGCGAGCAACCCGAGCAGATCGTGCGGCGCATCTGGTCGGGTACACTCGAGGACGAGCTCTACGACATGGAGGAACGCTTTCTGCGTTCGCTTCAGGACGAGCTCGACCGGGGTCTGATCGACGAGGGCTCGGTCCGCGAGCATTTCGAGCGCGCCCGGATGCTCAAGATGCGCCGATAGCCGCGAACTGCTGCTCCACCCACTCGTGTATCCGCTCGAGCTCGATGCGCACCTCGCTGCGTGCCGTCTCGAGCGGGGTGCCGGGCGCAGCAGATACCGAGGCGTAGAACTTGATCTTCGGCTCGGTTCCCGAGGGTCTGGCGCTCACCACCGCGTCGTCCGTGAGGATGAACTGCAGAACGTTGGACGACGGCAGATCGATGTCGTGCCGCACCTGCTTCGTCCGGACGTCCGTCGTCGTGTGCGCCTGATAGTCCTTTACGAGACGGACCGGCACTCCGGCGATCTCAGCGGGGGGCTCCTTCCTCAGCTTCTTCATGAGGTCGGCGATCGTGCGGGATCCGGCCTGTCCGTGGAAGTACCGCGATATCTGTATCTCCTCGTAGTAGCCGAACTGCTCGTACAGCTCATGCAGCCTGTCGAGAACCGTGCGCCCCCGTGAATGCTGATACAGCGCGAGCTCAGCGGTCATCATCGCCGCGGTGATCGCGTCCTTGTCCCGGACTTCTGTCCCGATGAGGTACCCGTAGCTCTCCTCTCCGCCGAGCACGTAGGTGCCTTCCTCCGGGTGGGCGTCAAGCCGACGCATGACCGTGGCGATGTGCTTGAACCCGGTGAGCGTGTCGTGGACCCGTGCACCGTGGAACTCGGCGACTTTGCGCTGGAGCTCGGTGGTCACGATCGTCTTCACAAACACCGGCCTCTCGGGCAGCGTTCCCCGCTCACGGCGACCTCCGAGGACGTAGTCGGCGAGAAGCGCGCCGAGCTGATTTCCCGTCAGGAGCTCAAAGCCGTCCTTCCCCGGGACCGCGGCCCCGATCCGGTCGGCATCAGGGTCGGTGCCCATGACGATATCCGCGCGCTCACGTGCGCCTAGCTCGAGCGCGCGCGCGAGGGCGCTCGCCTCTTCCGGGTTCGGAGACTTCACCGTGGGGAACTCGCCGTCCGGTTCGCGCTGCTCGGGCACCGTCACGACGCGAATGCCGAGCTCCCCCAGGACCCGTTCGACCAGCATCGCTCCGGTTCCGTGGAGCGGCGTGTAGACGATCTTGAGGTCCGCGCCGCGCTCGCGCAGCAGTTCCGGATGCACGCTCTGTCTCTTGACCATCGCGACGAACTCGTCGTCCATATCCGTGTCGAGATAGACGAGCAACCCCTTCTCCAGCGCCTCCTGCCGCTCGATCTGCGCGGGCGCACCACTGACGGCGCGCACCTCGTTGATAATGGCGGCATCGTGCGGTGCCACGACCTGGGCGCCGTCGCTCCAGTAGACCTTGTAGCCGTTGTACTCCGGCGGGTTGTGACTTGCGGTCACGACGACGCCGACGCTCGCGCCCAGGTACCGGACGGCAAACGACAACTGAGGCGTTGGGCGAAGAGACGGAAACAGGTATGCCCGAATGCCGTTGGCGGCGAAGACCAGAGCCGTCTGCAGGGCGAACGTGTCCGAGTATCGTCGGCAGTCGTACGCCACGACGGCCCGCAGCCCGCCGTCTACCGAGCGGTCGCCGTGCGCCAGGACGTGGCGGGCGAGCCCTTCGGTTGCCCGTGCAACCACGAGCGGATTCATCCGGTTGAACCCGCCACCGATCACACCACGCAATCCTCCGGTGCCGAACTCGAGGTCTTCGTAGAAACGGTCGCTCAGCTCATCCTCGGCATCTCTTTCGAGCAGCTCTTCCACCTCGACGCGGAAACGTTCGTCACGCTCGTACTCCACGTACTCGCGAGCTCGCCGCCGGAGCTCCTGTGGGTCAATATGTCTTGCCAATTCCGTCTCCTTCTGCGTGAACGTAGTACGAGCGTACCAGGGGTACGAGCTCGCCAGGGTCGTTGATGACGCGATGCGCTCCGGCCTCGATCAACTCAGTGCTCCCACGGAATCCCCATGCGGCGCCGACAGCCAGCATGTTGGCGTTCCGCGCCGTGTGCATGTCGACGTCCGAGTCGCCGAGGTAGAGGCATTGCCGTGGTGACATCCCGAGTGCGGCGGCGACCGCGTGCGCGCCGGCCGGATCAGGCTTCCTTGGCTGTCCCGCTGCGTGGCCCCGAACCACCGAGAACGTGCCGCGGGCGAAGAACTCGGCAAGAATCGGTTCCACCAGCTCGTCCGGCTTGTTCGAGAGCACCGCGAGCGGAATCGAGAGCCCGGCGAGCGCGGCGACGACCCGCGGAATCCCCGGGTATGGGCGCGTCTGCACCACCGGATGCGCGGCATACTCCCGCTTCATCAGGCTCACCAGGGAGGCGACGAGCTCGTCCGAAGCGGATGCCTCACGACCATCGGCGTCGTCGCGGAGCGCGCGTCTGACGAGCACTTCGGCACCCGAGCCGACCATCTGTCGGTACGCGTCCGTCGGATGCGTCGGCAGCCCATGAGCGGCGAGCGCCGTGTTCATGGCCCGTGCGATATCTGATAAGGTGTCGAGGAGCGTGCCGTCAAGGTCAAAGAGCACCGCGCGGATGTCCCGGCTCATAGGCAACTGTACTTGCGGTTCCGAGGTCAGTCAACAAATGAGAATACGCTATCTGGAGTCCTTCTACGGCGGATCCCACCGTGACGTTGCCGACGGCATCGTACGCCACTCCCGTCACCAGATCGAGCTCCTGACCATGCCGGCCCGCTACTGGCGGTGGCGCATGCGAGTCGCCGGCATCCACTTCGCCCGCGAGATCCAGGCGACCGGCGATCGGTCGGCCGGCTCATCGTCGCAGGCCCACCACCGCACGGACCTCATCGTCTGCACCGGGCTCATGAGCGTCGCCGATCTTGCGGCGCTGCTGGGAGCCTCGCGTCCCCCGATCCTGCTGTACGCGCATGAGACGCAGCTCGTCTATCCGAGGCCTGGAGGCCGACGCGCGGACCGCGACGCCGACCTGGGGTTTGCGTTCACGGACCTCGCGAACATGCTCGCGGCCGACCATGTGGTCTTCAACTCCCGAACCCACCGACGTGCCTTTCTCGACTCGCTGCCCGATCTTTTCCGACGGATGCCCGAGTACCGGCCCGCGCGGGTGGTTGACGACATAGCGCACAGGAGCTCGGTCTGCTATCCGGGGATCCGTGTCTCGGCGTCGGCGACCGAACCGTCGGCGATCCAATCTTCGGCGGGACCACCTCTCATCCTCTGGAACCATCGATGGGAGTACGACAAGGACCCCGAGTCGTTTTTCGCGGCGCTGCGCGTTGCGCGGGAACGCGGATGTGCGTTTCGCCTCGCGCTGCTCGGGGAACCTCCCGGAGGCGAGCCGCGGGAGTTCGCGGCCGCGCGGGCTCAGTTTTCGTCGCAGCTCGTTCACTACGGGTACGTGGAACGCCGAGAGGCGTATGAGGCGTGGCTGCGGGCGGCCGACGTCGTCGTGAGTACCGCGGTCCAGGAGAACTTCGGAATCTCCGTCGTGGAAGCGATCGCGCACGGTGCGGTGCCGCTCCTGCCGAACCGGCTCTCGTACCCGGAGATCATCCCGACCGAGCACCATGACTGTCTCTACGAGGACGGCGAGCTGCCCGATCGCCTGTGTGACCTGTTGGGTCGACCCGCGGAGGCCAGACGTCCCCCGGCGGATCTCGTGGCTCACGCACGATCGTTCGCCTGGGAGGAGCGGGTTGGCGAGTTCGACGCGCTGTTCGAGCAGGTTGCCGGAGGCGCCCGTGGGTAGCGCGAAACGGCAGCGCGGTGAGGCGGCCTTCGAGCGGTGGTACACCGATCTCTACGGCGAGCGGTGGGAGGGCCTGCGTGCGGCGCTCCTTGGCGGTACGCGTCACGCGGCGCTCGAAACAGGGCTACGGCGGCCCTACCTGCTCGATCCGGCAAGCGTCCTCGCGGCAGCGGCGCTCGAGGCGCGGCCCGGAGACCGGGTGCTCGACCTGTGCGCCGCGCCGGGCGGCAAGAGTCTCGTGCTCGCCTGCGGGCTCTTCCCCGGCGATCGGACCTGCGAGGAGGGGCCCGAGCCGGGAGAGCTCGTGTGCAACGAGCGCTCGTCGGCCCGTCGCGCGAGGTTGCACCGCGTGCTCGACGACCATCTTCGTCCCGAGGTGCGCCGGCACGTACGCGTCACCGGACACGATGCGGCGCGGTGGGCGCTCCACGAGGCGGCCGCATACGATCGGGTCCTCGCGGATGTCCCCTGCTCGAGCGAGCAGCACGTGCTGCACTCGTCTCGTGCGCTTGCCGAATGGAGTCCCTCGCGGCCGAAGCGACTCGCGCAGGGAGCGTACGCGATCGCCTGTGCCGCAGTGGACGCGGTGCGGCCCGGCGGACGCGTCGTCTACTCGACGTGCGCGCTCTCACCGTACGAAAACGACGCAGTCGTCGGCAGGCTTCTCGTTCGGGGCAACGGAACGCTGAAGCCGGTCGATGCGGCTCTCGTGACGGCGCGCGCGATCGAAGAGTTTCGCGAGCTCTTTCCGGGCGATGACGCGTCGGAACCCGCTCCGGGCGAATCAACCGAGTTCGGACGTATAGTGCTGCCCGATCGGGATCGCGGGCTCGGTCCGATCTACTTCGCAGCGATCGAACGATCGGGCTGAATTCCGGGCATTCCCTTGCCTTTCCGGGCTGCGTTCGTATCATTGCGCGATGCCGTTTCCCACTACCGGACTCAACCCCCAGCAGGAGACAGCCGTGACGACGCTCGACGGGCCGCTGCTGATCATCGCAGGCGCCGGATCGGGCAAGACGAGGGTCATCACGATGCGAATCGCCGCGATGCTCGAGACCGGGATTCCCCAGAGATCGATTCTCGCGCTCACCTTCACGAACAAGGCCGCGCGGGAGATGGCTACCCGGGTGCGCGCGCTCGCCGGCCGCAAGCTGCGTGATCTCACCGTGAGTACCTTCCACAGCTTCGGTGTTTCGGTTCTGCGTCGCCACGCGCACCGGCTCGGCTACCGCGAGAACTTCAGTATCTACGATACGCAGGACCAGATTGCCCTGCTGCGCGAGTCGGCTCGGGAGATCCGCATGGAGCTCGAACCGGGCGAGGCCGTCAAGGTCCTCGCCCGGTTCTCGGCCGCGAAGACCGGACGTGCTCTTTGGGACGATCTGCCGGCGGCCTACCGTGAGCTGTACGAAGACTACCGGGAGCATCTGAAGCTCTACAACGCAGTCGATTTCGACGATCTGATCCTGCTGCCGGTCCGGCTCTTCACCGAGCAGCCCGACGTCCTCGCCGAGTACCACGAGCGATTCCGCTACATCATGGTCGATGAGTTCCAGGATACCTCCGCGGACCAGTACCGTTTCATGAAGCTCCTCGCGCAGGGAAGTCGCAACGTCGCGGTCGTCGGCGACGACGATCAGTCGATCTATTCGTGGCGAGGCGCGAACTACGACAATTTCCTGCTCTTCGAACGTGACTTCCCGGGGTTCCGTGAGGTGAAGCTCGAGCAGAACTACCGCTCCACTGATACGATCCTCGCGGCGGCGAACGGGGTCATCTGCAACAATCAGAACCGCAAGGTGAAGGCGCTATGGACCGGGATCAAGAGCGGCCGTCCGATCGAGCTTTCGTTTCCGGAGGATGAGACGAGCGAGGGAATCTTCATCGCGGAGATGATCAAGACGCTCGCGATGCGCGAAGGGCTGCGCTACGGGGACGTCGGGGTGCTCGTGCGAACAAACAGCCTTACCCGCAACCTCGAGGTTGCGTTCCTGAGCGAAAACATTCCGTACCGGGTGTCCGGGGGACAGAGCTTTTTCCAGCGCAAGGAGATCAAGGATGTGGCGAGTTACATCCGGTTGCTCGCCAATCCGGACGACGACGTGAGCCTCATGCGGGTCCTGAACACCCCCCGGCGCGGGATCGGTCGCAAGACGCTCGAAGAGCTGATCGCCACGACCCAGTCGCGAGGGGGGAGTCTGTTCTCCGCGATCACGGCGCACGTGCATGCGGCCGACTCGCCTCTGGGAAAGCGTGCAGTCGCGGATCTGGTCGCCTTCGTAGAGCTCGTCGAGGGCTACCGAAAGCGGCTCTTCGTCCCGCGCAGGATGGGCGATGCCGTGCGCGGGCTCGTCGAGGAGATCGACTACCAGGGGTATCTGCTCGCAGAGCACCCGAACAACGAGAAGATAGCCAAGTGGAAGCTGCGGAACATCGGGCTGTTCGTCGAGTTTCTGGAGAACTACGAGTCGGACCCGGACAATCTGTCGCCCTCGCCCTTCGAGTTCCTGTCCCGGATCACCCTCGATCCGCGGGATGATGTGGATGACGAGGACGATCCGGGGAAGGTCAACATCATGACGATCCACGCCGCAAAGGGTCTCGAGCACGACGTGGTGTTCATCGCCGGGTGCGAGAACGGCATCATACCGCACGCACGGGCACTCGAGGAGGACCCGCAGAACATCGAGGAGGAGCGACGACTGTTCTACGTCGCTCTGACTCGTGCGAAACAGAAGCTCTATATCACGAGCTGTCGCAGACGAAAGGTGATGCGGGAGGTTCAGGAGTGCGCTCCGAGTCCCTTCCTTGAAGAGATACCGGATGAGCTCATGGAGGTGCGCGAAGCGATGGAGACCGCCGGCGAAGAAGAGGTGCTCGACTACTTCGCGGCGATCAAGGCGAAGCTCGGTGACGGTGCTGACACGCGGCGCGGCGCGGGCTAAGATGCAGGCATGAACGACCTGCCGCCGGAACCGCCGCCGGAACCGCCGCCGTCGGGCGCCTCGGACCGCTCGACGCAGCTTGCGGCGATAGTGTTCACCGATATCGTCGGCTACTCACGAATGATGGAACACGACGAGGAGCGTACGATCGGGGTGCTGCAGCGGCACAACGGCATCGTCCTGCCGCTCGTTGAGCAGCACGGCGGCGAAGTGGTCGACGCGATTGGCGACGGCCTTTTTCTGCTCTTTCCGACGCTGCGCGAGGCGGTCGGTTGCTCGATCACGATTCAGCAGTCGGTCGAGAGGCACAACGAACAGGCGGCTGAGGAGCAGCGGTTCCGGCTCCGGATCGGCATACACCTTGGCGAGATATGGCGTGATCGCGAGCGCGTCTACGGGAACGGGGTGAATATCGCTGCGCGCGTCCAGCCGTTCGCGACGCCGGGCGGTATCTGCATCACCGAAGACGTCTACCGTCAGGTGTCGAACAAGCTCTCCGCCGAGATGCGTTCGATCGGGCGACACGAGCTGCGCAATATCTCCCGCAGGCTCGAGCTCTATCGGGTCGTCACGGGCAGCGAGGTCTCCGCAGACACGTCGGAGCATGAAGGCGAGCGCGGCGGGGAGCTCGATGCGATCAAGCAGCGGATCCTCGAGGAGCGCGAGGAGATCGCCCGCAAGCGCCGGGATACCGGGTCGACCTCATCGTCGTCATTCGAGCACCGCATCGAGAGCAAGGTCTACTCGCTCGTCGAGAAGGTCATGGATACCGCGATCACGAAGTGGGACGGTTTGCCGGAGGGGCAGAAGGACAAGCTGATCGGCCGGCTGAGGTCGGAGCTCGACGAGACGTCGGACGACGACGATGACGACGATGACGATGATCCGGGCACGCAGCTTCGAGAGCGTCTGGGTGTGGGGCTCATCTTCGGCGGCGGGTTCGGAATCGGCTATTTCGGGTTCGGGATCGGCTGGATGATCTGGCCCTTCCTGATCCTGGGCGTTCTGCCGTTCTCGTTCGGGATACTCAAGGCGATCAAGATCGTCTCGGCGACGCGGCGCACCCGCCGCGAGCGTCCGTTCGAGCTCGAGCGTACGATCCTTGCCGCCGCGCGCCGCCTTGGCGGTACGGTCACCGTCGTGCAGGCGGCCGCCGAGGCGCAACTGACCCTCGATGAGGTACAGCAGACACTCGACCGACTGACGGCGAAAGGCTACGTGAGCCAGGAGGTCAGGGACAGCGGGATCGTGGTATACGAGTTTCCGTCGCTCGGCCCGCCGGCCGGCGAGGACCGTCAGGGCGATCGCCCCGGCGGTTGACCGTCACGAATCCGGCATCAGTATCGTCCTGCGGCGTTCCTCTTCGGTGACGATGTGGTGCACGTTGAGTTGGCCCATCGGTCCCAG
>SKZO01000348.1 GCA_007127335.1 Spirochaetales bacterium | reverse complement strand
CGTCATGGTACGCGACGGCGTGGCGATGGTGCGCTTTCTGCAGTGGCTCCTTGCGGCGGTGGGACACGAACCGGTCACCGAGCTCTCGGCTGAGGATCGTCTGCGACAGTTTCGATCGGAAGGTGAACGTTTCGTCTCCGAGAGCTTCCGTACGATCTCTGCGTACCGTGGGCATGGTGCGATCGTCCACTACGCCTCATCCGGCGAATCCGACGTCGAGCTCGAGCGGGCCGGTCTCTATCTCGTCGATTCGGGCGGCCAGTATCACGACGGCACGACCGATATCACCCGGACGGTAGCGCTCGGCCCGCCGTCCGATCAGGCGAGGCGCGACTTCACCCTCGTGCTGAAGGCGCACATAGGTCTCGTGACGCTGAGCTTCCCGACAGGGACGAGCGGGCACATGATAGACGCGATCTGCCGCGAGCACCTCTGGCGTGAGCGGATGAACTACGGCCATGGCACGGGGCACGGCGTCGGCTTCTTCCTGAACGTCCATGAGGGGCCCCACCGGATCAGTCAGCAGCCGAACGAGGTGGCGCTTCATCCCGGGATGGTGGTCAGCGTGGAGCCGGGCCTCTATCGCGCTGATCAGTACGGGATCCGTACCGAGAACCTCGTGACCGTAGTCGAGGACGAGCGCAACGAGTTCGGTTCGTTTCTGAGGTTCGAGACGCTCACTCTCTGTCCGATCGACCGTTCCCTGATCGACGTATCGATCCTTACCACAGCCGAGCGGAGCTGGATTGACGAGTACCACAGGCGCGTTCGCGATCGCCTGTGCGGCGGTCTCGACCAGCCGGCTGCCGATTGGCTCGAGGCGGCCTGCGCGCCGCTCGAGGATGGGTAGAGTTCCGGTTACCCGACCTCATCCGACTCGAGGAATGTCACGCCTGCCTTCCGCATCCGGTCCATCGCCGCCTCGATGTTCCCCTCCGGCGAATCGATCCCTCGTACCGCGTCGGTCAGAAGCCGCGTGCGGAAACCGGCGTCCACAGCGTCGAGCGCCGTGAACAGCACGCAGTAGTCGGTCGCGAGGCCGCAGACCGTCACATCGGAGACTCCGAGCTCGCGCAGGTAGCCGGCCAGGCCGGTCGTTGTGCGGTGATCTGTTTCAAGGAAGCCCGAATATGAGTCGAGCTCCTTCCGCGTCCCCTTGTGCAGGATGAGATCCACCGGTCTCAGGTCGAGTGACGGATGCAGCTGGGCTCCCGGAGTGTCCTGTACGCAGTGGTCGGGCCACAGCACCTGCTCAAGATCCTCCACGTAGACGGTTTCGCCCGGATCCCTGCCCTCGTGCGATGAAGCGAACGAGACATGGTCCGCCGGATGCCAGTCGCGAGTTGCGACGACCACGTCGAATCGCGGGGCGACCCGGTTGATCGCCGGGACGACGTGATCGCCCTCCGCGACCGCCAGCGCACCGCCCGGACAGAAGTCGTTCTGAACGTCGACGATGATGAGTGCTCCGTTCGGCATATTCTCCCCCTCTCTTCCCAAAGTACGTGAACGTCGGCCCGAATTCCAGCCGTCGTATACAGGACCCGAGTGCCAGGACCCGAGTTGACAGGATCGCGGGTCGGATCTACATTTGAGCAAAGGTGCGTGACCCTGCGGGGGTGGTCGCGACAATCGGAGCTGATGTGACGATCGACCCTCTCCACACCCATCTCTTCAGCCGTCTCGCCGGGGGAGATCTCTCCCCGGAGGCGGTTGTAGAGTCGCTTTCCGGATGCCTGGATGCCGAACAGGAGACGTGCACGACCCTCGCGGGCGCGCTCCTGAGCGTGACGCTCGAGGCTGAAACGGCGCAGAGAGTGCTCCGCGAGCTCGTCGAGCACCATCGTATGCTCACGGACAAGCTCGGGCGCACACTCGACATCCGGGTCAGCGCGATGGACTACGCCACCCGCCATCCCGAGATCGTTCGCGAACCCGTCCTGGTCGACCACGAGGTGCTCGCGCTCTCGCAGAGGCTTGCCGCTGTTGACGGGTTGACAGGTCTTTTCAACCGACGCTTTCTTGATATCTACCTCTCCAAGGAGCTCAACCGGGCCCGCAGACACGGCGAGATCTTCAGCGTCCTCTTCGTGGATCTCGACGATTTCAAGCAGATCAACGATCAGCACGGACACGGAGTCGGCGATCAGGTGCTCGCTGCGGTCGCCCGCGAGATTCAGGCGCTGCTCCGCCAGGAGGACTTCGCCGCGAGGTACGGCGGTGAGGAGTTCCTGGTCGTGCTCCCGCATACCGGTGAGGAGGGCGCCGCGCGCTTCGCCGAACGGCTCACGGAGCGACTGGCGGTCGTGGAGCTTCCGCGCGACCTTTCGGTTACCTACTCCGGAGGCATTGCAGCGTACCCGGTGCATGGATCAACCGCGCGTGATCTGCTTCACCTCGCCGATGCGGCGCTCTACCAGGCGAAGATCAACGGCAAAGCCCACGTGCGAGTTGCACCGTCGGAGAAACGCTCGGCTCCGCGGCTGGAGGCCGGGGGGCGTGCCCGGTGCTATCTTGATGACCGTGAGCTTGGCGACGTGCGCCTGTATGACGTCTCGCTCGTCGGCATGTCGGCGCTTGCCGGGGTCAGGTTTGCTCCCGGCCAGACGGTGCGGTTCCGCATCGTTGTGGACGAGACCGAATCGGCAACGGAACAGATTGAAGTGCTTGCGAAGATCATCTGGGACCGGAAGATCCGGGACAGCGAGTACCGGTTTGGCGGGAGATGGGAGACCGACGACCCGGCAGTCGTCCACACACTCGTCGAGCACGTAGCCGCCCGTTGAGCCGAACAGCCCTCATCGGGTGGCGAGTCCGCGAAGGTCGCGAAAGATGTATGCCCTTTCCGGAATCGACTCGTTTTCGATTTCGAGCCGCTGCTCGCCGGCCGGCTCACCGCCCAGGTGCGCGTAGAACCCCGTCGCCGGATTGTCGGCGAGAACCCACACGACCATCCCGTTCCTGCCGTGCGCATCAAGCTCTCCGGCGATGCGCCGCAGCAGGGCGCTTCCTATACCGCTGCCCTGATGGCTTGCCAGTACGTACAAGGCCATGAGCTCGCCGTCCACGGCGAAGCTCCGTGTTCGTTCGGCTCCGCCTGCAGCGAAACCGACGACCCCGTCCTCGTTCGACTCGGCCACGAGCAGAATGCCGGAGTGCCGCTCGAGCAGAGCCTCCCACTGGAGCCTGCTGCGGCTGTACGAGAGCTGCCTCAGAAACTCCGGAGGCAGCAACTCGGCGTACGCAACGCGCCACATGTCGATGTGGATGCGCGCGATGTTCGGCACGTCGTTGAGGCGGGCGCGGCGGATCACGATCATGGGTCAAATATAGCAGGATCGGGTGGGCATTCGGGAGTCCGACGGCTACAATGCCGCTATGCCACTTGCACGGCGCGACTTCGCCCGGATAGGTATCCTGGGAGGAGGGCAGCTCGGACAGATGATGATGCTCGCGGGGATCCCGCTCGGCTTCCAGTTCGGAATCCTGACGCCGAGCCGGGATGATCCGGCGGCTCGGCTCGCATTGCACCACGAGCCTGGCGCGCTCGATGATGACGCCGCGATCCATCGCCTTGTCTCCTGGGCGGACGTGACAACCTACGAGATCGAGCATGTGAACACCGACGCCCTGCAGGCGGCTGAGAACGCAGGCGGGCTCATTCTTCCGCGACCGGCGCTGCTCGGCACGATCAACGACAAACTCGAGCAGAAGCGCGTCCTGCAGGCGGCCGGTATTCCCGTGCCCGGCATCGCCGTGCAGCCTCAGAGCTACCCCATCGTGCAGAAGCTCCGACGCGGGGGATATGACGGGCGGGGCGTGAAGATTCTGCGGGACGATCGCGATCGTCCCCTGGACGGAGCCTCGTACTGCGAGGAGCTCGTGGAGTTCGAGCGTGAGCTCGCCGTGATCGTCGCGCGCTCGACATCCGGGGAGACGACGACCTACCCCGTCGTGGAGATGGAGTTCGATGCTGATGCGAACATCTGCGCCCGGGTGATCGCCCCCGCGCGGATCGAACCCTCTCAGGAGACGAGCGCCCGGGAGGTCGCGTTGGCCGCGGTCGAGGCGCTCGACGGGGTAGGGGTGCTCGCCGTCGAGCTGTTTCTCGCCCGGGACGGGCAGATCCTGGTGAACGAGATCGCGCCGCGTCCGCACAATTCGGGACATCTGACCATTGAGGCGTGCGCAACGAGCCAGTTCGAGCAGCACCTTCGAGCGATCACCGGGTTGCCGCTCGGCGAGACGGCGCTCCGGTCGGCAGCGGTCATGGTGAACGTCCTTGGCGACTCCGGCGCCTGCGGCCGCCCACGGCTGCCGGCGATTGATCGTCTGCTCGAGCGGCCGGGGGTCCATCTGCACTGGTATGGCAAGACCGAAGTCCGCCCGTACCGGAAGATGGGGCATGTCACCGTCGTGGCCGACGATCTCGATGATGCGTTGACCACCGCACAGGAGATTCTCCCGGAGACCCGGGTTACAGGAGGCGCAGATGACCGTTGAGGTAGCTGTGATCATGGGCAGCGACTCCGACCTGACCGTGATGAGCGATGCGTGCCGGGCTCTCGATGAGCTCGAGGTTCACTACGAGGTGACGATCGTATCCGCGCACCGGACGCCGCTGCGGATGGTCGAGTACGCGCGTGACGCCGCGGGCCGAGGGGTGAGAGTGGTGATCGCCGGAGCCGGCGGTGCGGCCCATCTGCCCGGGATGGTGGCGGCTCTGACGGATCTCCCGGTCATCGGCGTACCCGTTCGGGCGAGTACCCTGGACGGACTCGACTCGCTGCTGTCGATCGTTCAGATGCCTCGAGGGGTTCCCGTGGCCACCGTTGCGATCAACAATGCGCGCAACGCCGGCCTGCTCGCGGCGCGCATCCTCGCCCTGAGCGACCCGGAGTTGCAGGCCCGCGTCGTCCGCCTCCGGGAGGCGTCGGCTGCCCTGGTCCTTGAGAAGGCGGCGGAACTGGAGTCCAGCGGATGGGAGGGGTATTCATCGGACCGCCGTTGAGGCCTCCGGGTGGAGAGAACGGAATTTATGGCTTCATTTACGACATATATCGTATCGCTTGACTACACATGGTAGCAGAAGTGTGCTATAGGTAGACCTGTCATGGGTCTCCCAGCGCGGCTTGGTGCCGGTTCTCACGTACTCTTTCTCGCGGATTCGATGATCGAACGTCTGTCGCTCGTCGAGTGGCTGTTTGCGAACGTCGCACGGCGAGGTCGGCGGCTCGTAGCGATCGTCGATCCCGGCATGCGCGCCGTGTTCGACGCTGCCGTCGATCTCCAGCGCCTGCGGACACGCCAGGCAGTCGTTCGCACCATCGACGAATCGATTGGTCCGGAGGGCGGATGGCAGAAGGCGTGCGAGCTGATCAGCCGCCTCGTGGAGGAGGTCGAAGGTGCGGCGTCCGCCTGGCGTCGTGATGAGCCGGAGACCGAGACGCTCGTCTTCGTCGACCTCGACTCGGTGTTCAGTCGCTGCGCCGCGGCGAGCGAGATGATGAGCGTCGTGTATGCGCTTCGCGATCAGCATGCCGCGAACCGCCGATCCGTGGTGGAGGCGGTGTCCGTGTCGATGCTCCCGCGAAGCCTGCCCGCGGAGTTCTTCGGTCTGCACACCGACTGGGCGGTTGCCTCACACACCACAGAGGGCATTGCCGATGGAGCCACGATAGATGCAGCCGCCCAACGCGTCGCTCTCGAGACGGCGCAGTTCCGTCACCAGTTTCTCGCCCTGGCCAAGAACGATCGCGCAGGCGCACTGAGCCTCGTGCCGCGGTTGTTCTTCGACTACCGGCGTGGGTTCCTCCTGATCGACGAGACATTGCGGGTTCGCTACTGTACCGCACGCGCCGCCCACTTGCTCGGGCGCGGTAGCGACGAGATCCTTGGCCGGCCGATCAATGCATGCATCGACGGGGTCGATCTCGTGACGCTCAAGCATGAGTGCGCCCGGACCGCCGGCGGTACCCAGAGTCCGTTCGTGGTATCATGGCGTCTGGCACCGGGGGTCTATGAGCCGCGTGAAGTCACGGTGGATCCGTTGACGAGCGCGAACCAGACCGTGGGATTCATCGTGTCGCTTGGTCTCGTCGAGACGGTTCGCGGACCGCGGGCCGCGTACCGGCAGCTCGCCGAGGAGACGCCGCCGTCCGCGCCAGCGACGGGGTCCGACGAGTCCGACATCGAGGAGAGCCTCAGTGAGAGTCTGCACGGCACTCAGATTACCCGCCGCGAGCACGAGGTTCTGCTGCTCGTCCTCCGCGACGCGTCGAACCGGGATATCGCGCAGCACCTGAACGTGGCCGAGGTAACGGTGAAGAAGCATCTGACGAGCATCTACCGGAAGCTCCGCATCACGAACCGTGCGGAGCTGATCCAGAGCTTTGCATCTCCCCATAGCGACGGTGCGTCGACGTATCGGGATCTGGAGTGACCATGCAGTACCGCATCTTTCTCGTCGAAGACGAGCCCATCATCGCCTCCGGAATCGTCAGGAAGCTCGAGCAGCTCGGCTACGAAGTGACGGGACGCACCGGCAGCGGGGAGTCCGCGGTGCGGATGGTCGACAGCAATCCGCCTGATCTGGTCCTCATGGACATCAAGCTCGAGGGCAGGATGGACGGGATCGAGACCGCCGGGGAAATCCGCAAGCGTCACGATGTCCCGGTCGTGTTTCTCACGGCGTTTGCCGACGAGGCGACGATCCAGCGGGCAACGGGGCAGGAGCCCTTCGGGTACATCGTCAAGCCGTTTACCGACCGCGAGCTTTCCGGGGCGATCGAGGTTGCGCGGCACAGGCATGCGCTTGAACGCGCTACGCGCGCCAGGGAAGAACGCTACCGGATGTTGTCCGACGTGCTTTCCGACTACGCGTTCGCCGTCCGTATAGCGCCGGACGCTGAGAACGACTCCCTCGACTGGAGCGTCGGCTCAACGGCAGTCGTATTCGGCGTCGATATCAGGGACTTCCGAACGATCGAGGACGCGATGTACCTGATCCACCCGGACGACGCCCCGCTGGTACAGCGATTCTGGCGTGAGCTGCGTACCGGCTCCGACGGCCAGATCGAGTTTCGCGTCCTGCCTGAGAACGAGTCGCCTCGTTGGGTCAAGATGGATGCGCGCGTGATCACCTCGCGGGATGGCCAGGTCGAGCTGGTCTACGGCGCCTACCAGAACATCACTGCGCTGCGCGCCGCGCAGGACCGCCTTGCCGAGCGGGAGGTCGAGTTCAGCCGAATCGTGCAGACCGTGCGGCAGGGCATCTGGGTTGGCGACAGTGAGGGGCTCTGCATCTACGTCAACCAGGCCCTCTGTGATCTCACGGGACGTTCGCGTGAACAGCTCGTTGGCAGGCAGAGTCTCCTGACGGTGCTGCCCGGTGGTACGGATCAGGCCGGAGAAGGGGACTCGTTCGAGAGCGAAGTCCTGACTCAGTCCGGCGCGACAGTGCCGGTGCTCGTCACCTCCCGGGTGATAAGCGGGGCGGACGACGCCGTAGTCGGGAGCTTCTACCTGTTCACCGACATCTCGCGGCAGCGCCGGGCGCTCGATGCTCTCGACCGCGGCAAGAAGAAGCTCGAGGGCGTTTTCCATGCGAGCCCTGTACCGAGCCTGCTGATCGATTCCGCGACGAACTCGGTGCTCGACGTGAATGAGGCGTTCACCGGTGCAACCGGGTTTCCGGCCGAGGAGGTCGTGGGCACCGGGGGGTTCGGACTCGCCGAGTACGAGAAGCTCGAGGACCTGAACCGGATGGTGGCGATCCTCAAAGAGCGTACCGCGAAGTCGTCCCGGATGCGACTGCGAACGAGAGACGGGCAATCTCGTCTCTTCAACGTAGAGGTGCGCGATATCGTCGTCGCGGACGAGGAGATCCTGCTCCTCATCCTCAACCCGGTGCCGTAGTCTCGCCGGCATCCCGCTCGGCAAGCTCCCTCTGGTACCGGATCGCGAACTGTCGCCAGATCACGATGAACAGTGAGGCGACAAGCGGGCCGATGAGAAAGCCGATGACGCCGAGCCACATGATACCGCCGATCGTCGACAGGAGCGCGAGCGCCGGATGCAGTCCCGATCGATCTCCAAGCAGTTTGGGGCGAACGACGTTCTGCGTGACGGCAACGCCGCCGAGCCCGAGAACGATCATCAGGACCCCGGCGACCACCCTTCCGGACACGATCAGGATGATCCCGGCCGGTACGAGCACGAGATTCGTCCCGATCAGCGGGATCATCGAGAGGACCATGATGATGATCCCCCAGATCACCGGCGACGGCAGTCCGAAAACCAGAAACAGGATCGCGCCGTAGATCCCCTCCATGAGGCCGATCAACAGAGTCGCCGTGAGCGTCGCCGCCGTGGTCTTCCGCGTTTCGTCGGCGATCTCGCGCAGCTCCCGGTTGGGCATCGGGATGATGCTGTAGACCGTGGCGACGAGGCGACTGCCGCTCTGGAAGAAGAAGAACATCAGCAGCAGTGAGAGCAGGAAGCCGGCCACCGCCGCGCCGGCGCTCACGAAGCTCTGCTGGGTCGCGCTCAACACCAGTGCAGTGCTCGTGCGGAACGCCTCCCGCACGACATCGGACAGCTCGATCGGCTCGAGACCGCGCAGGTAGTCGCCAAGAAACGGGAGCTCCTGTGCCCAGGCGAGCAGTCGGAGATCGCCGAGTCGGCCCGCGAGCTCCGGGGCGCGAGCCATCACCGCCGCCGAGCCGGTCACCGCCTCCGAGTAGACCAACATCGCGATGATGGTCACGGGAACCGATACGACGACGAAGACGAGCACGACCATGATCACGCCTGCCGCTACCGTGCGACCACCAAGCCGCGACGACAACCGCGTGAAGGTGGGGTAGAGGACGGAGCTGAACACGGCCGCGAGGAATATGATCACGAGGAACGGGCGCATCACGACGAAGAAGCCGTACGTCAGCGCTGCCAGGACCAACAGGAAGAAGAGTTCCATGATGCCTGCTCTCGATCGTTCCATTCATCCTCCATTTGACCTCGCCGTTCCCTGTGCTATCATGGGAGGCATCGTGACACGAGTGACGCTTCCATTACCCCCGCGTGCTGAGCTGGAAACGGCGTACCGCGATCATGCCGACACCTACGACAAGCTCCTTCACGAGCTGCATAGACGGGTGCGTACTGCGCTGCGTACCTGTGGCCTGGCCTCGACCCTAAAGTACCGCGTAAAGAGTTTTGAAAGCTACTATACGAAGCTGCTTCGCCTGTTGCGGAGGCCCGATCACGAGACGGACGCGGTGTGTGTGACCGATATCATCGGGATGCGAATCGTTTGTCCGTTCCTCGAAGACGTTGCACTGGCCGAACGATGCCTGCGGGCGCAGTTTCACGTCAGCGAAGTCGACTACAAGGGCGCCGAGTTCTCCGTGCGTGAGTTCGGATACGAGTCGGTCCATTGCCTTATCCGGGTCCCCGACGACCTGCTCGAGAGTTTCCATCTTGGCGGTCCCTTCGACTGCGAGGTACAGATTCGCACCATCCTCCAGGACGCCTGGGCGGAGGTTGAGCACGAGCTCGTATACAAGGCCGACTTCACCCCCTTCGACGAGGCCGTCCAGCGGAAACTGGCCGCCCTCAACGCCAACCTCAGTCTCTCGGACATCACCTTTCAGGAGATCCGCGACTACCAGCGGCGGTTGCACGGAGAGCTGCGCAAACGGCGATCGAGTTTCTGGGGGGTGATCAGCGACAGTACCGGCGAGCCCCAGTTCGGCGAGTCCGGCGTAGACATGCTCGAGCTCGAGGGCCCTACCTTCGGCGTCTCTCCCTCGCTGCTCGACGACGGTGTCGAGTCTCGCGGTGTCGGAGCCAGATCGGCCTGGGCGGAGGGCGATCGGGGGCTCGACGCGCAGCTGCTCGTTGCCCTGCAGGCGCACAATGCCGGCGACTTTGCCCGGGCCGACGAGGTATACACACAGATTCTCCTCCTGCGACCCCGTGCCTATGTCCGCGCCGTCGTGCATATCCACCGCGGAATGGCTCGTTTCGCCTCGTCCCGGTTCCGCGACGCACTGGTCGATTTCACCGCGGCGCTCGAGCTCGACCCGGCGAACTGGCGTGCGCTCTTCTACCGGGGGACAGTCTACCGGATACTCGGTGACGCTGCGCAGGCCGAGCGGGACTACACTACCTGCCTTTCACATGATCCGTACCGCGTGGAGTGCCTCTTCCAGCGGGCCGCTCTCTACGCGCAACTCGGACGCTTTGACGACGCCCTTTCGGACTGTGATCGGGCGCTGGCCGTTGACCCGTCCGCCCAGGCGGCCGTGCAGCTTCGCGCCTCGGTGGCTGAGCGAAAGGCCTACGCCCACCGGGAGACCGACGATGCGTGAACGGTTCTTCGCGAGCGACAACAGCGCCCCGGTCCACCCGGAGGTGATGGCTGCGCTTGTCGACGCGAATGCCGGCCACGCGATCTCCTACGGCGACGACCGATGGACGAGCGATGCCGTGGCAACGCTGCGGCGCCTGGTCGGTGGCGAGCCGGAGATTCATTTCGTCTATAACGGCACCGGCGCAAACGTGCTCGGTATGCAGACGGGGCTCGCCGGCTACCATGGCATCATCTGCACCGATGTCTCGCACATCAACACCGACGAGTGCGGGGCGCCGGAGCGGATCACCGGTTCGAAGCTGCTCCCCGTACCGAGCGTACACGGTCGTCTGAGCCCGGACCGGATTCTCGATCATCTGCACGCCATAGGGGTCCAGCATCATTCGCAGCCACGTATCGTTTCGGTGACACAGTCAACCGAGCTCGGTACCGTCTATCAGCCGGAGGTCGTGCGGGAGATCTCCGGCGTCTGCCGTCGCCATGGTCTGCTGCTTCACATGGACGGGGCGCGGATCGCGAATGCCGCCGTCTCACTCGGCTGTGACCTCGCGAGCGCCACCCGGGAGCTCGGCGTGGACATCCTGTCGCTTGGTGGCACGAAGAACGGGCTGATGTTCGGCGAGGCTGTGGTCTTCTTTCGACCGGAGCTTGCCGCGGCGTTTCCCTACATTCGTAAGCAGGGGATGCAGCTCGCCAGCAAGATGCGCTACATCGCGGCGCAGTTCACCGCGCTCTACGGCGGCGACCTGTGGTGGCAACTGGCCCGCCGGGCGAACGAGATGGCGCAGACGCTCCGGGATGAGCTGTCCCGGATCTCCGTGGCTGAGGTCGTCTACCCTGTCGAGGCGAATGCCGT
>SKZO01000188.1 GCA_007127335.1 Spirochaetales bacterium | reverse complement strand
CCACGAGCATCGGGTCGGGATCGGTACGCGTGCGCGTCAACACGAGCGAGCCCGGGACGGCCGCGCTCGCGTTCGGATTCGACGGGGCGCCGCCGGGGGAGCCCGCGTCGGTCGAGGTTCCCGAAGAGGGCATCGAGCTCGAGCTCACGGTACCGGACCCGCGGCCCTGGTCCCCGGACGCCCCGAACCTGCACACACTCGAGGTGCTCCTGTGGGCAGGCGGCGGATCGCAACCGGTGGATGACATGATCGTCAGGTTCGGTCTGCGCACGGTGGAGGTGGAAGGCGGCTCGATCCGGGTGAACGGCGAACGAGTTCGGCTCTTCGGGTGGAACCGGCACGAGGCGCACGCGCAGTTCGGCCCGGCGCTGCCGTATTCACAGCTCGAGCACGACATCCGGCTGATGAAGGAGGCCGGGGCGAACTTCGTCCGCGGATCGCACTACCCGCAGGATGCCCGCTTCCTCGATCTCTGCGACGAAATGGGCGTGATGGTCTGGGAGGAGTCGATCGGCTGGCAGCAGGAGGAGCGCCACTTCGCGGATGAGGAGTACTGCAGGCTCGTCGTCGAGCAGCAGAGGGAGATGATCGAGGCGCATGCGAACCACCCGTCGATCGTGATGTGGGGCTTCCAGAACGAGCTGCACAGCGAAAAGGCGTCGGCCCGGCCCCTGGTCTCCAGCCTCGCGCGCGTGACCCGCGAAACCGACCCGAGCCGCCCCGTGACCTTCGCCACCTGCCGTTTCCCCAACGACGTCTGCCTCGATCTCGTGGACATTATCAGCATCAACATGTACCCGGGCTGGTACGCCTCCAACGAGGAGGAGTACCGTCCGCTCGATGAGATCCCCGAACGAGTCGACCGCGTCATCGCCGAGCTCGAGCGCCAGGGGCAGGCCGAGAAGCCGCTCATCCTGAGCGAGATAGGCGCCGGGGCGATCTACGGCTTCCGCGACCCGCACGCCGGGCACTGGTCCGAGGAGTACCAGAGCGACTACCTCCTCACCGTCTGCAACGAGTTCCTGACCAAGCCCCGGATCAACGGCCTCGCGCTCTGGCAGTTCTGCGACTGCCGCACCTACGGCAGCGCGCGCGCCATGAGACGACCACGCGGGTTCAACAACAAGGGCATCGTCGACGAGTACCGCAGACCCAAGAGCGCCTACTGGATCGTCGCGGATGTGATGGCGACTCGGCCCTGAGGCTGCTACACTGATGCGGTGACCACGCTTCAAGGCGAGCGCGAACGGCTGCTGAGCCGACTCCTCCGAAGGCTCTCCTCGCTTGCGGTGCTGGCATACGTGCCGGGTGTAGTCTTCGCCGTACGCGAAGGCGTGCCGGTGATCACCGTGACCAATACGGTGGCGTACGCCGCGATCCTCTTCGTCGCCTTCGTCCCGGGCATTGCCCTCCAGTGGAAGCTCGCGACCGTCGTTGCCGGCTGTACCCTGGTCGCCGCGGTCCTGCTCTTCACGGTCGGTCCTCTGGGCGCCGGCTACGTGTGGCTGATCGCGGCGATCGTCATCGCCGCGGTCTTCGGAGGAACCAGGGCGATCCTCGCCGCCTCAGTGGTATCGGCGGCCATCCTCGCCGGCTACGCGTACGCGCTCTCTCAAGGTCTGGAGGGACACGGCGCCACCGGCAGCACTATCCTGGTCATCGGGACGAGCGCGCTGGTCGTCGCAATCGTCCCGGCCTCCATTCTGCGTTCACTGCTCAACCGCCTGCATCAGGCGCTCGACGAGCAGAGGGTGCTCGGCGCGAAACTGCGCGAGGAGCTCGCGGCGAGCGTTCAGGTGCGCCGCGAGCTCCAGCATACGGTCGCACTCAAGGATGAGCTGCTTCGGGAGGTCCATCACCGGGTCAACAACAACATGCAACTGGTACTCAGTCTTCTCGAGCACGAAGAGCACCACGATGGCCGCCCGGAGGTCCTGCACGCGCGCATACGCACGCTCTCGGCGATGAACGACCTTCTCTTCCGCGACCATGACGTTCTTCGCGCGGACCTGGACGAAATCGTCGCGGTCGTACACGGTCTGGTGAACGCTTCCGGCCCGGGACGCGCCGAGCTCGTCTCCCCCTCCTCCGGAGAGCGCATGGCGGGGATCGACCGGTCGCAGCGGGTGGTGCTTCCCGCGCAGCAGGCGGTTCCCGTCGGGCTCTACCTCCACGAGTTGATCGTCGGTTTGACCACGCATGGGGCGCCGGTACTCATCCACTCCACGGCGAACGGTGGCCGCCCCGCGCTGAACCTGAGGTGCGCGGCGGGTACGAGCCGCGCGGCCGTAACGCAGGTAGTTGACACGCTGAGCGGGGGAGTCTGCGGCATGGCGGTCGGTGACATCCTGCAGATCGAACCACTCGCTCCCGGGACCGACGTGGGCGCCGGGGTGCGACTCACCACGAAACGGTAGCGCGGCTCGCCGGCCGGGCTCGCACGGCGGCATGCCGAAAGTCACAGAAGCAGCGCGAGCCAGACGGGTACCGTCACCATCGCGAGGAGCGTGCTCAGACTCACGCCGGCGGCGCTCGCCTCCGCGTCGGCCCCGAACTGGGCCGCGAAGGTCTGCGAAACGACCGCCGTGGGCATCGCGGACATCAGCACCAGGACGCTGCGTATCTGACTCGGCATCTCAAAGAGATAGACGGCGGCCGCGAGTGCGATGAGCGGCATGACGACGAGTTTCGCGAGCGCCGCGAGCAGATGGACTCGAAGCCCGGCCTTCAGGCGTCGGAACGAGAGCGAGCTACCCAGGACGATGAGGATCAGCGGCAGGCTCATGCTGGCGATCCACCGGAAGGTGGTCGCGACGAAACCGGGCAGCTCCAGTCCCACGAAGGAGGCAAGCAACCCCACGGCGACGGCGATGATGAGCGGGTTGCGCACGATCGAGAGCAGCCGCGAGCCAACGGTCGAGGCGTCGGCATCCGGCGCGAGCAGCCGAAGCACGACAATACTGACTACCGTGTTG
>SKZO01000006.1 GCA_007127335.1 Spirochaetales bacterium | reverse complement strand
GCTAGTGGGGGTTCGAGTCCTCCCCGGGAAGCGATAGATGCCCCCTTCGTCTATCGGCTAGGACGAGAGATTCTCAGTCTCTAAAGAGGGGTTCGATTCCCCTAGGGGGTATCCGGGCGGCTTTTCAGCCGCCTTTTTTTTCGACCGGGCTCGCCCTGCAGGGCGCGGCTGCCGGGCCTTGTTTGCCGGGGGCAAAAAATGGCATCCTCTTCGCGCATGGAACTGTGTTATCTCGTTCTCGCCGATGGCGAGCGGTACAGAGGGTACTCGTTCGGGCTGCCCGCGCCGACGGTCGAAGCGCTCGCCAATGCGGCGGGAGCCGCGGCACCGAAGGCGGCGGGCGAAGTGGTGTTCAACACCGCGATGAGCGGATACTACGAGGTTCTGACCGACCCCTCGTATACCGGTCAGCTCGTCGCGATGACCTACCCCCATATCGGGAACTACGGGTGCGATCCGGCCTGGAGTGAGGTCGGGCCGGAGTCCTCCGCCCGCAGCACGGTCAAACCGGCGGGGTTCGTCGTCCGCTCGCTCTATGAAGGGCCGGTACCGTCGGGTCGGCAGAAGCTTGACGAGTTTCTGTTCGAGCACCGCACACCGGGCATTACCGGGGTGGATACGCGGCGGTTGACGCTCCGCCTGCGCGACGGTGGGTCGTGCAACGGCGTGATCGTACGTGCGGCGGATGGAGACGATCTCTCGCAGGAGGAGGAACACCGGCTGCAGGACCTGTTTCGCCTGTTCCCGCAGATGGAGGGGCGAAGCCTCGTCGCGGAGGTGGGCAGCGACGAACTGGTCGTCGTCAACGACGAAGGCTCGCCGCATATCGCGCTCTACGATTGCGGTATCAAGGCGAACATCGTGCGCCTGCTCGTGGAACACGGGTGCCGGGTCACGATTGTGCCGGCGAGCGCCGGGAAGGACCTGATCGAGAGAGTCGGGGCCGACGCGCTGTTCGTCTCCAATGGTCCCGGCGACCCTGCCGTGCTCGACCACCAGGTGGCGCGCATACAGGAGTCGATCGGGCGCCGCCCGGTGCTCGGCATATGCCTCGGCCACCAGCTGGTTGCCGAAGCGCTCGGCGCGCGCACACGGAAGATGGCCTTCGGGCATCACGGCGTCAACCATCCGGTGCGTGACGAGCGGACGAAACGGGTGTTCGTGACGAGCCAGAATCACGGATTCGATGTAGACGAGCAGTCGCTGCCGGAGGGATGCGAGGTGTGGTTTCGTAACGCGAACGACCGGACGGTGGAAGGGCTTGCGATGGACTCGCTCGGCATCCGCACGACCCAGTTTCACCCGGAGTCGGCCCCGGGCCCCTACGACTCTCACTGGATATTCGACGCCTTTCTCGAGGTCCTGAGGTAGACATGCCGGCACGCCGAGACATCAACAAGATACTGATCATTGGGAGCGGGCCGATCGTCATTGGTCAGGCCTGCGAGTTCGACTACTCGGGGAACCAGGCGGTCAAGGCGCTCAAGGAGGAAGGGTACGAGGTGATCCTCGTCAACCCGAACCCGGCGACGGTGATGACCACCCCTGGTACGGCCGATGCGATCTACATGGATCCGCTCGAGGTGCCCTACGTAGAGGATATCATCCGGCAGGAGCGCCCGGATGCCGTTCTTCCGACGATGGGCGGACAGACTGCGCTCAATCTGACGATGGATCTCGCCAAGGCCGGAGTATTCGACCGATATGGCGTGGAGGTGCTTGGCGCGAGCATCCACGCGATCACGAAGGCCGAAGACCGCGGTGAGTTCAAGAAGGTCATCGCGGGAATCGGACTCGAGAGTCCTCGAAGCGATCTCGTCTCCACCGTTCAGGAGGCTCGTGACTTCGTTGCCGAGTTCGGCCTGCCACTGATCATCAGACCGAGCTACACGCTCGGCGGCCGCGGCGGGAGCATCGCCCATACGCCGCAGGAGGTGCAGCTCTTCGTCGAGAGGGCACTCGCCGAAAGCCCCGTGCACACTGCTCTTATTGAGGAATCGCTGATCGGATGGAAGGAGTTCGAGCTCGAGGTCATGCGCGATCACGCGGACAACGCGGTGATTGTCTGCTCGATCGAGAATGTTGACGCGATGGGGGTGCATACCGGCGACTCGATCACCGTCGCGCCCATCCAGACGCTGAGCGATCAGGAATACCAGCGAATGCGCAGCGCCGCGATCGATATCCTCCGCGCGGTCGGCGTCGACTGCGGCGGCTCGAACGTTCAGTTCGCGGTGGACCCCGACTCCGGACGCATGATCGTCATAGAGATGAACCCGCGCGTGAGCCGTAGCTCGGCGCTCGCGAGCAAGGCGACCGGATTCCCGATCGCGCGGTGCGCGGCACGGCTCGCGGTCGGCTTCACGCTTGACGAGATCGTCAACGATATCACGGGCAAGACCGTCAGCTGTTTCGAGCCGTCCCTGGATTACGTTGCCGTCAAGGTGCCGCGATTCGAGACCGAGAAGTTCCCGCTCGGGTACGACGAGCTGGGAACGCAGATGAAGAGCGTCGGGGAGAGTCTCGCGATCGGGCGAACATTCATCGAGGCGCTGAACAAGGCGCTGCGTGCGGCGGAGTTCGGGTTTGAAGGGCTCGAAGAGCTGTCGGCCTCCGATCGCGAGCTCGAGACGATGACACGTACGCTCCACCCGCGCCGGCTCTTTGCCGCGTACACGATACTCAAACGTGACGGCCCTGCCGCGCTTGATTCTCTTGAACGGACGACCGGGTACAATCGCTGGTTCCTCTCGGAGATGACCCGGCTCGCCGATCTCGAACACCGACTCGCCGCCGCCGAGGGTCTCGATCGTTCGCTGCTGCTCGAAGCCAAGCAGCACGGTCTCTCCGACGAGCGCATCGCACGGATCTGCGGTACTGCCGCGGCTTCGATCTGCGAGATGCGTGAGCGACTCGAGGTGCGCGCGGGCTACCACTTCGTCGATACCTGCTCCGGCGAGTTCGCCGCGGATACGCCCTACTTCTACTCGACCTTTGGAGAAATCGACGAAGGGACGCCGACCGGACCCGCTGATGCCGACACCGGCGAGGACGCCGGCACGGCGGTGATCATTCTCGCGAGTGGTCCGAACCGGATCGGGCAGGGTCTCGAGTTCGACACCTGTTGCACGCTCTCCTCGCTCGCCTACCGGCGAATCGGGGTGACGACGATCGTCGTCAACTCGAACCCGGAAACGGTGTCGACCGACTTCAATGTCTCGGATCGCCTCTACCTCGAGCCGCTGACGGCAGAGACGGTCAGGGAGATCATGCGCAAGGAGCGGGTCCGCGACGTCGTCGTGCAGCTTGGCGGTCAGACACCGCTCAACATGGCGCACGAGCTCGAGACGGCCGGTGCAAGGATCGTCGGCACTCCGGTCAAGAGCATCATGGACGTTGAGGACCGGGGACTGTTCACCGCGCTCGTCAAGCGCCTCGGACTCACCCAGCCGGACAACCGGATGGCCGGGTCGATCGACGCGGTGAAGAGCGCCGCGGCCGAGATGGGGTACCCGGTCCTGCTGCGGCCGTCCTACGTGCTCGGCGGGCGCAGCATGTCAATCGCCTATACTCCTGAAGAGCTCGAGGGTTTTCTGGCCAAGGGGATCGTCATCTCGGAGGAGAAGCCGGTCCTCGTCGATCAGTTTCTCGAAGACGCATTCGAGTACGACCTCGACGCCATCTGCGACGGCCGGAACGTCTACGTCGGCGGCATCATGCAGCACATCGAGGCCGCGGGGGTCCACTCCGGGGACTCCGCCTGCGTGTTCCCTCCGTACAAGTCCGATCCCCGGTTGCTTGAAGAGATGATCGAGGCGACCGCCCGTATAGCGCGGGAGATCGGCGTGCGGGGGTTCCTGAACGTTCAGTACGCGGTGCAGAACGGGGAGCTCTACGTGCTCGAGGTCAACCCGCGGGCCTCGCGCACGGTTCCCTTCCTCTCGAAGACGAGCGGCGTCGATCTCGTGGATGCGGTGGTCAAAACGTGGCGGGGAATCTCGCTCGTGGACCAGGGACTGGTCGAGGCCGGTCCCGTCGGAGACGGCGTCGGTCAGGGACGCTGTATCACCGGGTGGGCAGTCAAGGAGGCGATGTTCAGTTTCGACCGCTTCCGGAACGTCGATCCCATGCTTGGCCCGGAGATGCGGTCCACCGGGGAGGCGATCGGGATCGGCGAGAGCTTCGGCGAGGCGTTTGCCAAGGCACAGGCCGCGGTGGGTACGCATCTGCCCACGAGCGGACGCGTCTTCGTCTCCGTGAACGAGTTCGACAAGGAGACGATACTGCCGATCGTACGCGATCTCGAGGGCCTTGGATTCCAGATCGTCGCGACCCGGGGAACCGCCGACTTTCTCTTCCGCAACGGGGTGTTCGCCGAAGTGATCCTGAAGATCCACGAGGGGCACCCCAACATCGTCGACCACATGCACGCCGACCGAATCCAGCTGGTGATCAATACTCCCAAGGGCCGATATACCCAGCAGGACGACGACTATATCCGTATAGAGACCGTGCGCCGCAAGATCCCGTATACGACCACCACGTCGGCGGCGAGCGCAGCGGTGGAGGGCATACGCTACCGCATGAAACGGGAGTTCACCGCGCGGCGTCTGCCGGAACCGCTGCGTCAGTCCGGGGCGTAGGTGTCTTCGGCGAACTCGTTGTAGTAGTACTCGAGACTGTCGACCAGTGCCTCCCAGCTCGCTTCGACGATGTTCTCGTTCACGCCGACCGTGTCCCAGCTTCGGCCTTCGTGATCGGTCGACGTGATGAAGACGCGGACCTTCGCCGCGGAGGCACGTTCCGGGTTCAGCACGCGTACGCGGTAGTCGGTGAGGCTGATCTTCGAGATGAACGGGTAGTGCGGGACGAGCGCGTCCCGCAGCGCCGCGTCGAGCGTCTCAACGGGGCCGACCCCGACGGCGGCGCCCATCAGATCGCGTCCGTGCGCCTGCATGAAGATTCTCCCGACCGTCTTGGACGGGGTCTCGTACGCCTTGTAGCTTTCCAGATGGTAGTTGCGGATCCGGACGATCGGCTCGTACCGGTTGAGCGCCCGTCGCACGAGGAGATCGAAACTCGCCTCCGCCGCTTCGTACTCATACCCGTCGCGTTCCTTCTCCTTGAGGACCCCGATGAGTTCCTTCACCACCTCGTCGTTCTTCGTGAAGATCCCGTACTTGGACAGCTTCTCCACGACGGTGCTCTTCCCGGCGAGCTCGCTCAGGAGGATCTTCCGCTCGTTTCCTACGAGACTCGCGTCGATGTGCTCCATCAGGTAGTCGGCCTTGGCGAGTACATCCGCGTGCTGGCCCGCCTTGTGGCTGAACGCCGCCGTGCCGACGTAGGGCTGCCGCTTGTCGGGAATAACGTTCGCCTTCTCCGAGACGAACCGGCTGAGCGACGTGAGGTGTGGGAGACGCTCCCCACAGGCCGCCTCGTAGCCGAGCTTCAGAATAGCGTTGGGCACGAACACGCAGAGGTTCGCGTTTCCGCAACGCTCGCCCCATCCGTTGATCGTACCCTGAATCTGAACCGCACCGGCTTCGAGTGCGGCGAGGGAGTTGGCCACGGCGGTCCCGCAATCGTTGTGGAAGTGGCCGCCGAGCGGCGCGAGGCGGTCGCGGGGAAGCTCTGCATAGACGCGTGAGACGACCGAAGGCAGGTTTCCGCCGTTCGTGTCGCACAGGACGAGTGCGTCGGCCCCGGCGTCCGTCCCGGTCTCGAGCACCCGCAGCGAGTACTCCGGGTGCTCGAGGTACCCGTCGAAGAAGTGCTCGAGATCGAAGATCACGTGGCGACCCTCTTTCTTGAGGACCTCGATCGAGTCGGCGATCATCCGGAGATTCTCCTCCTCGTCGGTCCCGAGCACCTTCTCCACATGGGCCCGCCAGCTCTTCCCGACGACGACCACTCCCGGGGTCTGCGCGTCGAGCAGGGCGGTGACGTTCGGGTCGTGGTCTGCGCGTCCGCCGGCCCGCCGGGTCGATCCAAACGCGCATACGGTTGCATGGGAGAAACTGAGCTTTCTCACCTCGCGGAAGAAGGCCGCCTCCTTTTCGTTGGAGAGCGGAAACCCGCCCTCGATGTAGTCGATCTTCATCGCGTCGAGCTCCTGCGCGATCTGTAGCTTGTCCTCGAGTGTGTAGTTGATCTCGAGCCCTTGCATGCCGTCGCGAAGCGTCGTGTCAAAGACCTCGATCCGTTTGTCCGCCATCCCGATCCTCCTTCAAAAAAAAAAGGCCGCCCTCCGTCAGGAAGGCGGCCTCTGCACCAGCAGATTGTGCTCACACTTCCCGCACGGCTGTCTCCCGAATAATCACGGCGATAATGAGAACGCGGCCGGAAATGATGAGCGAAGTCGTCACGTTGTCATAATGCGGCGGCGGCCGGGGTTTGTCAAGGACAATCGGGAAGAACACGGGAAAAACCAGATTGACCGATGCCGTCCTGGCGTCTACGATTGGCTCACCATGGCCGCCCCCAGCGTCTTCGACAAACTGGTCGCGCGTCTCTCCTCGAGCGAGCGTCAGGACATGCTCCGGAGGATCGCTTCGTCGGTCAGGACGGCAGACCCTGAGAATGGCCTGGAGGAGGACCCGGTAGTCGACCTTGAAGAGCCGTACCGCCGGATGAGCCTGTTCCGCCGGCTCCTGATATTCCTGCTCGCGTTCTTCACCGGCCGAGAGCGGCTTTCGGTCGTCGAGGGGTACCTGCTGCGCGACCTGGCCAGACGCGCTGCTTCCACGATCCCGCATGGCTTCGACACGGCGCAGCAGGCCTTTCGTCCCGGATCGCTCGACGACTTTCGTACTCTTGCGGATCGCGCGAGAAGGTTCGCGGGGATTCTCGCTCGTGTCATGGGACGGGAACGGCGCGCTTTCGTCTCCTTCCTCGCGGGACTCCACGCCCCTGAGGTCCAGCAGCGACTCGTCTCCGACACGGATCCGTTCGAGATCGGGGCGGCCCAGCCGGAGCTGAAGGACGGTGATGTCAGGCGCCGCGCCGCAGGCGAGGTTGACTCGATCACATCGACGCTCTCGCCGGAGATCCGGTCGCGGATCTACACCGACGTCCGGGTACTGCATCAGCTGATGACGCTCAGCGCCTTTCCGTTCGACCGGCTCGTCGGGGTTTTCCTGCCGGTTTCAGGGGGCGAGCCGGTACCGGCGCCGCTTTCGCGTATGGTGGATGAGCTCGCTCGTCTGGCGTCGGTCTACGACGGGATGCGCCCGGACCCGAGTGCCGTGCTCTTCGAGGCGCTCGGTCTCTACCAGAACCAGGATCGCCTGGATGAAGACGACGAAGCGGTGGAGGAGCTCGTTCGCCGCCAGGTGGAATGGTTTGCAGCCTCGTATGCCGAGATCAGGCAGTTTGGCCGGGCCTACCCGTTCGCAGACCTGGTTCGGATCGCGCACGCGAATATCCACTACCGTCCGGTCGCAGCGGGCGGCGGCGAAGACTGGTTTGCCCAGTGGAAGGGTTTCTGGCGTGACCGCGTTGATGACGCCTGGCGTCGCTACTCGTACCGACGACGCGTGGATGCGGTCGTCAGCACGGCTGTGTCCACGCTCGGTCTCACCGGTGCCGAGCCGTTTCCCGGCTACCCTCCGAGCGGGCTCGACGATCCGGCGCGTCACGGGCTGTCCATGGGTGTGTTGCGCGCCGTCATGGAGCTCTACGAGCGTGAGTTGTCGGCTCCCATAGGCGCGCTCTACCGGGACGGTGAGTTCTACAAGGCGGACAACCGAACCGACATGGATCGCGCCTGGCATGCCGTGCAGCGCCTCCGGACCGACGTCGCCAATCTGGAGGTTCGGCTCAGGCCCACTGGAGACCTTGGAATGGCGTGGGCCCAGAGCCGCGAGGAAACGCTGCCGCCTGAGACGGCCCGCGAGCGTCAGTTGGCGCTGGTCGCGACGATTGACGGGGACGCGTCGGCGATGGTACGCAGGGCCGTTGAGACCTTTCATCTGATCGGCGAGATACTCGAGGGCGTCCTGTACGGCACCGTAGGCGGGCGCTACGACACGATCGCCAACCTCAGCGAGTTGGGCGGACGTTCTCCGGCCGAGTTCACGAAGCGGTTCGAGGAGGCGCACGTCCGCTGTAAAGCTGCTGCCGGAGTGCTGTCGGATCTGCTGGGCGTGGAGGCGAGCGTTGAGGGCGCATGAAGGTTGAGCTGCCGCTTGCCGCGGTCGGCGAGGCCGGATGGGTCGATCTCCCGTTCGTGCACCCGGCCAGGCTGACCCTCGTCAATGCCGGCGATATGCGCTCGTCCCCGGTACGGTGCGCCGCGCTCGAGGCGATGGGCTACGACCCGGCGTCGGTCTGCATGGTGCACCAGACGCATTCGCGGATCGTGAGATATGCCGACGAGCTGCTCGCGCTGGGAAGCACCGCAGCGAGCGGGACGCGCGTCGAGGGCGACGGTATCGTCAGCGACGCCGACGGACCGGTGCTCGCGGTCGGTGTCGCCGACTGCATGCCGATTCTGATCGCCGATGAGCGCACCGGCGCGTACGGAGTCGTTCACTCCGGCTGGCGCGGTACGGGCATCCTGGAAAACGCGGTCGATGCGATGGCACACCGGTGTGGAACGAACACGGAGGACCTGCGTGTCCTGTGTGGACCGTGTATATGCGGCGAGTCGTACGCCGTCGACGCGGGCCGCGGCAGGGAGTACGCGCGATGGGGGAACGACGCGGTTGTTTGGCGCGGCGATCAGGCGTACCTTGATATGCGCGCGGCGAATCTCGCGATTGCCCGCGAACTGGGCATCGTGGCAGCGGTCGTCGACCACTGCACCCTTCTGACCCCACAACTGGGCAGCTACCGCCGGGAAGGTCCCGGCTATCACGGAATGCTCGCGCTGATCGGGCCCTCGCCGGTCATAGCGAGCACGATCGACGAAGAGGATGAGTCTGATGAATGAGTACCGCAGTCGTTGGATCGAGAACGTCGCACAGGCCCTGCGGTTGGAGGCCGAAGAGCGTGGGATCGAGCCGCCGGAAGGCGAGATTGTTCCGGCAACACCTCCGAGCACCGAGTTGGGCGATCTCGCGTTTCCAATGTTCCCCTTCGCGAAAACATTCCGGATGAACCCCGCCGCCCTCGCCGAGGCCGTGGTGTCGCGCCTCGAGCGGTGCGAAGCCGGCGATGCCCACGCGGCGGGGCCGTACATCAACGTCCGATACCCCCGGGCGGCGGTTGCAGCGACGGTCCTCGAGAGCTGCATCTCCGCGGATACGGCGTACGGGCACAATCGCCGGTTCGTGGGCGAGCGGGTGACGATCGAGTACTCCTCTCCAAACACGAATAAGCCGCTGCATCTCGGACACCTGCGCAACGACGCGCTCGGCGAGAGCGTCTCGCGCATACTCGCCGCATGCGGCGCGGATGTGCGGAGCGTCAACCTGATCAACGATCGGGGGATACATATCTGCAAGTCCATGCTCGCCTACCAGGAGTTCGGCAACGGCGAGACTCCGGAGAGCAGGGGAGTCAAGGGCGACCGCTTCGTCGGTGACTACTACGTGAGGTACAACGAGTGGGCCGCCGAGGACCCGAGCGTTGAAGACAGGGCGAGGGAGATGCTCCGCGCCTGGGAGGCCGGCGATGAAGAGGTCGTGGCGCTGTGGCGGACGATGAACAGGTGGGTGCTCGATGGCCACGCGGCTACCTACGAGTCGACAGGGATCGAGTTCGACGCGATCTACCTGGAAAGCGAGACCTACGCCTCGGGCAAGACGCAGATTATGCGGGGGCTCGAGGAAGGGAAGTTCCTGCGGGAGTCCGACGGGTCGGTCTGGGTCGACCTCGCTCCGGTCAACCTGGACCGGAAGATCCTCCTGCGCGCCGACGGTACCTCCGTCTACGTGACGCAGGACATAGGGACCGTGCTCGCGCGCTACGAGGACTGGCCGTTCGACCGGATGATCTACGTTGTCGCGAGCGAGCAGAACTACCACTTCCGCGTCCTGTTCTACGTCCTTGAGCTGCTCGGGTACGAGTGGGCCGGACAGCTGTATCATTTGTCCTACGGCATGGTGAACCTTCCGGAGGGCCGGATGAAGAGCCGGGAGGGAACCGTTGTCGACGCCGACGACCTGATCGCCGAGCTTCGCGAGCTTGCCGCAGGCGAGATACGCTCCAAGAACCGCGAAGCGGCGGTCGGTGACGTCGAGGGCACGGCGCACGCGGTCGCCGTGGGGGCGCTCCACTACTACCTGCTGCAGGTGACGCCGTCGAAGGACATGATCTTCAACCCGAAGGAGTCTCTCTCGTTTACCGGGAACACCGGTCCTTACCTCCAGTACATGTGCGCGCGTATCAACAGCATGCTGCGAAAGGCCGACGCAGAGGACATCAGGCCGCAGCCGTCCGCGATCAATGCGGAGCTTCTGGATGCGGAGGTCGAGTGGGAGCTCATTCGCCTGATCTCGCGGTATCCGGATGTCGTCGAACAGGCCGGTATCGAGTACTCACCGGCTGCGATCGCCGGGTACGTGTACGACCTGGCCAAGACCTTCTCCGGCTACTATCACGACCACCCCATCCTCGCCGCCTCCGACCCGTCCGTACGCGATGCGCGACTCGTACTCGCACGGGCGATCCTCGTGGTACTGCGCAATGGCCTCGAGCTCCTGAATATCCCGTATCTCGCGATCATGTAATGTGTCATAATGCATCGGCAACCTACGTAGATGTAGGAATATCGAAAGTGACTCCTACGGGCGTGTAGCACTTGACCTTTCGGTAGGATCTCTGTAAGAATATCGCCCCAGGCTCGATATTTATGCATACATGCAGCGAGGCTGGCAAAGGAGTCTGCATGAGATCACGACCGGCCCAGTCGGGACTGTACGATCCCCAGTTCGAGCACGATTCGTGCGGGGTGGGGTTCGTGGCACACATCAAGGGCGAGCGCAGCCGCCGTATCATCGACTCGGCGCGGGAAGTGCTCCTCAACATGACTCACCGCGGAGCGGTAGGGAGCGACAGGAACTCGGGCGACGGAGCCGGGATGCTCACCGCGCTGCCGCAGGAGTTCCTCGAGCGTGCGGCGGTGCGTGATCTCGGGGTCGCGCTCCCCCCGCGCGGGTTCTACTCGGCGGGGATCGTGTTCCTCCCGCGCAACGCCACCGACCGCGACCGGTGCATCGCGGAGACGCAACGGATCATCATGGAGGAAGGCCAGCGAGTCCTCGGATGGCGCGATGTGCCGCGGGACAACTCCATGATCGGACCCACGGCGCTCGACAGCGAGCCGGTCATGAGACAGCTCTTCGTCGCGGCGGGAGACGGGATCGCCAGCGACGAGTTCGAGCGCAAGCTCTACGTCGCGCGCAAGCGGGCGACGCACGAGCTTCACGGCTCGAGGCACGATCCGGACTCAGCGTACTACATCTGCAGCCTTTCGGTCCGCGTGATCATATACAAGGGCATGCTCATGCCGGAACAGCTCTTTCGCTACTTCATCGACCTCAATGAACCCGACTTCATGAGCCATCTCGCCATGGTCCACTCGCGGTTCAGCACGAACACCTTTCCCAGCTGGGACCGGGCACAGCCGTTGCGCTTCATGAGTCACAACGGTGAGATCAACACCCTGCGCGGGAACGTGAACAAGATGGCAGCACGCGAGGGGACGCTTCGATCACCGCTGTTCGGCGAGGATCTCGCGAAGACCTTCCCCGTGATGGAACCGGACCAGTCGGACTCGGGCAACTTCGACAATGCGCTCGAGCTCCTTCTGATGTCCGGACGACAGCTACCCGAAGCGGTTATGATGATGGTACCGGAGGCGTGGCAGCACCACCGTCACATGCCGGACGCCGGCAGCGCGATGTATGAGTTCATGAGCACGCAGATGGAACCATGGGACGGGCCGGCCTCGATCGTCTTCACCGACGGACACGTCATTGGCGCGGTGCTCGACCGCAACGGCCTGCGCCCGAGCCGGTACTACGTCACCGACGACGATGTGGTGGTCATGGCGAGTGAGGTTGGCGTGCTCGACCTGCCGCCTGAGAGCATCGTGCTGAAGGACCGCCTGAAACCGGGGCGGATGTTCCTCGTCGACTTCGAGCAGGGACGCATCGTCGACGACGTGGAGCTGAAGGACGGCATTGCGGCGCGCCACCCGTACCGGGCCTGGCTGAACGACCAGCGACTGCGCCTGGATGACCTGCCACAGCCGCGATCGACGAGGAGTGTGGATCCGGAGGCGATGGTGCATCTGCTGAAGGTGTTCGGGTACACGAGCGAACACCTGGATATCGTGCTGCGTCCGATGGCTGAGAACGGCAGCGAGCCGCTCGGAAGCATGGGAAACGACACGCCGCTCGCGTGTCTGAGCGACAGGCCAAGACTCCTCTACGACTACTTCAAACAGCTCTTTGCTCAGGTGACCAATCCCCCGATCGACAGCATCCGCGAAGATATCATCATGAGCCTGTCGAGCTACATAGGGCCGGAACGAAACCTGCTCGAGGTTGGACCCGAACACGCCCACCGGCTTCAGCTCGATCATCCTATTCTCAGGAACGAGGAGCTCGCCCGCCTCGTGGAGATCGACCACCGCGGGTGGCGGTCCCGCCTCATCGACATCACCTATCCGGCCCCGGCCGAATACCCGGCCGAAGGCGGTCCCGCGCATGCCGACGAGCTCGACCGCGTGCTCGAGCGCATCGCCCGGGAGGCCCAGGAGGCGATCCTCGAAGGGTATACGCTCATCGTGCTGTCGGATCGCGCCGCGGGTCCCGACCGCATACCCGTTTCGGCACTGCTCGCCACGGGTACGGTGCACCACCATCTCGTGAGGATGCATTCGCGCACCCAGATCGGGATCGTCGTCGAGAGCGGCGAACCGCGCGAGGTGCATCACTTCTGTCTGCTCGTCGGGTATGGGGCCGACGCGATCAACCCGTATCTCGCGCACGAGACGCTGTGGAAGATGCGCCGCGACGGTGATATCCGCTGCGAGATCAGCGACGCCGAGCTCATCGAGCGGTACCACCGTGCGATCGCGTACGGGATGCGCAAGGTGTTCGGCAAGATGGGCATCAGTACCCTCGAGAGCTACAAGGCGGCCCAGATCTTCGAGGCGGTGGGTCTCGACGAGGAGGTCGTGGCGCGGAGTTTCGCCGGTACCGCGAGCCGCATCAGGGGCGCCGGTCTGCCGGTGCTCGCGGAGGAAGCGCTGCGCCGGCATCGCCTCGCCTTTCCTCCGCAGGGATCGCCTGACGAATATCAGCTGCTCAACCCCGGCGACTATCAGTGGCGCACCGGCGGCGAAAAACACATGTGGGATCCCGAGAGTATCGCCCTGTTCCAGCAGGCTGCCCGTTTCAACGACGTGGAAGCATTTTCGGGCTTCGCGGAGATTCAGAATCGACGCAGCGCGGAACAGGCGACGCTTCGCGGACTGCTGCGGTTCAAGCCGGGCCGCCCGATTCCCATAGAAGAGGTCGAACCGGCGACGGACATCGTCCGACGATTCGCCACGGGCGCAATGAGCTTCGGGTCCATCAGCCAGGAGGCGCACGAGACGCTCGCGATCGCGATGAACCGGCTGGGCGGAAAGAGCAATACCGGCGAAGGCGGCGAGATGCCCGAACGGTACGTGGCGGCTGCGAGCGGCGACTCGAGACGAAGCGCGATCAAGCAGGTCGCCTCGGGGCGGTTCGGCGTCACGATCGAGTACCTCACGAACGCGGACGAGTTGCAGATCAAGATGGCGCAGGGTGCGAAGCCGGGCGAAGGGGGTGAGTTGCCGGGGCACAAAGTCTTCGACGTGATCGCGAAGACTCGGTTCTCGACGCCGGGTGTGGGTCTGATCAGCCCGCCTCCGCATCACGACATATACTCAATAGAGGATCTTGCGCAGCTTATCTTCGACCTGAAGAATGCGAACCCTGCGGCCCGGGTCAGCGTGAAACTCGTCAGCGAGGTTGGTGTGGGTACCGTCGCCGCCGGTGTTGCCAAGGCCCACGCCGATCACATCCTGATCTCCGGACACGACGGCGGCACCGGAGCGAGCCCGCTTACCGGGATCAAGCACGCCGGCCTGCCCTGGGAGCTCGGCCTCGCGGAGACGCACCAGACGCTGGTGATGAACGATCTGCGAAGCCGGGTCGTCATCCAGACCGACGGGCAGATCAAGACCGGCCGTGACGTGGTGATCGCCGCGATGCTCGGTGCCGAGGAGTGCGGATTCGCCACGAGCGCGCTCATCGCGGTGGGGTGCATCATGATGCGGAAGTGCGAAAAGAACACCTGTCCGGTCGGAGTCGCGACCCAGGATCCGCGGCTGCGGGAGAAGTTCGCCGGTAGACCGGAGGACGTGGTCAACTTCATGATGCTTCTCGCCGAGGATGTGCGTCGGATCATGGCCGAGCTGGGATTCCGGACCTACGACGAGATGGTCGGGCGGGTAGATATGCTCGAGAGCGATGACGCGGTACGCCTGTGGAAGGCCGACGGCATCGACCTTTCGGCCGTTCTCTCGCCGGCGATCAAGCGGAGTCCGACAAGCCCGGTGATCTGCTGCATTCCCCAGGAGCACGGCATTGATCGCGTCCTCGATCGCAGGCTGATCGAGCTCGCGAAACCGGCCCTCGAGCACGGCGAGCAGGTCAGTATCGAGCTGCCCATCCGCAACGTCGATCGGACGACCGGGACGATGCTCAGCCACGAGATCGCAAAACGCTACGGACTCCAGGGCCTGCCCGAAGGAACGATCCGCGCCAGGTTCACCGGGTCCGCGGGCCAGAGTTTCGGCGCATGGCTCGCCGCCGGTGTGCGGCTCGAGCTCGAGGGTGATGCGAACGACTACGTAGGCAAGGGGCTCTCCGGCGGGACTATCGTGGCATATCCGCCGCGCGGGAGTCGGTTCAGATCCGAGGAGAACATCATTATCGGCAATGTTGCGCTCTACGGCGCGATCCGGGGGTTCGGCTTCTTCCGAGGGACGGCTGCTGAGCGTTTCTGCGTGCGCAACTCCGGAGCACATGTCGTGGTGGAGGGTGTTGGTGACCACGGGTGCGAATACATGACGGGAGGGCGGGCAGTGATTCTCGGTCCAACGGGCAGGAACTTCGGCGCCGGCATGAGCGGCGGCATCGCGTATGTGTACGACAGAGAGGGGACATTCCCTGATCAGATAAACCCGGGGATGATCGAGTTGATGCGGCTCGATCACGACGGGGAGATAGCGGAGGTGCGTCGGCTCATAGAGGCGCACCACGAGTATACCGACAGTCCGGTAGCTGCACGGGTGCTCGAGGGCTGGGACGAGGAGATCGCGCGTTTCTGGCGTGTCATCTCGCCCGCCTACCGGCGGATACTCGAGTTGCAGGAGCAGAAGAACATGCGGGAGGAAGTCCATGGGTAAACCCACCGGTTTTCTTGAATACCAGCGCAGGACGGTTTCCGATCGGCCGCCGACGGAACGGGCACGAGACTTTCTGGAGTTCCACGAGCCGCTCGATGACGGAGAACGTGCGCAGCAGGGCGCACGCTGCATGGACTGCGGCGTCCCGTTCTGTCAGTCGAGCTACGGCTGCCCGGTAGACAACCTGATTCCGGAATGGAACGAGATGGTCTACCGTAGAAAGTGGGAGGATGCGTTCTGGCGGCTGCTGAAGACGAACAACTTTCCGGAGTACACCGGCAGAGTGTGCCCCGCCCCGTGCGAGACTGCCTGCGTGCTCGGCATCAATGAGCCGCCGGTAACGATCAAGGACAACGAGTGCACGATCATAGACCGGGCCTACGAGTCGGGCCTGATGAAACCAAGGCCGCCGCAGAACAGGACCGGCAGGCGGGTGGTGATCGTGGGAAGCGGACCCGCGGGGCTCGCGGCGGCGGATCAGCTGAACAAGGCCGGTCACCTCGTCACGGTGTACGAGCGATCCGACCGCATTGGCGGACTGCTCATGTACGGGATTCCGAATATGAAGCTCGACAAACGCCTCGTCGAGCGCCGCAACTCCATCATGGCGGCCGAGGGCGTCGATTTCGTCCCCAATACCTTCGTAGGTCGGGACGTAGACCCGAACGAGCTCGTGCGCGACTTCGATGCCGTGCTGCTCGCATGCGGAGCAACCGTGCCGCGGGACCTTCCGGTCCCGGGGCGTGAGCTCGCCGGTGTGCATTTCGCAATGGAGTTCCTCCATGCGAACACGAAGGCTCTCCTCGACACCGGTCGGGTGGATCTCGCCGGCGCCGGAGCCCCGTCGGACAACGGCGGGGTCATCTCGGCCGCCGGGAAACGGGTCATCGTGATAGGCGGCGGCGATACGGGAAACGACTGCATTGGAACATCGGTTCGTCACGGCTGCACAGGCCTCGTCAACTTCGAGCTGCTTCCCAAGCCGGCGGCCGAACGCGACGAACAGTACCCCTGGCCTACCTATCCCCGGCTGTACACGCAGGACTACGGACACGAGGAGGCCGACGCCCTGTTCGCAGGAGATCCCCGCGAGTACTCGATCATGACCAGGGAGTTCGTCGCGGACGCAGACGGGTCGGTCAGGGGCGTGCGGACCGTTCGGGTCGCCTGGCACAAGCCCCGTGGCGAGCGGCCCCGGTTCGAGGAGGTGCCCGGTTCCGAACAGGAGTGGCCGGCCGATCTCGTGCTGCTCGCGCTCGGCTTCCTGGGCCCGGAGCAGGAAATCCTCGACATGCTCGAGGTGGAACGCGATCCGCGGACCAACGTCGCCGCGGAGTACGGACGATTCTCGACGAGCAGGGAGAAGGTTTTCGCCGCAGGCGATGCCCGTCGCGGTCAGAGCCTCGTGGTCTGGGCGATCAAGGAGGGGCGGGACGCCGCCTCGCAGATCGACCGCTATCTGATGGGGGATCGCGCGCGTCTGCCGGCGTAGCGGCGGCGACCTGTCGGCGTGCGGAAAGGGCGACGCCGCCTCGTCTTGACCTTCGTGCAGAATCTAGGTTACTTATAGCGCTACCTCGGGCTTATCAAGGACGAACTATGTACGCAATGGTGGAAATCAAGGGCGGCCAGTACCGCGCAGAGAAGGGCGGCTTGCTCACGGTACAGCGGGTGCCGTCGGAAGAGGGCGACGTGGTCGAGTTCGACACGGTGCTTCTCCTCCGTGACGACGCGAACGTCGTGGTCGGCGAGCCCTACGTTGCCGGGGCAAAGGTCAAGGCCGTGGTTCAGGAGCAGCTGCGGGGCGAGAAGGTGATTGTGCACAAGTACAAGCGACGCAAGCGGTATAGACGCACCCATGGGCACCGGCAACAGTACACGGTTCTGCGCGTCGAGGAAATCACCGGTTCGTGATCACCGTACGTGTCCGGCTCGACGGAGACGGATGCCTGTCGTCGGTCTCCGTTTCCGGACATGCGTCGGCGGATCAGGGTAGCCGGACCGGCAACGTCGTGTGTGCCGCGGTCACCGGGCTCGTCCGGTCCTGTGCAGACGCGATTGCCGGACGAACGGCGATTACCGCGACCGGGGCGGCCCCGCGACCCGGCGAGCTGCGTGTTGATATCGTCTCATGCGAAGACGATGGGGAATGGCTGCGTGGCGTGACGGACGTCATGCTCTGCGGGGTCGATCGGATGACCGGCGAGACCCCGGATGAAGTACGGCTTATCGTAGAGAGAACAGGAGTGCATCATGGCGCATAAGAAGGGCGGAGGCAGCAGCAAGAACGGTCGTGACTCGAACGCGCAACGACTCGGGGTGAAGCGGTTCGGTGGTGAGCGGGTGAGTGCCGGCTCGATCCTCGTCCGCCAGCGGGGCACGCGGTTTCATCCCGGCCTCAATGTCGGGATCGGCAGGGACGACACGCTGTTCGCCAAGATCGACGGAACCGTGACGTTTGCCGACAGGAAGGGCCGCAAGATCATCTCCGTTGATCCCGTGATGAACTGACTCGCACGAGCGCATTGCAGAGTTTCGTAGACGAGGTACGAGTCCACATCTCATCCGGAGCCGGCGGCGCCGGTTGCGTATCGTTTCGACGTGAGAAGTACGTCCCGAAAGGAGGACCCGACGGCGGTGACGGCGGGCGCGGAGGTGACGTCGTGGTCCGCGCGCGCAGTGACCTGCGCACCCTGCATCACCTGACGCGCGGCCGGATCGTCCGCGCCGAGCGCGGTCAGCCGGGCAGCGGACGCAACCGTCACGGGCGCGACGGGCGCGACGCGGTCGTGGAGGTGCCCCCGGGTACCGCGGTCTTCGATGCGACCACCGGCGAGTTGCTGCAGGACCTCACGGTGGACGGCGAACAGCACGTACTGCTCACCGGCGGGCGCGGGGGAAAGGGGAACTCCCATTTCGCCACGTCTCGCCACCAGACGCCGCGGTTCGCTCAGGACGGAGAGCCGGGAGAGGAGCGGGATCTGCGGATCGAGCTCCGACTCATCGCAGATATCGGCCTGGTCGGAAGCCCGAACGCGGGGAAGTCGACGCTGCTCGGCAGGCTTACCGCCGCGAACCCCAAAATCGGCGCGTACCCGTTCACCACGAAGATCCCCAACCTCGGCGTCCTGCAGCTCGATACCCGGCAGCTCGTGCTTGCGGATATACCCGGTCTGATCGAAGGCGCCTCGGAGGGCGCGGGGATGGGTGTTCGCTTCCTCAAGCACATCGCGAGGACACGCACCCTCGCCTACATCGTCGATCTCCAGGATGAGCAGCCGCGACGGACGCTCTCGATCCTCGAGCGCGAGCTGGCCGCCTACGATGCGCGGCTGGCGGAAAGACCGCGCGTCATAGTGGGGAACAAGCTCGACCTCGAAGGCAGCGAGGATCGACTCAGGAAGCTCGCGGACGCCCTGCCCAACGACCGCGTCGTCGGTGTCAGCGCCCTGACCGGCGAGGGCATGCGCGAGCTCGCCGGTATTTTTCTCGCCGTCGGTGACGGGGCATGAGGACCGCGCTGTTCGGCGGCACTTTTGACCCGGTGCATATCGGGCACCTGATGATGGCCGATGAGGTGCTGCATCAGCTCGCGTACGAGCGAATCCGGTTTGTGCCCGCTCGCATGGCGCCGCACAAGGCCGTTCAACCGGGCGCCGGCGCGAAGGACCGCCTTGCGATGCTTCGCATCGCCACCGCTGATCGAGAGGAGTTCCTGGTTGATCCGTACGAAATCGAGCGCGATGAGGTCTCGTATACGATCAACACGATCCGCCACCTTCTCGACAGCGGGGAGATCACGGGACGTCCGGGCCTGATCATCGGCCAGGATCTCCTGGAAGGGTTCGATCGCTGGCGCGAGGCCGATCAGATCGAGCGACTCGCGGATCTGGTACTGGTACGCCGGCCCGGAACCAACGACGCGCGCTTTGATCGGCGGCACGTGCTCGTGGAGAACGCGATGATCCCGGTTTCCGCGACGGAGATACGCGAGCGCGTACAGAATCGAATGCCGTACCGCTATCTTGTAACAGAGGGTGTCTACGGCTACATTCGCCGTACGGGCCTGTATGGGGGCCCCTTGGTGCGGATGTAAGTGACGGGCAGGTACTGATGCGCAAGAGTGGTATCGACAGAGGAGTGGTGCTCGTGCTCGCGATGGTCGTAGTCCTCGCGGCGACCGGCGTATCGGTGGCGCTGGCGGTGCGATCCGACGAGATTTCCGACCTCGCCGCGGACGACGGGCAGCTCGCCATGGTGCTGACGGTCGAGCTCGACGACGGGACACTGGTCACCCATGTGGTCTTCTACCAGTTCTCCACCGACCGTGGAGCACTGTTCCACGTGCCATCGGAGACCGGTGTCGTGGTGCGAACGCTCAACCGCGTTGATTCAATAGACACGGCCTTTCGCACCGACGGCATGGGAGCCTACGCGCAGCAGGTCGCCGAGCTTTTCGGGGCACCCGTGCCATTCTTCGTCCATCTGGACGAGGCCGGTCTCGAGGCGCTCGTCGATCTGCTTGGCGGGCTCCCGATGTTCATCACCGATCTTCCGAACGAGGGCCCTGATGCCGTGCGGATTCCGGCCGGCGATGTCGTTCTCGACGGGGCAAAGGCTCTCGAGTACCTGCGCTACGAGGGGGAGGGGGAACGCGACCGCGACCGAATCGTCCGTCGCGGGAAACTCATCGTCTCGTTCCTCGAGCAGCTTGGTGAGCAGTCGGATACGCTCTCCGGTCGCGCGGCATCGCGGATCGCGTACGGCACGATGACGACGAACCTCGACCGGCCTGCCTTCGTCTCACTGATGCGGAACCTCGGGGGGCTCGAGAAAGAACGGATGATCACGAGACAAATCGAAGGATCGCTGCGGAGGGTGGGCGCCGGTGATGAGGAGAAGCTCCTGCTCTTCCCGCACCAGGAGGGGAGGTGGCTGCGGGAGTCTGTGCGCCAGATCGTCGACAGTCTCGCGACCGCTCAGGCACTACAGGATGAGAACATCGTGATCAGGGTGGAGGTCCTGAACGGTACTGAGATCGTCGGACTGGCCGGGAGGACTGCGGAGCTCCTGCGGAGTTACGGGTTCGACGTCATCTCCGTCGGGAATGCAGCGAGCAGCGATGTCGAACGCACGCGGGTGATCGATCGGACGGGCAGCGGGATGTACGCGCGTCGTACCGCCGATGTGATTCGCGCCTCCCGCGTTGACAGCGAGTCCGATCCGCAGGCTGTCGTGGACGTAACCGTCATATTGGGAAGGGATTTTGATGGGAGATATGTCAGATAAGCACCGCGAAGCGGTGATGAGGATCGCGACACTGCTCGAGGACGCGCAGGCGCGCGATACCATCGCGCTCGACGTACGGGAAAGCTGCGGTTTTGCCGACTACTTCGTGATCGCGACCGTGAACTCGCAGGGACATCTCCGCGGTCTGATCGTCCAGCTCGACGAGCTGTTCGACGAGCTCGACCTTGTGCCGCTGCATCCACGGAGGCGCGACTCGCAGATCGGCTGGGTCCTGATCGACCTGGGGTTCGCCGTCATCCACCTGATGACCGAGGAGATCCGTGCATTCTACGAGCTCGAGCGGCTCTGGTTCTCGGCTGACGAGATCTACTCTTCGGCCTCGTAGTCGTCGGAATCTTCCATGTCCTCGTCGAAGTCGTACTCTCCGTCGTCGTCGGTCGGCTCATCGCCCCAGTCGTCGTACTCTTCAGGCGCGTCGTCGTAGAAGTCATCGTCACCTCCATCGTCGGGTTCCTGCCAGTCTCCCATAAAGCTCCTCCCATGATTCCAGGCGCCAATTGGCCCCGGCCGATCCAGGGCGAATTGACATCGGTGCTCTGTGACGTATAATAACCCGTTGCAGCGGCTTGGTCTTTCTTTCTCTGCTGAGCCTTGAAGGAGCGCGCCATGGAGATCACAGATGTTCGGGTCCGAAAGGTAGACACTCAAGGCAAATTGCGGGCGTACGTGACGGTCACATTCGACCACTGCTTCGTCGTCCATAATGTCAAGGTGATCGAGGGCAGCGACCGGTTGTTCATTGCGATGCCCAGCCGCAAGACCCGCAGCGGAGAGTTCAAGGATGTTGCGCACCCGATCTCGTCGGAGTTCCGAAATGAGCTGCAACAGCAGATCGTCGCGGCCTACGAAGCGGACACCGGTGACCGATCTGCCGATCACCCCGCCAATCCGGCCACGACGCAGGAGACCAGCGGTGCCGACGGACTCACGAACGACGGTACGTGAGGGTCTGTTCAACGGGACGTTGATTTAGTAGCTTACCCGATCAGGAGTCAGCAATGGAGCAGAAGACGCTGAGCGCGGACGCACGGAGCGACCTCAAGACTGCGGCAACACGCCGTCTGCGACGCACCGGCAAGATTCCGGCAATCATCTATGGACACCGTGATCCGGTTCCCGTCGCGATCGACGAGCTTGATTTCATCCGCAAGTTCAAGATCCTGTCGGAGAGTCAGATCATCCGCATCACTGTCGACGGCGAGCCGTACGACTGTCTGATCAAGGACTATCAGGAAGACATCCTCACCGGCGACGTGAAGCACATAGACTTCTTCGAGATCGAGGCCGGCAAGGTGCTTCGCGCCAACATCTCCATCCATCTCGCAGGCTCTGCCGTTGGCGTCCGTGAGGGAGGCATCCTCGAACAGCCGCTGCACGAGGTAGAGGTGGAGTGTCTGCCGCAGGACCTCCCTGAGCCCTTTGAAGTTGATATCTCGGGACTCGCAATCGGTGACTCAGTCCACGTGGACCAACTGGTCGCACCGGACGGCGTCAAGATTCTGACGCATGAGGACCAGGTGATTGCGCTCGTCGCAGCCGCACGCGTCGAGGCCGAGGAGCCGACCGAGGAAGAGGAGCTCGAAGAGGGAGAGGCCGGCGAAGTCGAGGCAGAGACAGACGAGGAACGCGAGGCGGCAGGCGCGGAGGAGTAGACCCGCTGCGACTTATCGTTGGCCTCGGCAATCCGGGTACCCGTTTCGAGCGAACGCGTCACAACGTCGGGACCGATGCCGTGCGCAGGCTCGTGCTGCGCCGGAACCTCAGTCTGCGCAAACCATTTCTCAGGTCGTACCTGTGGACCGGCCGCGGCGAGTGCGTCGCGGCGCTTCCGCTTACCTATATGAATCGCTCCGGGTCGGTCATCCCGTCGCTGATGCGAGCTGCCCGGGCGGAGATCGGTGATCTGGTCGTTGTCTGCGACAATATGGATCTGCCGCCGGGAGCAGTCCGGCTGAAACGGCGCGGGACGTCGCGGTCGCACAACGGGCTCGCATCGGTGGTCGACGCGCTCGGTTCCGGCGAATTCATCAGGATCTATGTGGGGATCGGACGTCCGGACGACGCCTCCCGGGTGGTCGAGCACGTCCTTTCCATCCCACCGGACTCCGAGCGCCCACTCTACGAGCGCGCCTTCGAAATTGCGGCGGACGCGGCGGGCGCGCTGCTCAACCATGACGTCGACACGGTCATGAACATGCTTTCCGAACGGCAATGACGCTCGAGCAGAGCGTGCACGAGTGGCTCGACCACCGTTCATGCGGTCGCATCGTCGCGGCCGTGTCCGGCGGAGCCGACAGCACCGCCTTGCTCGTAGCGCTCGCCCACGGGCTCTCCCGGCGGGGTGAGCGTCCTGCGGCGACTTTGTGCGCCGCGCATTTCAACCACCGCCTGCGCGGCGAACACGAACACGAACACGACCTCCAATCCGTTCGCGCGCTCACCGCATGGCTCGGCGTACCCCTGCTCACCGCCGACGCCGACCCCGGCGAGATCCGCCGGACCGCGGGTGATCTCGGAGGACTCGAGGCCTCCGCGAGATCGCATCGCTACAGGTTTCTCAAGGATGCCGCGGCTGTCGTGGGCGCTCGCTACCTGTGCACCGGGCACAATCTGGATGACCAGGTCGAGACGATCCTCATGCGGCTGCTTGCCGGCGTGGAGGGAGTGTTGCTCTCCGGAATGCCGGACTGCCGTCGATTGACCGCCCGATGTGAGCTCTGCCGACCGTTGCTCGGGACCACGCGGTCGCAGATCGACGCATTCCTCGACGCGAGAACCGTGCGCCGAACGGTCGATCCATCGAATGAGCGCACGGTCTTCCGCAGAAACCTGGTGCGCCATGAGATCATACCGGCGATCGAGACGGCATGGCCGGCGCTTCGGCGGGATATCGGCACGCTTGGCGTCGCGATGAATGCGTACCATGCGCAGGTGAGAAGACGAGCCGACTCCCTGCGATTCGAGTACGGACCGTCCGGCGCTCGAGCTTCCCGAAGAGGCTTCTATGAACTGGATGATGACGCACGGTTGGAGGCGCTCTATGGGGTCATGCGTCGGCTTGGTCTGCTCGACCGTCGGAACAGGCCCGGGCACGCGTTCTTCGCACCGGTCCTCAGCGATGATCCGGGCGGTTCGTGTACGCTCGTCGCATCGAGGAAGACTCGCATCGCGCTTGACGGGCCGTGGCTCGTGGTCTCCGGCGATGTTGTCCGGTCCGGTGAAAGTGGGTATCTTTCGTGAGATAGGATGACGGATAGCGGCTCATATGGGTGATGATCAACAGCCACAGAAAGACAGGGACCAGAAGGATCCTGGCCAGTTCAACTTCAACTTCCGCAACAACAAGTTCGCGCTGATACTGCTGATTGCGGTCTTTGGAATCTTCCTCCTCCTGCTCTCCTCTCCCGGGCGACAGCCGGGAATGGAGATCGACTATTCCACCTTTCTCGACTATGTCGAGCAAAACCGCGTTGAATCCGTCACGATCATCGATCAGTTCGAAATCCGCGGCAGATTGCGCGGCATGACCGGCGAAGGTTCGTTCTTTCGAACCCAGATTCCGTACTTCGACGATCAGTTGATTCGCACGCTCCGCGAGCGCGAGGTGCCCACGCGTGGGCAGAGCGGATCCATGCCCGCCTGGCAGATACTGCTGAATCTCTTCCCGTGGGTCTTCGGGATATTCATCATCTGGTTCATGTTCCGCCAACTGCAGGGAACGGGAAACCGGGCCTTCTCGTTCGGAAAGAGCAAGGCAAAGAAGTACGCGGATGACGGACGGCGCATCACGTTCGCGGATGTCGCCGGTCAGGCGGAGGCAAAGTTCGAGTTGCAGGAAGTCGTCGAGTTCCTGAAGAACCCCGCCAAGTTCACGCGAATGGGGGCGAAGATACCCAAAGGGGTACTGCTCGTCGGTATGCCGGGGACCGGCAAGACCATGCTCGCGAAGGCGTGCGCCGGCGAGGCAGGGGTTGCGTTCTTCCACATGTCCGGTTCGGACTTCGTCGAGATGTTCGTTGGGGTAGGGGCGAGCCGTGTGAGGGACCTGTTCGAGCAGGGCCGCAAGAGCGCCCCCTGCATACTCTTCATCGATGAGCTCGATGCGGTGGGCAGGACGCGCGGTGCAGGATACGGAGGGGGGCACGACGAGCGCGAGCAGACCCTCAACCAGATGCTCGTGGAGATGGACGGTTTCGACACGAAAGACGGAGTGATCATACTCGCGGCAACCAACCGCGCGGATGTTCTCGATCCGGCGCTGATGCGCCCGGGCCGTTTTGACCGGCAGGTTGTCGTGGACATGCCTGATCTCGAGGAACGCACGGCCATCTTCCGTATACACGCAGCAAAGATACCGCTCTCTCCGCGGATTGATCTCGACCGCATCGCCCGTGCGACTCCCGGGTGCTCCGGGGCCGACATCGCGAACATCGTCAACGAGGCCGCCCTCTACGCCGCGAGGCGGAACCGCGATCTCGTCCAGATGGATGATTTCGAGGAGGCGCGGGACAAGATCATGATGGGGGTTGCGCGAATCTCCCGGGTATTCACCGACGATGAGAAGCGCAAGACCGCCTGCCATGAAGCCGGGCACGCGCTCCTGCACTACTTCCTGCCGAACGCTGATCCGCTGCACAAGGTCACCATCGTACCGCGCGGCAGGGCCCTGGGCGTCGCGTTTTCGCTTCCTGAGAAGGACACATATTCGCACAGCAAGGGATGGCTCCTCGACCGGATCAGGATCGCGTACGGTGGGTACGTTGCCGAAGAGATGTTCTACACGGAGACAACCACCGGAACGCAGGCGGACCTCTCCCAGGCAACCGATATCGCCAGGCGTATGGTCACCGAGTGGGGCATGAGTGATCTCGGGCCGGTCGCCTATGGCCAGGAAGACGAACCGATCTTCCTCGGAAAGGAAATCGCTCGCCATAAGGACTACTCGGAGGAAAAGGCTCGTCAGATAGACGAGGCTATTCACGCGATCCTCTCCAACGCCTACGGGGACGTCAACCGGATTCTGACCGAGCAACGGCAGCAGCTCGAAAAGCTCACTGACGCGCTGGTGAGCCGGGAGACACTCGTGGACAGTGAGGTCCGGGAGTTGCTCGGGCTTCCGGCTCGCACGAGCGCGACGGACCTGCACGACGATGAGCGTCCGGAGGACAGCGAGCCGTCATGAGACGGACATGGCAAGTCTCACTGGTGTGTCTGCTGGCTGTTCACGCGCACGTAGCAGCCGACCCAAGTGCCGACATCGCGGATCTCTACGTCCAGGCGGCCTATGAAGCTCTCATGGAGCAGGAGACCGACCGTGCGATGCAGCTCGTCCGGATCGCCCGTGAGTTTGACGGGGCGTCGAGCGACGCCCACTATCTGGCCGCCACAATCACCTCGGCTCGTCAGGAGACTGCACGAGAGGCGATCGAGCACGCGCGGGTGGGCCTCGATCTCGCCGAATGGCGCCGCTTCGACTCCGAGCGCGCGACGGTCCTGCTCTCCGGGCTGTACAACCGCGTTGGAGATCACGCAGCGGCCGTCGGTCTGCTGCGCGATATGGAACACGGTCCTGCCGTCGCGCAGGCAGTTCTCAGCCAGTGGCACTACGAGTACATCACCGCGCTGAACGCGCTTGAACAGAGGGCCGCGGCCGATGATCTCGCATCGGCGGCGCGCGATCTCTACCCGGATGACCCGCGTTTCTTCTGGTTCTTCCTGCGCGCCGAGCCCCACCCGTCTCGCGAGTATCGCCGCGAGCTCGAACGCCTTCTGCATGCGACGACCCGATCGCACTCATCGGTGGGTCTGCCGGCGCGCGGTCCGCGGCTCGCCGATCTTCTCTACGAGTACGGCTCGCGCGCACCCACGGGCAGCGAACGAGCATGGGCTCGTGATCGGCTGGGAGACCTCGACTGGCCGGACCCTCGCATCGGCCTCCTCTACCTCCCCGATGATCCTGAGGCCGCGGTTGACGCCTTCCTCACGGCGGACGGTCTGAGCGACTACGCGACGCTGCGGGATATCGTGCAGAGGACGGCCGGAGCGGCCCGCGCACGGGTTCTCGATGCGGCATCGGAGTTCAGCGGGACGAGCCTCCTTGACCCGCAACGGGACGGATGGTGGAGCGAACGTCTGCTCGTGGAGAATGGAGCGGTTCTGCGGTGGGAACGGGACCTGAACCGCGACGGAGTTGTCGAGTTCACCGTGGATTTCGATGAGCGCAGGCCCCGTGCGCTTCTTCTGGTCGCAGACGGACAGCGGATTCGGCTGGTCTACGGGCAATACCCCTTTCTCGAGTCGGCGGAGGTCATTGACGGTCTCACGCGTGAGGTCTACACGCTGCGACCTCGAGCAGTTTCGGTCGCCGCCGTCCGGGCCCTGCCCTCGGATGGTCCACGCTTTGATTCCGACCTGGCGCTCGAGCTTCCCATACGACGCGTTGACCGCGACGAGCTGCGCAGCGCGGCAGTGAGGCAGGACACCCTTCGCCCCGACGGCGGCGTGGCCGAGCGAGTCTATCTGCGCGACGGGCATGCGTATCGGGTTCTGCGCGACGGACACGGAGACGGTGCGTGGGACCATCTGCTGCTGTTCGACCGCGACGTGCCGGTGGCCGGTGTGCGTGACCTGACTGGGGATGGATACTTCGAGATCACCGAGGGGTATCGGGACGGACGTCTGGTGGCGCTTGCGATCGACACAACCGGCAACGGCGTTCCGGATGTGTTCGAGAGGCACGAAGAGATTCCGGTGCGGGAGTGGGATCTGAACGGCGACGGACGCATTGACGCCCGCGAGTTCAGAATCTGGAGTGAATCTGTGACGAGAGAGTTCCCTCTCGAGGAGCGATGACAATGAAGCTGGTCGCGAAACTGGTCGCAACCGGACTCCTTGCCGCGATGGCTGTCTCCTGCGCTACCGGGCCGGAACCGGTTGTTGCTCCACGGCCGGAGCTCATCCGGCGTGAGGTCCGTACGCTCATCGCCGACGGCAGACCGGAGGCGGCCGTGCAACGAATCAGCGCGCTTCGCAGGGAGGAAGTGGTTGAGACGGCTGTGCTCGACACTCTGTACCGCGACGCGACGGCGACCATGCGGGACCTGTACGAGCGGGCAGTCGAGGAGGGCCGTCCTCGTGACGCCGTGAGGCTCTACCGGAACCTCGTTGCCGTGGGAGCGGCCGACGACGACCCGAGGCAGATCTCTCTGCACTACCTCGAGGCCGCCAGGATGCTCGCAGATGAGGGAAACGAGCCCGCTGCGCTCGCCACGCTCCTCCAGGCACCGCAGCTGTCCACTCTGCCCTCGCAGGCGCTTGAGGAGGCGGCCGGGATCGCCGTCCGTCTGAACAACCGGTACGCCGTGACGATCCTGACCGAGCTGCTCGGCCCGTCGTGGCGCGATGAGAACCCGGATGTCGTAGCGTTCGGCGACGGCGCGGCCAGTCCGATCGAGATGAGCGCAGGTGTCGTGACGGTGTGGGTCAATCGGGGTCTTCGGCTGGAGGGAGGCATGGGGATCCCTGACCGTGTGATCGGCAGCGGATTCTTCATCGATCCTCGCGGCTATATCGTGACGAACTACCACGTCATTGCGAGCGAGGTGGACCCGCGGTACGAGGGCTATTCCCGCCTCTACATTCGTCTGCCGTCCGATCCCGCCGGCCGGATTCCGGCCAGAGTCATCGGCTACAGCCGTGCATTCGACGTTGCGCTGCTGAAGGCTGAGATCGACGCGCCGTACGTGTTTTCGTTCACGGATATCCGGTCGCTCGAGCCCGGGACCTCGATCATGGCGATCGGGTCTCCCGGAGGACTCGAGACCTCGATAACGTCGGGCATCATCTCGGCCGTAGGCAGGCGGTTTCTCCAGATGGGCGATGCGATGCAGATGGACGTGCCGGTGAATCCCGGCAGCTCGGGCGGACCGCTACTTGATCGGCAGGGCCGTCTCGTTGGCGTGGTATTCGCCGGCATCCAGCAGTTCGAGGGCGTGAACTTCGCCATCCCCTCATACTGGCTGAATGCCTTTCTTCCGGAGCTGTTTGCGGAGGGACGGGTGGTTCATCCCTGGATCGGGATCGCCGCAGAGCCCGTCTCCGGAGGGCTGGAGGTGACGTACGTCGCGCGCAGCTCTCCGGCATCCGAGGCTGGACTCGAGGCAGGCGACGTTATCACATCAATCGGCCAATGGCCGGTCACGCGGATCGGTCCGGCCCAGTCCATACTGCTGCAGCATGAGGTAGGGTCGCTGCTGCCGGTTCGATGGCAACGCGACGGCGAGGAGCTCAAAGGACTCGTATCGCTCGCCTCGCGACCCGAAATCCCGGTGGAGGAGGCGCTCGAGCGTGATCTCCACGAGCGGCTGTATCCGGTGCTGTTCGGCATGCAGGTTGAGCGCATTGGCGGTCTCTCCTTGCGACCGAACTACGAGGTGACAAGGGTGTACCGGGGGAGCATGGCCGATGAGTCCGGCATTACCGCAGGCGACCGGTTCATCGAGCGTGACTTCAGCTACGATGAGAGGCGGCGGGTCGTCTTCCTTCAGATGTTCATCCAGAAACGCACACAGGGGTTTCTCCAGACGGGAATGCAGCTTCCCGCATATGTTGAGCGGGACAATTTTCTGTAGTAGTCTGCCCTGGGGGAGAGGTGAGCGCACACCGAATCGTCGTTGTCGAAGATGAGAGCATCGTAGCCCTCGACATCAAGCTGCAGCTCGAGCGTCTTGGGTATGAGGTGCCTGCCGTCTTTCAGAGCGGCGAAGAGCTCCTGTCGTCACTCTCCGGACTCAATGCGGATCTCGTCTTTCTCGACATCCTCCTCAAGGGCGAGATGGACGGGGTGGAGACTGCCCGCAGAGTCAAGGAGCTCCACGGCCTTCCGGTGATCCTTCTGACCGCGCTTGATACGCAGGAGACCGTCGAACGGGCGAAAATCGCCGAACCATTCGCGTTCATCGCGAAGCCTTTCGACGAACGGGATCTGCGAAACGCGGTCGTCATCTCGCTCTATCGTCACGAGATGGAGCAGACGCTCCGGCGCAAGGAAGAGCAGCTTCGCCGATCGCAGAAGATGGAGGCTATCGGTCGGCTGACCGGAGGGATTGCCCACGATTTCAACAACTTGCTCACGGTCATCCTCGGATACGCCAAACTGATGAACGAAGAGCTTGCCCGCGCCGATCTCTCGGATAATCGGGCTCTGAAGAGAGATCTCGAGGGAATTCGCAAGGCGGCTGTGCGTTCCGCCGCTCTGACGCGTCAGCTTCTTGCCTTCAGTCGTCACCAGACGCAGGAGAAGAGGACCGTCGACGTAAACCAGATCGTCGCCGACATGCAGAAGATGCTCGAGCGTCTGGTGGGCGACGATGTGCGGATGCAGGTCGACCTGCTCGCTTCCGATGCCAGGGTTCGAATCGATCCGAGTCAACTCGAGCAGGTTGTCATGAATCTCGCCGTGAACGCGCGAGACGCTATGCCGCAGGGAGGTCGGCTGACGATACGTACCGACCTCCGGGACATGGCCGGAGAGACCCTTGAGGAACGGGAGGATCTCAGTCCGGGCCGGTTCGTCGTGCTCGTGGTACGTGACACCGGCGTGGGCATGAGCCCGGAGACGGCCGAGAAGGTGTTCGAGCCGTTCTTCACGACCAAACCACTCGCCCAGGGGACAGGTCTCGGGCTGTCTACCGTGTACGGCATCGTCTCACAGGCGGGCGGATTCGTGGAGCTCGACAGCACCATGGGGCGCGGCACTACCTTCACGATCTGCCTGCCGGTACACGAGGCCGGAACCGTTGACGAGCAGACGGATGACACGCTTCGGGATGCCGCCGACGGATCTGAGACGGTTCTGCTGGTCGAAGACGAGGCCGCCGTACGAGACCTGCTGAGCCGCGTGCTTCGCAGGAAGGGGTACCATGTGATCGAAGCGGCAAGCCCCGGCGAGGCGCTGCTCCTTCATGAACAGCATGCCGGCCAGATTGCGCTCGTCGTCACCGACGTGGTGATGCCGCACCTCTCGGGTCCCGCGCTGGCGGAACGACTGCGCGAGCGGTCTCCACAGCTTCGAGTGCTGTTGATTTCGGCATACCCGGATGGGCATCTGGACGAAGAGTCTCAGGATGCGCCCGAGTACCACTACATGCAGAAGCCGGTTGATCCGGTGCGTTTTGTCGGTCTTGTGAGAGCGATTCTGGACGACTGAGTGAAGTTTCACTATTGTTTGGCGCACCTCCTATGACGCAAGAGCACATCCGGAATTTCTGCATCATCGCGCACATCGATCACGGCAAGAGCACGCTCGCGGATCGGTTCATCCAGCGTGCGAAGATCATCGCCGAACGTGAGTTCAAGGACCAGATGCTCGACAGCATGGAGATCGAGCGCGAACGCGGCATCACGATCAAGAGTCAGGCAGTGAGCATGCCCTACATCGCGGAGGACGGGCGAACCTACGAGCTCAACCTCGTAGACACTCCCGGCCACGTGGATTTCTCGTACGAGGTCTCGCGCGCGATCAGCTCGTGCGACGGAGCGCTGCTTCTCGTGGATGC
>SKZO01000293.1 GCA_007127335.1 Spirochaetales bacterium | reverse complement strand
TGTCCGAACCCGACAGGGCGAGGTTGGTGATTGCGCGAAGGGCATAGCGCCCCTTGGTCGTTACTCTCATGGCATCACTCCGGTTATGGTCAACATAGGCATTATATACCAAAATGAAAAGGTATACACCCCCAAATCGGTAAAAAATTCCCTATTCGTTGACCCGTTCCACGTAGTCGCCGCTCTCCGTGTTCACCAGAATACGGTCTCCCTGCTTGATGAACAGGGGCACCTTCACGTCAAGACCCGTCTCCGTCCTGACCGGCTTTGTCGCGCCGGTAACCGTGTCGCCGCGGATCGCGTCTTCGGCCTCAGTCACCTCGAGTACGATCTTCAACGGGACCGTTACGTCGATCGGGTTCGCCTCCCACATGGTGATGCGGTAGGTGTCACCCTCTTTCATGTAGTAGATCCGGTCCTCGAGGCCCTCGCGCGGCACGGCGAACTGATCGTAGCTCTCCACGTCCATGAAGTAGTAGCTCGCGTCGTCCGCGTAGAGGTACTGGGCGTCACGGTCGAAGACGTCGGCTTCTTCGACCGAGTCGTTCGTCTTGATCGTCTCCTGCAGCACCCGTCCGGTCCGCACGTTCTTCAGTTTCACCCGTACGAAGGCGGCGCCCTTCCCCGGGTTGACGAACTCGCGATCCGCGACGAGGTACGGTTCGTCCTTCCACATGAGACAGTGCCCCTTCGCTATCTGGCCGGCCTTGATCATTCATTACCTCGACTATCAAATTGTCCGCGGAATATACCAAAATCAGGGGAAGAATATTACCCCCGCTATCTCCCTGAGGCCCAGCAGCGCCATGATGAGCCGGTCGACGCCGAGCGCCGCGCCGCTGCACGCAGGGGCGGAGGCGAACTCGAGAAGCGACTCGGCCGGCGGGTGCCGGACCCGTGCGTCGCGTTTTCGCGCCGCCTCATGCGAGAGGAACTCTGCGAGCCGCGAAGGGTCGCGCTCCTCCGTGTAGCAGTTCGCGACTTCCATGCCCGCGAGGTAGAGCTCCCATCGCTCACAGGTGGCCCCGCGCGCCCGCGCGAGCGTCGGGACGAGCGCAGGGTAGTCGGCGAGGATCACCGGCCGGTCGGTCGGCAGCGCCGGTTCCACGTGGGTCAGCAGGATGCGCTGGAAGAGGTCCTCGTCGCTCTCCTGCGGGCCGACGTGCAGTTCGAGCTGCGCCGCGGCGCGGCGCAGGCTTCCCGGGGCGTCGAAGCGAAACCCGTCGAGCCCGGCGTAGCGAGCGAAGCTCCCGGCGACCGTCAGTCGTTCGACCGGCGCGCCGACCGTCCGGCAACCCTCCGTGTGCGGAGTTCGTTCGCAGAGGCGCGCGCACAGATGGGCGAGTAGCCGCGCGGTCAGGTCCTCCTGGCTTTCGGCGTCGGCCTCGACGGTGTACCACTCGAGCATCGTGAACTCCGGATGGTGGATGCGCGAGCGCGATTCGCTGTTTCGGAAGACCTTCCCAAGATAGTAGATGTTCCCGTATCCGCGCGCGAGCAGCCGTTTCATCCAGACTTCGGGCGACGGCACGAGGAAGCGCCTCTCTGCAATCCCGGGGTCGCAGGGATCCAGGAGATCGGTCGCGAACGGTTCGATGTGAGCCTCCGGGATGAGCTCGGGTGCGAGAATCGGGGTGTCCACCTCCAGGTACCCGCGCTCGTCGAAGAAGGCTCGGAGCGCGGCCAGCGTGCGTGCCCGGAAGCGGGCGACCTCAATGCTCAGCATGCCGGTAGGATACCAGCGGCGCAGCCGGTATACTATCGCCTGACCATGAGTGAACCTTCCAGCATCTTCGAACCCGTCCCCGAGCGCCGGGGCACCAATTGCTACAAGTGGGATCGCCGTCCGGAAAACGCGCGCGGAGAGCCGCTGCTGCCCATGTGGGTCGCGGACATGGACTTCGCCTGCCCGCCGGCGGTGCGCGAGGCGCTCGACTCAAGGATCGCGCACCCGGTCTACGGCTACACCTTCGAGCCGGCCGGGCACCGCCGTGCCTTCCGTGAGTGGCAGCGTGAACGCAACGGGTGGGAAATCAAGGAGGAGTGGCTCGTCCAGGCGCCGGCGGTGATGCCCGCGGTGCGCGCGGCGATCCTCGCGCTGACCGAGCCCGGAGACGGCGTGATCATCCAGCCGCCGGTCTACTACCCCTTCTTCGACGCGGTGCGCGACAACGGTCGCGAGCTCGTGCTCAATCCGCTCGCGGAGGAAGCCGGGGCCGATGCGACGGCGCCGTACGGGGTGCGTTACTCGATGGACCTCGATCATCTCGAGTCGGTGATCGGCCCGCGGACGCGGATGGTGCTCCTGTGCTCGCCTCATAACCCGACCGGCCGCGTCTGGTCGAAGGCCGAGCTTGCCGCGCTCGCCGAGATCTGCCTTCGTCACGACCTCATCGTGGTCTCAGACGAGATCCACTGCGACCTGCGGCGCGCGGGCACGCCCTTCACCCCCTTCGCCGCGCTCGGCCCCGAGGCCGCTGCGCGCACGGTCGCCTGCCATTCGGCGAGCAAGACCTTCAACGTCGCGGGTATCGCGACTGCCCACATCGTCGTACCGTCGGACGAGCTGCGCACACGGTTCTCATCCACGCTGGCGAGGCTCGGGATGACCCTCCCGAATATCCTCGCCATGGAGGCCTCGCACGCCGCCTACGGCGCCTCCGCCTCCTGGCTCGATTTGCTCGTGGGCTACCTCGACGAGCAGATCTCCTGGCTCGCCTCCGAGATCGACTCGCGGTTCGGCTCCGACGGCGCCGTGACGATGTCGCCGATCGAGGGGACCTATCTCGCCTGGCTCGACCTGCGCGCGCTGCTCGAGAGAACCGGGAAGACCCACCGCGACGCCGAGCGGGCGCTGCTCGAAGAGGCGGCGCTCTGGCTGAGCGACGGCCGGCAGTTCGGAGAAAACGGCGAGGGGTTCTTCCGTATGAACCTCGCGACCTCACGATCGAACCTCGCCGACGGGGTCTCTCGCCTCGAGAAGGCGGTGCGTTTC
>SKZO01000290.1 GCA_007127335.1 Spirochaetales bacterium | reverse complement strand
TATAGCTTAGCTATTCAGTAAGCAAATGCGAGGGAGGCTCCATGAAGACGATCACCCATCCGTACCAGCCGCTTTCCGGCGGTGAATGGATCCGCGGGAACCTGCACACCCACACCACGGCGAGCGATGGTTCGCGACCGCTGCAGGATGTTGTCTCCGACTACGCGCGACGCGGCTACGGCTTCCTCATGATATCCGACCACGACGTGTTCACCGGTTCGAACGAGTATGACCGCATTGACGCACACGGTATTGTGCTGATTCCCGGCAACGAGATAACCGCAAACGGGCCACACCTGCTGCACGTCAACGCCGATCGCCTCGTCGCTCCGGACCCGCTTCGCCAGACCGTTTTCACGGCGATCGCCGCGGGCGGCGGGTTCGGCGTGGTCAACCACCCGAACTGGCAGACCGCCTTTGATCACTGCCCCTTCGAGCGGATGGCCGAATGGGTCGGCTTCGCGGGCCTCGAGATCTACAACGGCACGATAGGCCGGCTCGACGGCAGTCCGTACGCGACCGACAAGTGGGACAGGTTGCTCGCTCAGGGCCGACGCGTGTGGGGCTTCGCCAACGACGACAGTCACCTGCCGGAGGCCGACGTGGAGCTCGGGTGGAACGTCGCGTACGTCGGGGAGCGTTCGGCGACCGCGGTCGTGGAGGCGCTTCGCGCGGGAAGGTTCTACGCGTCGACCGGCGTGGAGATCGAGGCGATCGAGGTGGACGGCGAGACCATCCGTGTCCGCGCGACGAACGCCGCGCGCATCGTCGCGCTCATGCAGACGGGACGGAGATTCGCGCAGGTCGACGCCGGCGAGATCGAGGTGACGGTCCCGGACAACGCGAGGTACGTGCGCTTCGAGTGCCTGGGCACCGGTGAAGCGTCGGCCTGGACCCAGCCCTTCTTCGTGGAGGGGTAGACGCCGGGTCTTTCGCGGCGCGGCACTCGACACCGGCGCGCAGAGTTGACATCCTTCCGGTGAGCCATCATCCTCGTTCCCGGAGGGTACATGCTCGAGGCGCTCGTCGATGCCGTCACGCGAGCCGGCCACAGCCCGGTCATTCTTGGCAGCCGCGTCGTAGTCGTTCCCGCGTGGGGGCGCGTCGTCGGCCTCTTTCCGGATGGCCGGCAGAACGCGCTCTGGGTGAACGAGCCGCTCTTTGGCGCCGACGATTCCTCGTGGATCAACTACGGCGGTGACCGTGTGTGGATATCGCCCGAGCTCGACACCAACGTCGCCGATGTGGGCGGCGGACGGCTCGACGTCGTCGTGCGCAAGAGCGTGGATCCGGGAAGCTTCCAGCTGACGCAGGCCGACGCCGGAATCTGCGAGATCGTGTCGCGGGACTCGGTCTCCTTCCGTCGCGCGGACTCGGCGGTGGACCTGATCCGACGACGGGTCGTGGAGGTTCTCAGCGATGCGCCGCACACCGCCTCGCCGCACACCGCCTCGCCGCATGGCGTCTCGCCGTGGGCCGGCGTGACGAGCGCCGGGTACCGGTCGACGACCACGCTCACCGCTGAAGGATCGGTGCCGGAGAAGGTTCGCCCGGCCGTCTGGAGTATCCTGCAGGTGAAGCCGGGAAGCGAGATCACCGTCCCCACGCTGAGCCATACCCCGCGTACGCTCGCGTTCATCGGCGCGCCGCGCTTCGACGTGGCGCCGCGCGGTTCCGGGGGCCTGCTCACTTGCGCCGTCGATGCCTCCTCGAGCTGGAAGATCGGGCTCCACGCGAGCGACAGCCTTGGTCTTGCCATGGCCGAGCACGACTCGCCGGCGGGGCGGGTCCTCGTCGTTCGGACCTCTGCCGTCACGCCTGCCGAACGGTGCTCGGATGTTCCCGGTACTCTCGCCTCCGACGATCCGCGAGCTGCCGGCTACGTACAACAGCTCTACGTCGACGATGGAGCACTCGGCGGGTTCGGTGAGCTCGAGCACCACTCACCGTACCTGTCGTCGGACAACGGGTATCGCGTGACCGACGTGTGCGAGACCTTCGCGTACTGCGGTCCGGCGGATGCGGTCGCCGCGGTCAGGGAGCGGTGGCTCGCGAGCGCAAGGAGCAGGGCATGAGACTACAGGGTAAGGTGGCGATCGTCACCGGGTCGAGCAGCGGGATCGGCAGGTCAATCGCGGAGGTCTTCGCCGCGGAGGGGGCCGCCGTCGTGGGCGCCGCGCCGAACCCGGACGCAGGCGAGCAGGTGAGTGAGGAGATCCGCCGCCGTGGAGGGGACGCCCGCTTCGTGAGGTGCGACATCAGTCGCGAAGAGGACGTCGAGCGGCTCTTCGAGACGACGAGAAAGGAGCTCGGGCCGGTCGACGTCCTCGTGAACAATGCGGGGGTCAACTTCGCCAAGGCGTTCGAGAAGACGACCGTGGAAGAATGGGATCGCGTCATAAACACCGATCTTCGCGGCACCTTTCTCTGCACGCGCCTCGCGGTCCGGAGCATGCTCGATCACGCCGGCGGCAGCATCGTGAACATCTCCACGGTCCATACGATCGCCTCGGTCCACGGGGCGGCTCCGTACGATGCGGCGAAATGCGGCGTGATAGGGCTGACGAAGGCGCTTGCGATCGAGTTCGCCTCGCGCGGTATCCGGGTCAATGCGATCTCCCCCGGGCTGATCGACACGCAGATCTGGAAGGACGTGCAGGACGCTGCTCCCGACCTCGAACAGTGCCTCGCGTACTGGAGGTCCAATATCCCGGCAGGCCGCGTGGGCAGCCCGGAAGAGATCGCGCGCGCGGCGGTTTTCCTCGCGAGCGACGAGTCGAGCTACATGACCGGCACGAACATGATCGTCGACGGAGGCATGACGAGCCAGTTGGTGAGCGCTCCTCCGTACGAGTCGAAGCCGGTCGAGGGGGATCTGTGACCGAGCTCCGCTTCATGAGCAGTGGGCAGCTGTCCGGTTTCTTCGGGAACCTCTACCGGCGCACGTGGGAGGGGAACCTGCTCGCCCTCGACTGGGAGGGCGACTTCCTTGGTCCCTTCGTCTCGAAGTCCGAGTCGAGCGGCTACGTGGGGCTGGGCAAGACGCTGGAGGCGCTCACCCGCACGGCACACGAAACCGGCGAAGCGACGCTTCTCGAACAGCGGCGGCTCGTTCTGGACACGCTCCTCGGCGCCCGCGAGCCCGACGGATACCCCGGCACCTTCGCGCCCGAGCCACGGTACGAGCGCCTGTGGGACGTGCACGAGATGGCGTATCTCATCCTTGGCCTGCTTGCCGACTACGAGCTCCATGCCGACGAGGTATCGCTCTCCGTCGCGCGGGAGACCGGCGACCTCCTCCTCGCGAGGCTCGATGCCGCGACGCTCGAACAGGCCGGACGGGAGCCGTGGGGCACCGTGGCGCCTCACCTGGGTTTGCTGGGTCTCGACCGTGCGATGGTCGCGCTCTCGCGAGTAACCGGCGATGAGCGCTACGCGCGGTTCGCTCGTGACCGGCTTGGGCTCGAAGCCTGGGACCTCGGGATCGTGGAGGGTCGCTTCGAGCCGATCGAGGGCCACATGTACGCCTACCTCGAGCGCGCACTCGCACAGCTCGAGCTCCGCGAGCTCGACGGCGACAGGGGTACCCCGTCCGCGGTCGACCGGGCGATCGATTACCTGCTGCGTGACCGGGCGCTGCTCGTCTCCGGGACCTGCAGCATTGAAGAGTGCTGGCATTCGGACCAGACCGTCACCGGCGACATCGGCGAGACGTGCGCGACCGCCTACCTGATCCGGCTCCTCTGGAAGCTCCTGCGCCGGGGAGGCGCGGGCAGCTACGGCGATCTCATGGAGCGGGCGATATACAACACCCTCGCCGCCGCGCAGTCGCCGGACGGGCGCCGGCTGCGCTACTACGTCCCGCTCGAGGGCGAACGCCGCTACTGGGAGAAGGACACGTACTGCTGCCCCGGCAACTTCCGTCGCGTCGTCTCCGAGCTCCCGAACATGATCGCCGTTGGCGGGGAACGGGAGCTGCTCGTCAACCTGTATACCGAATGCGCCCTCACCGTGCGGATCGACGGGGAAACCGTGATCGGACTCACGCAGCGGACCGACTATCCGAACTCCGGCCTCGTCGATCTCGAGATCAGCCCTGACCGCCCGGTGGAGCTCACGCTCTGCCTGCGCGCACCGGGCTACGCCCCGGCGCCTCGCGTCACGGTGAACGGCGCCGAGGCGAACGCCGCGCCGGCGCCGCATGGCGGCAGAGCAGGTTTCATCGTGATCCGTCGAGAGTGGCGAGGCGGCGACCACGTGCGTCTGGAGGTCGAGATGCCGTGGCGATGGATCCGCGGGATCCGCCGCCAGGTCGGCCGCTCGGCGCTCGCACGCGGCCCGATGCTCTACTGTTTCAACCCGCACCGTAATCCCGGGATCGACCCGGACGCCGTGCGCGGCGGTGAGTACGCGCTCGACCCGCGGAGCATCGAAGGCCCCCTCGCGGATGACAGTCTGCGGCCGGGAGGCACCGCCTGTCGCGTCAACGCGCTGCGGAAGAACGCTCAGCGCGGGGAGGAGCGCGTCGAGCTCACCCTGACTGAGTTCTCCGATCCGGACGGCGTGGCAACGTACTTCCCGCTGTCCGATCCGGGCGCCGCGGTCGACGAGGAGTTGCATGTGACCCTGCGCTCTTCGGGCGTGCCTGAGCAGGAGTGCCGGTAGTGCGGGACGAGCTTGAGAGGACGGTCCGTTCGGTCGCCCGGGAGAGCTTCGCGCGATCCGGCGGACCGGGCGGGCAGAACGTCAACAAGGTCAACACCCAGGTCACGCTCCACATCCCGCTCGACGGACTCGATCTGTCTCCCGGCGAAGGCGAGCGGATTCGCGAGAGACTCGCGAACAGGATCAACGCCAACGACGAGCTCGTCGTTCACTGCTCGCAGACCCGCAGTCAGTCCGCCAATCGCGAGATCGCGATGGAACGCGCGCTCGATCTCATTGGCGCGGCGATCCGACCCAAACGGCGAAGGCGGCCGACGCGACCGTCGCGTGCGGCGGTCGAACGGCGGCTCGAAGAGAAGCGCCGGGTGTCGGAGAAGAAGCGGCAGCGGCGCAGACCGTAGGCGGACGCCTTCGTAGCGAGCTCCCGGGGCGCCGCGCCCGGTTTCACGACGCGCCGCCGGTCACGACGGCTACCGGCATTCTACCGGCTTTCCCGGCTCGAGCGTGTACTCGGTGCCGCGGATGATGATCGGCAGCGGGTCACCCCCGCGATGCGTGATTGTGACGGCGTCGTGCGTGATATCGACCTCCAGCTGCGTCTCGTGGAAGCGCAGGGGAAACCGCAGTCTGCCCCATTGCTTCGGGAGCCGCGGGTTGAGCGCGAGCCTTCCGTCGAAGTCGGACATACCGGCGAAGCCGTAGGTCAGGCTCATCCACACGCCCCCGGTGGAGGCGACGTGCGCGCCGTCGACGACGTTTCCGGCCACGTCAGCGAGGTCCATGAGCAGCGCGTAGTCGAAGTACTCGATCGCCTTCTCCTCGTAGCCGATCTCGGCGGCGAGGATCGACTGCACGCACGCTGAGAGCGACGAATCGCCGGTCGTAAGCGGGTCGTAGTAGTCGAAGTTCCGGCGCTTCTCCTCGAGCGAGAACTCGTTGCCGAGCAGGACGAGCGCGAGTACGACGTCGGCCTGCTTGATGACCTGATGCCGGTAGATGACGAGCGGGTGATAGTGCAGGAGGAGCGGGTAGTGGTCCATTGGTGTTGTCTCGAAGTCCCACTTCTCCTTTTCGAGGAAGTTCGCATCCTGTGGAAGGATGCCGCGCTTCTCGTCGTACGGTATGTACATCTGCTCGGCCGCGCGCTCCCAGAGCTCGACCTCTCCCGCGCTGAGGCTGGTCTCATGGAGGAGCCGGGCGTAGGCGTCCGAGCGATGCTCCTGGATCCAGCGTACTGTCTCTGCGGCGAAACGCAGGTTCGCGCGGGCCATGAGGTTTGTGAAGGTGTTGTCGTTCACCACCGTTGTGTACTCGTCGGGTCCCGTGACTCCATGGATGTGGAAGGTCTCGGCGTGCGGGCTGAAGAACCCGAGGCCCGCCCACATGCGCGCCGTTTCGATCAGTATCTCGGCGCCCGCTTCCGCGAGGAAGTCCCGGTCGCCGCGGATATTCACGTATCTCCTGATGGCATACGCGACATCCGCGTTGATGTGATACTGCGCGGTTCCGGCTGCGTAGTAGGATGAGGCCTCTTCCCCGTTGATCGTCCGCCAGGGAAAGAGCGCCCCTTTCTCCGAGAGTTCACGCGCGCGTTCGCGCGCCTTGTCGAGCTTCGAGTGACGGAAGCGCAGAAGGTTCCGCGTAGTCCTTGGGCTCGTATAGGAGAGGAAGGGTGCGACGTAGATCTCCGTGTCCCAGAAGTAGTGCCCTTCGTACGCCTGACCGGTGAGTCCCTTGGCGGGGATCCCGGTCGTCTCTGCGCGGGCGGACGCCTGGCAGAGCTGGAAGATGTTCCACCGCACCGCCTGCTGGATCCGCGTCTCCGCATCGACGAAAACGTCGGCTCCGCTCCAGAACTCGGCGAGCCATGCCTTCTGCGTTTCCTCGAGCTCTCCGTACCCGTCGCGAACGCACCGGTCGAGCGTGCGGTTGCACCGGTCGACGAGCTCGATGGCCGGGACCGAGCGTGATGTGTGATAGGTGGCGTACTTCGTGATGCGAATCGGGACGTCGGCGCGCGCGTCGATCGTGAAGACGACCTTCCCCAGGTCCTCAGACCAGTTTCGGTCGGCGAGCCACGGGTTGTCGGTTTCAATGGTGTGATCGATGCCCACACCAAGGGTCATCCTCGAGTTGGTCGTTCGGTACCCGGTGCAGATGCGAAGCTCATCCTCCGTGTGGCTGTGCGCGTGGAGGACGCGGTGTGAGAAGGCCTTCGCTCGCCGCGGGTCCGCGCTGCCGTTGCCGGACGGTTCGTCGATCGCGCGGCTGTCCTGGCGGTTGAGCATCTGCGAGGAGATAACGATGGGCGCGTCGGTGTCCGTCGTGATCTCGTAACGGATCGCCGCGACGTGTCGGTGCTCGAGCGAGACGAGCCGGTGCGAGGAGATCCGCACCTGCTTGCCCGCCGGCGACGACCAGTTCAGATCGCGGCGCAGGATGCCGTCACGGAAGTCGATCTCCCGCCGGTATTCGGTCAAACGCGCCGTGGGCAGAAAGAGCGGCTCGTCGTCCACGTAGAGTTTCATGAGCGTTGTGTCGGGGACGTTCACGATTGTCTGTCCCGTGCGGGCGAACCCGTATGCCTCCTCCGCGTGGACGATGGGCCAGGTCTCGTGGAAGGCATTGCAGAAGGTGGCCGGCTCGATCGCCGGGCGCCCTTCCTCGAACACCCCGCGCACACCGAGAAACCCGTTGGACAACGCGAAGATCGTCTCCGCGTTCCCGAGCCAGTCCTCGTCGAACTCGGTTTCCAGTATCGACCAGTTGCGCGGCGGATAGATGTGCTCCGGCAGCGGGCGCAGATTGCGTTCGATCATGGGTTACACTACGCGCAGAGGCCGTTTTGCACAACCGGGTGATCGCTCGTCTACACCCTCGCGAGCTCGTCGGTGCGTGCCGCCATGATGAAGTCGTTCGCGTGCAGGCCGCGGATCTTGTGGGTCCACCACTCGACGGTCACCGCGCCCCACTCGGTCACGATGCGCGGGTGGTGCCCCTGCTCCTCGGCGATACGTCCCACCGCGACCGTGAAGTCGAGCGCCGGCTGGAATCCCTTGACCTTGAACCGACGCTTCAACCGCGGCACGCCGTTCTGCTCGACGAGCTTCCACGCGTCGTCGATGTGCCTCATCATCTCGTCGATCTCTTCGCGCCCGAGTGCCGGCTCGTCGCCGCGGCACGGCGCGCATTGTTCCTGTGACAGTGCCATGGGGGTAAAGATATGGCCGAAGCCGGGCGGGAGCAAAGGCGCGGTACGCCCCCGTCGCGCGGCCGGGCTCCGCGCCGTGCGCTCCGGCGGACTACAGAAGCTCCCGGTAGTGGTCGCGGATCTTTCGCACGGCCGTGACGATGTCCCGGATGTCCGATTCGCGGCCGAGCAGGGCATTCTGCATGATCCAGAACGTCTCGCGACACGCCCGCTCTGCTGCCGGCAGGTGCGCCGCGGCGTAGTCGCGGTTCCCCGTGATTCGCCTGACCGACGGGTGGGCGAACACCGGCTGCCTCTGAATCTCGACGTACCCGGTGGAAGCCGGGATCCCCTCCGCCTCGAGCGCCGCGACGAAACGCTCCTTTGGCAGGCCACCGAACGATCGGGCGTCGTACCTCGCCATGTAGAGATGCCGGGTGACGCGGGTCGCCCGTGCATCGCGCTCGAAGGGCGATATCCCGTCGATCTCCCGCAGCCCCGCATCCAGTACCGATGCGTTGCGCTCGCGTACTGCAATCTGCCGGTCGAGCCGACCGAGTTGAGCGATCAGGACCGACGCCTGCCAGTCGGTCATGCGGTAGTTTCCGCCAGGCTCGTGGTGCTCGTACCATCCGCCGTCCTCGCGCCGGCCCACGTGGTGCATCGATCGCATCCGTGCTGCGAGCGCCGGATCGTTGGTGACGACCGCGCCGCCTTCACCGGCAGAGAGGTTCTTGGAGAGCTGGAAGCTGAACGACCCGGCGGCGCCGATCGTCCCGAGCTTCCGGTTGCGCCACTCGGAGCCGTGCGCCTGCGCGGCGTCCTCGACGATGGGGAGCCCGGTCCTGTTCCCGATCTCCACCAGCGCGTCCATGTCCGCCGGGACGCCCGCGATGTGCACGGGGATGATCGCCTTCGTCCGGCCGGTCACCGCCTCCTCGGCAGCCGCGGGCGAGAGGTTGTTCGTCGCCGGGTCGACGTCCGCGAATACCGGAACTGCTCCAACCGAAAGGACCGCCGTGGCAGTCGCGATGAAGGTGTAGGGCGGAACGATCACCTCGTCGCCCGGGCCAACGTCCAGGGCGCGCAGAATCAGCTCGAGGCTCGTCGTCCCGTTGGTCACCGCGCAGCAGTGGTCTGCGCCCAGGTACGAGGCGAACGCGCGCTCGAACTCTGCGACGCGAGGCCCGAGCGTCCCCCACTGCCGGCTGCGCAGGACCCCGCGGAGACCGCGCAGCTCCGCTCTCCCGTACCGGGGCCACGGTGGAAAGCTCCGGCGGCGCGTTGGAGCGCCGCCGTTCAGAGCGAGCGCTACCATCCGTAGCGCTCCGGTCCCCACGCATAGCGTTCCTGCTCCTGCTTCACGCGCACGCCCGTGCGCGGCGGGACGTCCTCTTCCAGCACGACGCCGGGACCGACGATGCTGTACGGACCGATCTTCCTCCCCGGCATGATCGTCGCGTTCACTCCGGTTCTGCAGTAGTCTCCTATGAAGGTGGCGTTCGCGTGGGTGCGCGGGATCTCTCTGCGGCCGAGCACGCGGTGCGTGGTCCGCCCATCGTCGAACCGGAGCGATCCGCACACCGTTGCCGCGCCAATGTCCGTCCGCTCGCCCACCACGCCGAAGATCTCCATGTAGTGGTAGAGATAGACGCCGTTGAAGATCACCCCGTCGAGCTCGGCCGCATGGCTGACCACGCAATCGCGACCGATCACCGACCCGTCCTCCACGAAGCAGGCGTTCCCCACGAAGCTGCGATCTCCGACTGCCGCGTTTCCGTTGATGATCGCGCCGGCGTCGATCACCACATCGTCACCGGCGACGAGCGACCCGCGGACGATGACGTTTCGGCCGATCCGGCTGTTGCGGCCCAGGCGGACGCAGCCGTCTATGCTCGCGCTCTCGTCAATGCTCGCGCCCTCGGCGAGGTCGTGCTCCGAGAGCGTCGCGCAGGTACGCCGGAGGACCGTCTCGTTTGACTCGAGAATATGCCACGGCTTGTCGATGTCGACGGCCGGTGTTGACGTGAGTACAGCCGCCACCCCGGCGTCACTCCCCGCGCTCGATGCCCGGAAGACCTCGACCGCCGCTTCGAGGTGGAGCTCATGCGGCGGCATCATGCCCACCTGCACGTTCGGAAACAGCGACGGGCATGCCTCGAGGAACCGGCGAAACCCGGACGGCAGCACGGCCGCGACGACCCGGCCGCCGGCGGTACCCCTCGGGTGTCCCAGTATGGAGGTCACGCGGTGGCCGTTGGTGCGGACGACGATGTGGTCGCCGCTCTCCGACTCGAGAACCGGCGAGAGGAGGAGCGTCACCGCCTCCGGCTGTTCGTCCGCCTCTGAGAGCAGTCGCGCGAGGTCCGAGCCGGTGACAAGCACGTCCCCGTAGAGGACGAACGCGCGATCGTCCGAGGCCGTGCAGGCGAGAAGCGTCGCCGCGGTTCCGTCGGTGCCCCCCACGTCCACGACGTCGATCTCGAGCGCCGCCTTTCCCGGGGAGGCGCCTTTCCCGGCAAGCCAGCACAGCGCGGCGGCCCGAACGTCGCTCGAATGCCGGGCCGCCGCCGCGACAACAACCTTCGGGACACCCGCATCGGCAAGCGCGTCGAGCGCGTAGTCGAGCACCGGACGGTTCAGCACGGGAACGAGGCATTTCGGGCGGCACTCGCCGTACGGTGCGATGCGACGGCCCGCTCCGGCCGCGAGGATATATGCGGTCACGGCCCCCCCTTTCCGCTACCGGAGCATCAACGCCTCGTAGCACTCGCTGTAATAAAGCGCGCTCTCAACCGGCGTGTTCGCCGGGATGTGGTTTCCCACGGCCATGAAGAATCCGGGGCAGTCGCGGCCGATCGTCATGCAGCGCTCGACCTCCGCGCGGATCTCTTCGCGCGAGCCGTGGAGCAGGATGCGCGTGTCCGCATTCCCAATGAAGAAGTGCGTGCGCCCGTACCGTTCGGCGATGAGGCCCATGTCGGTCATCGGCTCCATCGCGAAGCCGTCCACGCCGGCCTCTGCGAGGTCGTCGACGAAGGATGTGTAGTCGCCGTCCGAGGTGAAGGCGATCTTCTTGCCCGCCGCCTTCAGCGGTTCGAAGAAGCGGCGGTAGTTCGGGAAGACGTAGGTGCGGTACCACTCCGGCGCGATGAAGGGCCCGGAGGTCCAGACGATGTCGTCGTGCGTCATGACGAGCGGCGTGTCGCTTTCCGCGAGCGCCCGGTAGAACCGCATGACCCATTCTGCGTACCGGTTGGTGAACCTGCCAAAGGCCGTCGCGTCGGTTCCCGCGGTGAGGAGCAGCATGTCCCAGCCAAGGAGCGCGATCAGTCCGCTCACGACCGTGATATAGGTGCCGGTCATGTTCACCTCATCCGGCATGCGCTCGCAGTTCGCGTGGTAGTGATCGTTGAACTGCTTCACGAGCTCGTCGTGCTCGTAGAAGGGAAGCTCTTCGAGCGGGTCGAAGGCGAGCACCTC
>SKZO01000327.1 GCA_007127335.1 Spirochaetales bacterium | reverse complement strand
TTGAAGTGCTCTTCAATGCGCCGGGTAATGGGCGCGTCGTCGGGAATGTCATACGTGTACAGGACGGTGAGTTCCATCGGACCGTCCGGCGTCGATGCCGCCTCCTGCCTTCCGGCCGCAGAAGCGAGCCCGGCGGCGCCCAGCATCAATGCCGCGGCAAACACGGCAACCATCTTTTTCATACATGTCCTCCTTCTCTCGATTCGTTGTTCAGGATGTGCGTCAACTGACAATGGACTACTCCATAGGCAAGCCTCCTGGCTGAGCCATCGTTCAGCCCTTCACCGAGCCCAGCATGATTCCCTTGATGAAGTGGCGCTGAAGGAACGGGTAGACGCTCATGATCGGGACGATCGACACAATGATGACTGCGGCCTGCAGCTGTACCAGCTGAAAATCCTGGGCCTGACTCGTCCGGATGTCCGCCCACATGTCGCCGGTGTTCTGTATCAGTATTTCGCGGAGGATGATCTGCAGGACCTGTCGGTCCCGTCGCGTAATGTAGAGCAACGCGTCGAACCAGTTGTTCCAGTGCCAGATAGCCACCCAGAGGGCAATCGTAGCGAACACCGGCTTCGAGAGAGGCGCGATAATGCGGAAGAAGATCGTGATGTCCCCGGCACCATCGAGCTTGGCCGACTCCTCGAGCGACTCCGGTATTGAGCGGAAGAAGTTTCGCATGATGATAATATTGAAGGCACTGACAACTCCCTGGACTATCAGCGCGATGAGCGAGTTCTGCAATCCAAGGCTTCTGATGAGCAGGTAGTTGGGTATCACACCGCCGTCGAACAGCATGGTGAAGACGAAGATGAACGTGAAGATCTTCACCCCCGGGAAACCCTTCTTCGAGAGAGGATACGCAGTCAGCCCATAGATGAAGAGCGACAGCACCGTACCCGCCACGGTGCGGATGACCGAGTTCCGGAAGCCGGTCCAGATAAAACGGGAGCGCATGATCGCTCGGTACGAGGCGAGCGTGAATTCGGAGAAGTTCGGGAAGATATGGAGCCCGGGAGTCACCGCGTGGCGCGTCGTGCTGAATGAGAGCGAGAGTTGGTTCAGAAACGGGTAGAGCGTGGTGATGGAGAGCAGGGTCAGAAAGAGATAGTTCACGATCTCGAACGCGATTCGCTCCTTGCTCTTCGTCATGTGCCGTGGACTCCTCGTAGTGCTACCATAGGCTGCTGTCGCGCCCCCCGAAGAGAACAGCGATCTTGTTCGTGAGGAAGATCAGAACGAGCCCGACGACCGACTTGAAGAAGCCTATCGCTGCACCGTAGCTGTAGTTGAACTCGACGATACCCTTCTTGTAGACATACGTGTCGATAATCTCCCCGACATCGAGAACGAGCGGGTTGAACATGTTGAAGATCTGGTCGAATCCGGCGTTCAGGATGAAGCCCATGTTGAGGATGAGCAGAATACTCGCGACCGGCAGGAGCGATGGAATCGTGATGTGGAGGCTCTGACGAATCCGCCCTGCGCCATCGATATTGGCAGCCTCATACAATTGCGGATCAATGCTGGCGAGAGCTGCGAGATAGATGACTGCCGCGTAGCCCATTCGCCGCCAGATGTCGGTACCCACGACGATGGCAAGGAAGTACTCGGGGATCGCAAAAAAGAGCAGCTGGTCCTCGGCTCCGAACAGGGCCCTGATGTAGTTGACAGGCCCCCCGGGCGCGAAGATGCGCAGGAAGAGCCCGGAGAGTACGACCCATGAGATGAAGTAGGGGAAGTACGTGATCGTCTGGAACGTCCGTTTGATCCCCTGGTGGTACACTTCGTTGAGCAGAAGCGCGAGGAGAATGGGCACAGGGAAGCCGACAAACAGCTTGAGCCCGCTGATCACGAACGTGTTACGCAGGGCTCTCAGAAAGAAGACGTCGGAGAACGCGCGATCAAAGTAGTAGAGCCCAACCCACTCGCTTCCGAGTATGCCCCTGGTGAAACTGTAGTCCTTGAAACCGATGATCAGCCCATAGATAGGGATATACCTGAAGATGATGAGCAGCACGATCCCTGGTATCAGCATGAGATACATCTGATGGTAGTACCTGAACCGGTGTCTGAGGTCGGCGGCGTGCGCCTGACGTACGTCAGGATGGTTTCGCCGACGAAGCGGAGTGCGACTCAGTTTCAGGGATGACTCCAGACGGTTCGACACGCGTGGCATCGTATCACAGGCCGGTCAGACGGCAAGTTACGCCAGTACCGCCCGGAGCAGGAAAAGAACAGTACTCGAATACTCCCAGGCTACTCGTGACGGTCGAGGTAGAACCGTATCTGTTTCATCATCTTGAACAGATCCATTCTGTTGGCGATATGCAGCTTGTTGTAGATCGCGCTTGTGTAGTTCCTCACGGTCTGCACCGCCACCCCAAGGCTCTCAGCTATCTGCGTATTGTCGTGCGCCTGAATCAGGAGATAGAGCACCTCGCGCTCACGCTGCGTCAGTGTCGCGATCAGGCTCTCGATCTCTTCAGCGGACTTCCTGTCCTCCTCCGGTGCATGGAAGAGCGTCTCCGCAACGCTCGGGTCAATGAGCATGATCCCGTTACGAACAGCGCGAATCGAGTGAATGAGCTCAGACAGAGGGCGGTTCTTGAGCAGGTACCCAACAGCGCCGGACCGGAGCGCGGCGTGGACGTACTCGTCGTCCGGAAAAGTCGTGAGCATCAGAATGCGGCAACCGGGTAGTCGCTGGTGGATGATGCGGGTTGCCTCGACCCCGTCCATCAGCGGCATTCTCACATCCATCAGGATGATGTCAGGCTGCAACCTCTCGGCAGCCTCAATCGCCTGCTCACCATTCGCGACGGTGGCGACAACTCTCATGTCGGACGCACGTGCCTCGAGAATGTACCGGAGCCCTTCCACGAACAGGCTCTGATCATCGGCAATGATGATCCGGATCACACCGTGCTGCTCGGAGTCGTCCAGGAGGGTGTCATTGGGGGCATCGGTCACAGTCTGCTCCTTGGGATTCTGAGGGTGATGGAGAATCCGTCCACTGCGTTCTCGTAGGTCAGCGATCCGCCCATCTGCTCGGCCCGCTCTCTCATACCCGAGATGCCGATTCCCTCCTGAGGGACGTCCGAACCAGCTCCATTGTCCCAGACGTTCACACTCAAGTCTGCCGGTCCAAGGTAGAACATGACGAGGATCTGCGTCGCTCTTCCGTGCCGAAACGAGTTGATGAGGCCTTCCTGAACGAAGTGGAGTACGGCCGCGTTGGCTTCTCCCGACAACCGGAACGGCTCCCCCCCGAGTTCGAGTCGAACCTCTACTCCTGTAGCTCGTTGGAACACTCGTACCATCCGGGTGATCGCGCCAACCCCCTCCGGAGCGCGCTCGGACTGCGCGCGCAGCTGATAGAGAGCCGTGCGGATCTGTTCGAGCCCATGTTCCGAGTTCTGTCTCGCCGAATGGAGGAGTCGCGGGACGCCCAACGGGTCCTTGCGGATCATATCTACGGCAGCTTCCATCATGATGATGTTGTTCGTCAATGTGTACCCGACGATATCGTGGATATCGCGGGTTATACGCTGCCGTTCCTTTTCCACCGACCGTTCTTCAAGATCGATTGCGTATGCCTGATAGGACATGTTGGCGGCAGCCAGCCTGGTGAGAGATTCGTCGAGCCGATCGCGTTCACGCTCCGACCAGACCAGCCGCTCACGATAGTTGATGAGAAACCCGGCGCCCAGAGTCACGAACAGGAGCCCGCACAGCTCGAGCACAAGCGTCCACACGGCATCGGCAGACTGATACGAAGCGCGCGACCAGACCATCGCCGTCAGCGCGTAGAACGACGTCACTAGCCCACCAAGCAGGAGACTCCAGGCCAGGGGCATGTAGACCGCGATCTCGAGGATGAAGATGAACGCCCAGGCGACCGGTGCATAGTCGTACGCGCGCAGCAACGACATCACTGGTACGGCAAGGATGAAATGGAACGCAAGAGCAATGGCGTACTGCCAGCGGTAGATCAGCAGATACTTGATCAGAGACAGGGAGGCGCTCAGGACGAGAACGGTAGTGAACGTCACCACCGCAAGCGACGTATCTCCCGCCGCGCGTTCAGAGAGATAGCGAACCGCGACTGATCCGTGGAAAACGATCGATCCAAACAGGACCGAGGCGGGAAGCGGTTGTACTCGAGTCCGCAGACCGGCTGCCACGGGAGTACCATAGCAGAACCGGCTACTGCGTGCACTTGCTATCTGCATTCGCTTCGAGACAGGACCCCGGGGACGCGACCCGAGCCTGCGCACGATCGCGGACGCCTTCAGACCGTAAGCGGCGCCTTCAACCTGATGTCCGCATACGAGCTTCCCACGTGGAGGACGTAGTCACCGGTCGCGGACACGAGGTCGTCCGCACTGAGCAGCAGCCGAACCGTGCGGGTTTCTTCCGGATCGAGCAGGACCTTGTCGAAGGCCTTGAGCTCCCGGCGCGGTCGATCCGGCTGTGAAGGCTGGTCGGCCTCGGGGGCCAGGTGCTCGACGTAGAGCTGCACCACCTCGGCGCCCTCCATGTCCCCGGTGTTCGTCACGGAGACCGAGATCTCCCAGAGACCCTCTGCGCGCGCCGCGACGGTGAGATCCGAGTAGCTGAAGGTCGTATACGAGAGGCCGTGGCCGAACCAGTAACGTACGGGCCGTTGTTTCGCATCGTACCATCGGTATCCCACCAGGGATTCCTCATCGTAGGTGATCTCATACGGCCAGCTCCCCGTGATGTGGTCCGGCCGCTCGGCGCCGGGCTCGCCTCCCTGCACCGGATCGTGCACGCTGGCCCCCGGCGGAAGGTAGTCCGCCCCGGGTGAGTCGGAGAAGTGTTGCTCGATCGTGAAGGCGAGTCTGCCGGACGGATTGACGTCGCCGGAGATCACTGCGGCGAGCGCCTCCGCACCCGCCTGGCCGCCGAATGGCGCCTGGATGACGGCGCTCACCGAGTCGTGCCACTCCATCGCAACACCGCCGCCTGAGGTCACCACGACCACGACGCGCCGGGCGAGCCGGCTCGCCCGCTCAATCAGCTCGTTCTCCCCGTCAGGAAGCGCGAACGGCCGGTCACGTCCCTCGCCCTCGTAGTCGAACCCCGTGCAGACGATCACCGTGTCCGCTGCGGCAAGATCGCCATCCGACGGCGGACAACGCACGAGGACGCGCGAAGAAGCATAACGTTCGGATATCGCGTCGGCATACGACTCGTTGTCGTACCCTTCCACGTAGCCCGAGCCCCTGCCCGCGATGGGTGTACGCGTCGCCCAGTTCCCGGTGACGATGATCCTCCGGCCCGCCTCAGGCTCGAGGGGGAGCAGTCCGTCGTTTCGCAGTAGGATCGTTCCTTCGCACGCCACACGATAGGCGACCTCTTCGTGGAGCGGCAGGTTGGCGAGGTACGCACGCTGCTCCTGATCGTGGTCAAGAAACCCCATCATCGCGAACGTCCGCACGATACTCCGGACCATCCGGTCGATCTCGGGAGCTCCCAGGAGCGTTTCGCGAGCTGCCTTGAGGCACGCCCCGTACGGCATCTCGAGGTCCTGTCCCGACTCCGCGATGAGCCTGCCGTCGGTGACCGATGACCAATCGGTCATCACGAGATGCCGGAACCCGAGCTCCCCGCGCAGGAGGTCGTTGATCGCAGTGGAACTCTCCCCGCAGTACTCCCCGTTCAACTGGTTGTAGGCGGTCATGACGGCAAGCGCACCCGCTTCCACTCCCGACTGAAAGGCGCGAAGGTAGATCTCCTTGAGGGCATGGCGGCTCACAGTCGAGTTGGAGAGCTTGCGCCGGTAGTCGGTCTCGTTCGCGACGAAGTGCTTGAGCGTCGCGATCACGCCGGTCTGCTGAACCGCCGTCACGTAGAGATAGATCATCTCCGCGGCGAGGCAGGGATCCTCTCCCGTGTACTCGAAGTTGCGACCGCACTGGGCGATCCGGTAGATGTTCATTCCGGGGCCGAGCAGGACATGGATGCCGCCGGCACGACACTCCTCGCCAACCGCACGCGCGTACTCGGCGACAAGCTTCCGGTTCCATGTCGAGGTCAGCATGAGCGCGCTGGGGAAGCAGACCGATCGGGAGAGTCTCCCGGCGGGAAACTGTTCACGCAGGTGAACGCCCTGCGTCGCATCCGTGAAGTTGATGTCGGGAACTCCCGCCCGCTCGCAACCGCCGATGTAGAACCCGCGACCGCACACCATCTCGAACTTCTCCTCCGCGCTCATCTGCCCGACGATCTGCGCTGCTCGCCGATCCGCCTCGTCGTAGGGGACCGGTGGTTCGAAGGGGGTGAGCCCGGCCCGGCTCAGGGCGTATCGCTGCGTTGGTCTGGGTACCATAGGGGCCTCCTGTCCATGTGAGTATCGTAGCGCCTCGTGCATACCGTGTCACGGGGGATCGACCCATGGCGCGACGAGGATGGCCCTGGCGTGATAGGCTCGACGAATGCGGGGACTGAGGTTTGCGCTCCTGTTCGAGGCGGCGGTAGGAGTGGTCGCGCTGATCGCGGCCTGGGTACTCGGTGTGAGCGTTGGCCCGACTCTCGGGCTCGACTGGAGCGGCGTGCTTTTCGCGGCGTGCGGAGTCGGGCTGCTCCTGCTGCTGTTCACCCTGACCATGCGGTCGACGTGGCCGCCCTTTCAACGGATCAGGGGCGAGCTCGGCCGTCTGCTCGATCTTCTGTTCGGCACCTGCGGTCCGGCGGGTCTCCTCGCGGTCTCGATCATGGCCGGGATCTCCGAAGAGCTCCTCTTCCGGGCGGTCATCCAGCAGTCGATCGCGGCGCATCTGTCAACCGTGGCCGCACTCATCGTTACGAACCTGGTCTTCGCGCTCGCCCACGCGATCACTCCAACCTACGCCGTACTCGCCTTCGCGATGGGGACGGTGCTGAGCCTTGTCTTTCTCCTGTCCGGCAGCCTCATCGCCGCGGCGCTCACCCACGCGATCTACGACTTCGTTGCGCTGCTCATCTACCGCTCGCAGAAAGGCTCCAGCGCAGAGGGGTACCGTGCGTAAGGTTCTCAGAACAGGGGTCGGTGGCATCGCGATCGACACGCGCGAGCGCTCCTGCGCGCTCCTGCTGCGCTGCCTCGACCAAGGAATCCGCCCGGCGCGAGCCTGGCTGCCCATTCCCCTGCTCCTGCCGGGCGAGCGCACGAGCACGCTCGTCGAGCCGGCGAAGAGCATCTTCGCGTCGCTCTGGGTAGGATACGTGTGGGCCGACGAGCCGCGCAGCAGCGCGGCGGTCGTGGTAACCGGCACCGACACTGCGGCCGTTGCGGCCGCGGCCGAGCGAGTCGCACGTCGCTACTGGGATGCCCGCGAACGGTTCGCCTACCCGCGCCTTCGCCGCCCCATGTACCCGCTCGACGCAGAGATCAGCGAACCCGAGCTCCGCGCCAAGGTCTTCTCGTGAAGCCCCGGGCTGTCCGTCCAGGGACGGCGACGGGCCGGTCAGGATCCGGTCGCGACCGGCAGATCCTCGCGGTTCCCCCACTCTTCCCAGGAGCCGTCGTAGACGCGCACATCCTCGTATCCGAGCAGGCGGAGCGCAACGTAGGTGTGGGCGCCGCGGACACCGGTCTGGCAGAGCGTCACCTTGGGGCCGTCCTGACCGGCGATCACCTCGTCGTAGATCCCGGCGAGAGCGCTCGTGGGGAGAAAGGAGGTCCCGTCGCCCACATTGCGGACCCAGTCGACGTTCGCGGATCCCGGGATATGCCCGCCGCGCGCGGCCCGCACGTCGGCTCCCGAGTACTCGTCCGGCGATCTCGCATCGAGCACCGCGAAATCCTCGCTCTCGATCCCTGCAAGAACCTCGTCGGCGGTCGCAATGAGCGACGGACGGACCTTCGCGGTGAAATCACCGCGTTCGGGAACGGCAACCTCACTCGTAAGCTCATTCCCCGCGGCGGTCCATGCCGCAAGACCGCCGTCGAGCAGATGAACGCGGGTATGCCCCAGGTACTCGAGCGCCCAGAAGACGCGCGAAGCCCACAGTCCGTTTCCTCCGTCGTACACGACGACGGGACGGTCGTGACGGACACCGGCATCCTCAAGATCGGCCGCGACGATCTCAGGCGCCGGGAGATTGCCGGCGATCCCGTCAACAGTGTCCCAGGTCACCTCGCGCGCAACGAACGCCGCGCCGGGGATGTGACCCTCGCCGAATGCCTGAAGGCTGCCGCGCGTGTCGAGAATCGTGACCGAGTCACGATTCTCCGCGAGCCACCCCGGCGTCACGAGGATCTCCTGCGCGGGTGTTCGTTCGATTCCCGTCTCCTGCGCGCCCCCGGCCCACGCGGTACCGGCGGCGGCTGCGACGAGCACGACGAATATCAGTAGTCGAAGCGCCGCGGTGGACGCCAGTTCATGCCTTTTCATCCATTCCTCCTCGAACGGTGTGATTCCAGAGTCGTTACGCCCGCGCCTTCGCCCGGGTAGACGAATCCGCCGAACGTCGGGCCTGCCCGTAGATCCGCGCGGTCATCGCCCAGCAGCCGAGCATGATCGCGAGCGTCGCCACGATTGACCCGACGCTCAGCGTCGCGATACCGGTCACGCTGTGACCGATGTTACAGCCGCCGGCGATGCTCGCGCCGGCCCCCATGAGCGTACCGGCACCGGCCTGCCGGACGAGCGTACGGGCATCGGGAAGCGCCCATCGCGCCTCGCCACGGACCTTCGCGGCTGCGAATGCTCCCGCGGGCACGCCAAGGAGCATCCATGTCGCGATGCTGATCCCGGAGGTGTCCCCGGATACCAGGAAACGGGTGACGCTTACCGTCGGCTGGGTGAACGAGAGGCCGAAGTGTCGCCCGGTGAGACTCGAGACGACCCAGGCCGCAAGCGCGAAGACGCCCACGGCAAGGCCGGTCTTTCTCCACCCCCATCCGAGCACGAAGAGTTCCCTGGGGGCCCGGATGAGGTACCAGATCGCAAGCAACGAGAGCAGCCCGATGAGCGTCCATCGCGCGACGACCGACTCGAGTCCGAGCAGGGTGAAGAGCGTCGGTTCACCGCCGTCGATCGTGATCGCCGGTGAGCGCAGGTAGGCCTGCGCGATCCAGGCTCCGCCGCCGTCGAGCAGTGCGGTTCCCACGGCAAACCCTGCGAGGGCGCCCACGGATCCAATCATCCCGCGGCCTGCTCGGTAGTAGGTCCCGCTCGCACACCCACCGGCCATAACCATCCCTACGCCGAAGAGGAATCCTCCAACGAGGATTGCCGGCCAGAAGAGGGGCACGATCATGGGACGGAGCACACCAAGCTCGGTGAGCAGGTTCACCCCCACGACGTTGATCACGAGTACGAGCATCCAGGCGCGGATCAGGCTGCGATCCTTCTCGAACACGAGGCTTCGAAACGCCGAGTTCATGCAGAACCCGCCGCGCTGCAGTGCGTATCCAAGCCCGAGCCCCAGGACGAGCCCGGCAATTATCTGCCACATACGTTCCTCCCTCTCAGAAGCATGCGAAGCTCCCTCCCCGGTCGACCGGCGAGGGCACCGCCTCAACAATACCGGACAGGTCGAGCTCCGCGATGGGGCGAGCGACTGTGCCGGAGACGTCAAGGATTACCCCGTCGGCGGAAATGGCCCAGAGGAGAGCCGGATCAGGAGCAACGACGGCGAAAGCCGTGTGCTGCAGGTCTACGGTCGCGGCCACACGGTCGGGTTCCCGGGGGTCCACCGTCACGACCGATCGACCGTCTACGCTGAGATACGCGACCCGCTCACCCGCCGCCGGCGCCGGGCCCAGCGCGTCGGTCACACCCGGAGAGGAAACCCCGCCGGAACGCTCATCAACCGCAACCGGCCTGCCCGACCCGTCTACACCCCAGAGCGCAGTGTAGTTCGCATCGAACCGCAGGCCGTGCGTTCCCGCACCGGTGGCGCGGAGCCCCGCGACCGGATAGGTCTCAACCAGATCGCCGGTCTGAGCGAAGTATACGAGTATAGCCTCAGGCGTGGCCCGGTAGAGCCGGGTCGCGCGTCGATTGGTGAGAACGGGGCCGGACCCGGCGAGAGCCATCCGGCGCGTCTCGGTCAGCTCGAGCCGCTGGTGTCGGTACTCGACGACCTCGCTTCCATCGCCGTCCACGACGAATACCTGCTCACCGGTCGGCGAGAAACTGAGCTCGGTGGGACGCGAGACGCCGTCGAGCGTGAAGTCGCGCTGGACCTCGAGCGTCTCGGTGTCGAACACGGTGACCCGGTTTGAGTCGGGCCAGAGCACGAAGGCGGAAACGCCTCCGGGCGTGGGGACGATTCGCAGGGGGCGCCGGTCGAGCTCTACGGCGGACAGCCGTTCGCGGGAGGCGAGACTCACCGCGACCAGCGCGAACGAGCCGCCGGTCTCGCGCAGAAGCAGCAGCGACCCGTCAAGCGTCATCCGGGCCGGCGCGAGCGCCGCGGTATCGACGGCCGAGAACCCGAACCCGCCGCCGCGCCAGGCGGAGCCGAGGATCAGGATGGCGACGATCGCAACCGTGCCAAGAGGAATGAGCAGGCCCCGCGCGGGCGAACGCGTGTCAGCCACGGAACGCTCCGCAGCGGAACTGAGCGTCGGAATACCCTATTAAGTAGATTGACTTACTTAACATTGCCCAAAGATACCCCACATGAGTTCCTGTGTCAACAATGATGTCGGGTGATAATGTGGTTGACACCGGTCGACCCGGCGACTACCGTCGTCACCATGACGCTCGCCGAAGCGCTTGCGCGGCAGCCGGCACCCAGATCCGTTGCGAACGCACGAACTTCCATCCGTGAACAGCTCGCGAACCAGGGGCTTCGTATCGTGGTCCTTGACGACGACCCTACGGGCACCCAGACCGTGCACGACGTCCCCGTCTACACCCGCTGGTCGGCGGACGTCCTCGCAGATGCACTCGGCGGCGATGAACGCGTGGTCTACCTTTCGACCAATTCCCGCAGTCTCGAGCCCGCCGCGGCGGTACGGCTCGGCAGGGAGATTGGCGCCGGTCTCGCGGAAGCCGCGCGAAGCGCGAGCATCCGCCCCGAAGCCGTCGTGCCCGCTTCACGCAGCGACAGCACGCTCCGCGGCCACTACCCGGGGGAGGTCGACGCCCTGCTGAGCGGGATGAAGCGCGACGTCGACGGCGTGATTCTCGCGCCCGCATTCTTCGAAGGCGGACGCTACACGATCGACGACGTGCACTGGGTCGAGCAGGAAGGCCGGCTCGTCGCCGCGCACGAGACCGAGTTCGCCCGTGACCCCGTCTTCGGGTACTCTGAGAGCAACCTCCGCCGGTGGGTCGAGGAGAAGACCGGCGGCGCCGTTCGAGCCGCAGACGTTCTCTCCGTCGATCTGCGCACGATCCGCGTCGGCGGTCCGGACGCCGTC
>SKZO01000128.1 GCA_007127335.1 Spirochaetales bacterium | reverse complement strand
CGAAGTACGGGTCGCTCGAAGTGCTGCACGAGGCGTGGTGGCGGCCCGGGCTCGCCGACTGGGCGGACGTGGTCCCGCCGCGCCGGCTGCAACCGTACAACGACTCGCTCGACTGGCTGCGATTCCGCATTGATAACGCATACGAGGAGATGTCATGGCGCCGGGATATCATCGCAGCCCGCGACCCGAAACACCGAATCACCGCGCACGGGATCGCGATGACGCTGCGGCGCCTGGCTCCTTCGGTCGCCGACGATTGGCGGGCGGCCTCTGTGGTGGAGAGTTTCGGGCTTACCTGGGGGTCGTCCCGGCATGGCGACGAGCCGTGGAGACAGGCGCAGGCGATGGACCTTGTGCGCAGCGCGAGCCGCGGCAAGCCGTTCTGGCACGCGGAGGCGTACGGCGGTCCGCTGTGGCTGCAGCAAAACGTGCTCGGCAAGCCGCGCGACGAGGGACGGATCTGCTACCCTCAGGATATCCGCTACTGGAACCTCACGAGCTACATGCACGGCGCAACCGGGACGCTCTACCTTCGCTGGAGGCCGCTGCTTGACGGCGTGCTCTTTGGTGCGTTCGGGCCGTACGGGATGGACGGGAGCCGAACCGACCGCTCCGAGATGTCGACGAGCGTTGCGCGATGGGCGCAGGCTCCCGAGCAGACCGGTCTCTGGAAGAGCCGTCCGATCAGGGGAGAGGTGGGAATCCTCTTCGTGCCGGAGCCGCAGCTCTTCCTCTACGCGCAGCAGAAGAGCACCGAGCTGTTCTCAGACAGCTACGAGGGGGCCTACCGCGGCTTCCACGACACGAACGTGCAGGCAGACTTCGTCCACATAGACGACATACAGAGCTGGGACTTCCTCTATCTCCCGTTCCCGGTGATGCTCACCGGCGAGACGGCCGCACGGATCAAGGCGTGGGTCGCAGGCGGCGGTACCCTGATCAGCGAGGGGTGCCCGGCGTACTGGGGAGACCGTGCGCACGTTGGTGAGATCCAGCCGAACCTGGGCCTGGATGAGGTGTTCGGCGCGCGGGAATCGTACGTTGAGTTCACCCCCGATCTCCTGGACGATCTGGAGATGAATGTGCTTGGGGCGTTCACGTGGGGAGGGACGTACCTGCAGAGTTATAAACCGACCACTGGAACCGCCGTGGGATGGTACCGCGACGGGCGGGTGGCAGCCGTGCAGAACGACTTCGGACAGGGCCGGACGCTCCTGATGGGCACGATGCCGGGCCGTGGATATACCGTGCACGACGGCGACCGCTGCGGGCGTTTCTTCCGGGAACTCTTCGCGTTCTCCGGAAAGACTCAACTGGTTGAGCGGACCGATCCGAGGATCCGGGCGCGGATTCACGATGGCGGCGGCGGCACCTACCTCTGGGTCGCCAACCCGAAGCGCCAGGACATCCCCGTCCGGATCACCGTCAACGGAGCGTGGCAGTTCAGCCGAACCAGGACACTGCGTGGGGCCGACGCCGTACTCGAGGATCGAACGGTCTCGCTGACAGCCCCCGCGCGCGACGTGACGGTGCTCGAGTTGCGGTAGTACCTCCCCTCGTGCCTGTGGAGGAAGACCTTGTCGTCCAGGGTTGATAATCACCAGGCGGCGCGGTCGCCGAATACCTTGATGTATGGATCTGTGACTCCCTGCCCGATGATGTTGATCGCCTCCGTGTCCATCCCTAGTAGTGGTCCGCACCGCCATCAATTCCAGTCGTCCGGCAGTATCAGGTGTGCGTACTGCGGAAAGTAGGTCAGCAGATCGACGGTGGCCTGGATGTCACGCACGTGGCACATCTGAACGGTGGAGTGCATGTACCGTGTGGGCGCCCCGATCGTCGTGGCCTTCGCGCCGGAGCCCGTGCGCTGGACGACCGACGCGTCGGTCCCGCCGCCGATGTTGCGCTGGAAGGGGATGCCGTGCTTCTCACAGGTGTCCATCAGGCCCCGCAGGAGATCCCGATCGCCGATGGTTCGGTTGTCCATCAGGTAGATACCCGTGCCGCCGCCGATGGGGCACTGTTCCCGGTGCGACTTGGCAAAAGGGATATCAGACGGAAGGCTCCCGTCGATCGCGACGCAGATGTCTGCCTGGATGGCGTGGGCGGCGGTCGGCGCACCACGGACTCCGACCTCCTCCTGTACCGTGCTCACCGCGTACACATCGACCGTGTTGTTCTCGATCCGCCGGAATGACTCGACAAGCGCGTAGGTGCCGATCCTGTCGTCGAAGTTTCTTCCGGTCACGATCTCGTCGTTGAGCACCTCAAACTGTTTCGAAAGGTTGATAACGTCGCCCACCTGCACCGCAGCCTTCACTCGTTCCGGTGGCAGCCCCGTGTCAACGAAGAGCTCATCCATGGGGATGACCCGCTTGCGGTCTTCGTCATCAGTCATCCATCCGGGCTTGCCGGGGATGACGCCCTCGATCGTTGTCGGGCGCTCACCGGCGGTTCCGTACACGGTGACCCGATGGCTCGGCAGTGTCCGCGCGTCGAAGCCTCCGATCGGGACGAAGTAGATGAAGCCCCTCTCATCAATGGCAGACACCATGAATCCGATCTCGTCCACGTGGGCGCAGTAGATCAGACGGTAAGGCTTCTCGCGGGACGGCTTTCGCGCCTTGCGAAGGGCAATGACGTTTCCCAACCGATCGATCGACAGCTCGTCCGCGTAGGGTCGAAGTTCGTCTCCAACGAGCCTCTGCGCCTCGTGTTCGAACCCTGAGACTCCCGGTATGTTTGAGAGCTTTGCCAGCAGTTCCATATCGCTCCTCTCGTGGCGGTTGGTCGCCCTACCCGGCTCAGTCGAGCCGGGCATCCAACTCGTGCTCGCCAAGGTCGATCCAGATCGTCTTCGTCTCAGTGTACTGGTCAAAGGCGTGCAGACCGTTGTCCCGTCCACCGAAACCCGAAAGTCTGTACCCGCCGAAGGGCGTGGTGATGTCTCCCTCACAGTAACAGTTGACGGTCACTGTGCCGGCCTTGATGCGGCGTGCGGCCCGAAGCGCTTTCTTGCCGTGGGCGCAGAACACGGTGGCCTGAAGACCGTAAACGGTATCGTTCGCGAGACTGATGGCCTCGTCGTCACTGCCTGCGGTCTGCACCGCGAGAACCGGCCCGAAGATCTCTTCCCGCGCAATGGTCATCTGCGGAGTAACGCCGTCGAAGATCGTCGGCTGGATGAACAGACCGGAACCAGGATCGAGGGGTTCTCCCCCGGCGATGACCGTGGCTCCCTCCTTCTTTCCGATCTCGATGAAGCGAATGACATCGTCGAAATGCCGTCTGGAAACGATTGCCCCCAGCGTGTTCTGGGGATCCAGCGGATCTCCGGTCTTCCAGTCGCGGAGCTTGTCGAGCAGACGGGTGATGAGATCATCGTGATGCTTCCGGTGAACGATGAGCCGGGCGTTGGAGGTGCAGTTTTCCCCCATGTTCCAGAAGACCGCACGGACGACCTGCTCGGCTACATCATCCATTTCCTCGGCGTCCTCGAGCACGACCGCCGGATTCTTTCCGCCGAGCTCCAGTGTCACCTTCTTCAGATTGCTGCGGGCCGAATACTCGAGAACCCGCCTGCCGATGTCGGTGGAACCGGTGAAAGAGATCGCCCCAACGTCCGGGTGCATTCCGAGCGCTTCACCGACGGTGCCACCGGGTCCGGTGACGACGTTGAAGACGCCAGGCGGGATACCTGCTTCGCCGGCGAGCTCTGCGACCCGCAGTGCGCTCATGCTCGTCTCGCTTGCCGGCTTGATGATGACGCTGTTACCGGCCGCAAGCGCTGGACCGGCCTTCCATCCGAGCATCAGGAGCGGGAAGTTCCACGGCAGTACACAGGCGACCACACCAACCGGCTCCCGGACGATGAGACCCACCGCATCGTCAGTGGCCGGAGACACCTGATCGTAGAGCTTGTCCGCAGCCTCCGCGTACCACGCGAGGCATTCGAGCGTCTCCGGGAAGTCGACCGTCGCGATCTCACGGATTGGCTTGCCGCTGTCCAGGCTCTCAAGCACCTGCAACTCGTACCGGTTGCGCTTCATGAGCTTCACGAGCCTGATCATGACCTCCTTGCGTTCCGAGGGATGCAGTCGTGACCAGTCGCCGCTCTCGAAGGCTTGCTTCGCTTTCTTCACTGCGTAGTCGACATCCTCCTTCCCGCAGGAGGTGATGCCGGCAATGAGCTTTCCCGTTGCAGGGTTGGTCGTCTGGTACGTAGCACCGGTCTTTGCGGAGACGAACTTGCCGTTGATCCAGGAGTTGGTCATTGGCGACAGATCGTCGGCTATGGCGTGATACTCGTCGCGGGACAGCAGGTCGGCCATACTAATCCTCCCCCATGGTCTGTCGTATAGTGGTTCGCGCCGTCGTAATCGCGTCGCGAAGCGTGCGCTTCAGCTCCTTCTTCAAGGGTCGAAGCGGCAGTCTCACGGTCTGGCCCGCAGGCAGGCCGTCGAGCTCGCATCCGTACTTGACGCATTGCACGAACTTGCCCCCGCGCTCGAGAACGGTCATCACCGGCATCATCGCCTTCATGATCCGACGGCCGGTGACGAAGTCATTGCGCACGACACAGGCGTCGAACAGTGCCAGTGACTCCTTCGCGAAGAAGTTGCCGGCGGCACACACCCAGCTCTGCGCGCCCCAGACGAAGAATTCGAGCGCCAGATCGTCTGCTCCGCAGCTCAGCTGCAGGTGCGGAAACTCGCGTGCAAGCATGTGCACGCGTCCAATGTCTCCGGCGCTCTCCTTGATCGCAACGAAGTTCGTGCTGCGCCCGACACGCTCGAGGAACTCGTGTCCCATCTCAGCACCGGATCTGCCGGGGAAGTTGTACAGCATGATGGGCAGTCCTGAGGCCTGATCGACTTTGAGCGCGTGAGCCGCCAGTTCCTTCTGAGTGGGCACTGAGTACGGCGGTACCGCGAGGAGCAGCGCCGAAGCGCCATGGTCGCGGGCCGCTACCGCAAAGGCGCACACCTGCTCCGTCCTGATGTTGTTCACGCCGCCGATCCAGGGAACGCGATCTGCGATGACCTCGTTCGCGTACGCGAACTGCCGGATCTGCTCTTCCGGAGTCAACGAGTAATTCTCACCCGTCGTACCGCCGATGACCAGTCCGTGCACACCCTGTTCGATCAGGTGTTCGATCACACGCGAATAGGAGGCCTCATCTACCGAGTAGTCCGCAAGAAACGGAGTAATGACGGGAACGTAGATCCCTTTGAATAGCATAGACCACCTCCTCTGCCGGGCGAGCTCATCGACAACTCATGCCGGAGGCGCGCAATCGTCCCATCGCGTCAGCACAGCGGAAGAAGTGGGAACGCGTGTGCGGGATAGCGCTGCACCATCCCCTCTTCCCGCATGAGCGCCTCCACGTCATCGAGCTCCAGCGGGGCATCGCTCGTGAGATTCTCGACGCCGTGCTCGGTAACAACGACGGTGTCCTCAACCCTGATGTACATCCGCTCCTCCTCGACGCGCATCTGCGGATCGAGCGCGATCACCACGCCGGGAACAAGCGGTTTGCCACGGTAGTGCCCATCGTCATGGCAGGCAAGTCCTACCGGATGCGACATGTGGTGCGGGAAATCAAGTGCCCACCGGGCGGCCTTCTCGAAGCTCGGGCGAATCCACTGTGTGGCAGCCGCAACCTTCTTCATCCGCTCAGCCACAGTGTTACGGATTTGCTCGTCGGTCAGCCCCGGCTTGATCTCCTCCAGGTACGCCTTGTGAAACTCGACCATGAAGCCGTAGAGCTGACGCTGTTCGTTGGTGTAGATACCATTCACCGGCCACATCCGGCCTATATCGCTCGCATAGTAGCGGTAGTCAGGTGCACAGTCGCCGAGGATCAGCTCGCCGTCCTGCAGTACCGAGCTGTTGGCACCGTAATGCCCGTGCCAGGCATTCGCTCCGCACGCCATGATCGCGTTGTACGCCCTGCCTCGCGCACCGTGGTTCATGTAGACGTAGTCGAGCACAGCAGCGAGCTGATACTCGTAGAGTCCGGGCCTCGTAGACTTCATCGCTTCAACGATTCCGAGTGCGGAGAGCCGGCCGGAGCGTCTGAGCAGCTCGATCTCGTGTGCGTCCTTGACCCCACGCAGGTTATCCAGGACCGGTACCAGATCACAGATCTCGGCACCCGGAAAGCGTCTTCGCAGGAGCTCTATGAAGTGAGCGAACCGATCCGTAGTGCCGTCCCACGGATCCGAATACCGTGCCCTCCTCCCGGCTGCGTGCGTGTCCCAACTCGTCATCGACCCCGCCCCCTCACGGAAGGGCGTGTAGATCCTGGGTGCCGATTCGAGCCTGGTGGCGAGCTTCTCGACGCCAAGAACCTCGTCGACTCCGGAGGCGGCGATGACCTCACCGGCGGATTCAACCGACGGTATCGGGCCGGCTTCATCGCGCTCGCGCTCGGTCTGATGAGGCAGGAAGAGTGCGGTCGTGTTGTTCCTCCGATCAAGCAGAAGGTACGACTGGGGCGACTCGACCCCGCTGAGATAGTAGAAGTCGTTGGTCTGGCGGAAGAGCCTCAGGCCGTTGTCCTGTGGTCCTCCGGCGACTACGGCCACCGCGTCAGTCTCCAGCCGCTCAAGCACGCGTCGGCGTCGTTCCCGGTAGCCTGCAGCTCCAAGATGGGGGTCTCGCATTGCCCGCTCCTTGTCGACAATATCTAGTATGTTGTACAATAATATCTTCAGCGTGTATAGTGCGAGGAGAGTTTCCGGTTGATCGTTCGAGATCATGACGGAGGTCCAATGAGCATCGCTGCGTACATCAGTCAGGATATCCGGCAACGAATCCGCACCGGCGCGACACTCCCCGCCCACCTCTCACTCACCGACCTCTCCCGGCACTACGATGTGAGCGTCACGCCGGTTCGAAAGGCCATCCAGACGCTCGTGGAGGAAGGGTACCTGCAGAAGGTCGCGAACGGACGTCTCACCGTGAATCCGGCCAGGATCGGCGTTGGCGGGGCTCAGGAGCAGGTGTCAGTGCCGCGAAGCCCGTCTGACTGGGATGAGGTCCTCCTTGAAGAGGTCATGCATGCGAGTCTCAGCCTTGCCGCGGTGTATCTCCGGGAAGCAGCCCTGGCCGCCAGGCACGACGTTGGCAGGTCGATTATCAGGGCAACCTTCAGCCGCTTCGCCGGCGCCGGCCTGCTCGACCACGTGCCGAACAGGGGCTGGCGGGTCCAACCCGTGCGCATGGACGACGTGGAGGCGTACCTGCAAGTCCGCGAAGCGTTGGAGCTCACTGCGCTCGACGCCGGTCGGCCGAGAATCGAACGCTCGGAGGTGCTAGCGTTGCTCGAGGGCGAAAGCCATGGGCTTGACGACGCGCCGCACCGTTACGTCGTTGCGAAATCAGGCAACAAATACATCGCGAGGTTCTTCGACCAGTTCGTCGCGCGGTTCTACACGAAACTGCTCCACTACGCCGCTCCGGAGGCCCGGGTTGCGGAGAAGATGAGCGCGGAGCACGTCGAGATTCTGCGCGCGATCCTTGACGCAGATTGGCCACGGGCGCGCGACGCGCTATCCCGCCACATCCGGGGCCAGAGTGAGGTACTCCAGAAGGTGCTCGTGGCAGGACGCCGCGAGGAGGAGACGCAATGAGGATAACGGGTGTCCGGACGACTGTGGTGCGTATGCCGATTCCCGCTCCGCCCTACTCGACCGAGGGGGCCGGCACGAAGCGCGAGTGGTACCGTCTTGGGAGAGTTACCCCGGAGAAGCCCGAGCCGGTGCTCGAGTACGTGATCGTCACCATCGAAACCGATGAGGGTGCCTCAGGAATCGGCGAAGCGGTGACGGACATCGGGTTCTTTGGCGAACCGGTAGAAGAGGTGCGCAGCGCAATCGACGTGCACCTGGGTCCGCGTCTGAAGGGGAAGGACCCGTTCGATCGCGAGACGATCCTCAACTCCATAGACTTCCGCGGGAATTCCTGCGCAAAGGCCGGGATCGATCTCGCTCTGCACGACCTGATTGGCAAGGTCCTTGGCGTGCCCGTATGCGTGCTGCTCGGCGGGAAGGTGCGGAGACGTGTGCCGGTGTCCGTGGAGATCGCCGGAGGTCCGCCTGACGGAATGGCCCGGTTCTGCCTCAGCGGCATGGAACACGGCATTCGCGCGTTCAAGGCAAAGATAGGAGGCATCCCGGAGGACGATGTGGAGCGAGTCGCTGCCATGCGCGCCGCGGCCGGCCCCGGGGTGGCCATACGCGCGGATGCCAACCAGGGCTACTCGGTCAAGGAGGCGATACGGTTCTGCCATCTCGCCGAACGCCGCGGCGTGGGCATCGATCTGCTCGAGCAACCGGTTGCTGCGTGGGACCTGGATGGGATGGCCCATGTTCGTGCGTCGGTGGACACGCTGATCGAGGCTGATGAGAGCGCATACAGCATCCACGACGTGATCAACATCATCCGGCGTAACGCGGCCGACGTGATCAACATCAAGATCGACAAGGCGGGCGGGCTCTACGCGGCGAAGAAGATCGCGGCAATCGCTGAGGCCGCCGGGCTCAAGTGCGTGCTGGGCACCGCATTCGGCCTGGGTCCGGAGGTCGCCGCCAAACTGCACCTCGCCGCGTCTACCGTGGGTGTCACCGATGCCGTTGAGTTCACCGAGATCCTCCTTCACGAGAATCTGCTGCTCCCGCCGGCAGGCAACGCACTCGCCCTCCCGCTCGATGCCGACGGGTGCATGCCGGTTCCGGAAGGACCGGGGCTGGGTGTGGACTTTGATCCGGAACGGTTCGAGGCGTTCACCGTGGACAACCGACGAGGGTGAGGCGCGCGCGATCATCGCGTCACGCCGCTCCTGATAGGTGCCGTCGTATCTCGCGCACGCCCGCCGGCGTGTCGCGGGAGACCACGACGCGGTTGAGGGTGTCGTATGCTTTCATGTCAATCGTGATGGTCTTCACTGCCATGCATTTCGAGCAGACGTGACCTCGTCGATCATCCGGGTACGATCGCATCGTTCTCGACAAGGAGCCTCCGCAACCTTCCCGTATCCACCGTTCGTACTCGTCCTTCGTTCTCGAGCGCGATCGTCGCGGCCGCGCCAGCCGCCTGTCCCATCGCCATGCACGGCGACTTCACACGAACAGCCGAGTTTGCCATGCGATCGCTGGAGACGCAACGGCCGGCTACGAGGAGATTCACCGAACGCCTGGGAACAAGCGCCCCGAACGGAACGGTCGGCACCTTGCCGTCGGAAAGCTCGAGGTACCGGATCCGCAGCGATTCCTGGTCCTCCTGCCCCTCCCGGACTCCGCGGTGCAGATCGATGGGATAGAAAGCGTAACAGATCGCATCGTCCCACTGGCGGGCGGTGAAATAGTCCTTCTCCGTCAGGTACTCGAGACCGGTGATGCGGCGGCTCTCACGCACGGCGACCGACGCCCCCAGGGCCAGAGGCTCAAAGCGCTCAGCGCCCTTCACGTGCGCACGCGCCCAGCGCGTAATGCGCGCGACCGACTCACGAGCGCGAACCTCCGCCTCCGAACGGCTCCTGCTGTCGCCGCCGTTGATTGGATGGACATGGTTGAAGTTGTTCCCGAGGTGCCGGAACATGTTTGCCGGATTCCCGCGCGGTTCAGGCCAGTAGTCACCCGGCAGGAGCTCACCGCGCTCCCGGGCAGCCGTCCACGTCTCCCTGACCTGCTCCTCGTCGATCTCAGAGAGCTCGAACCCCGTTGGGTAGAAGCGGAGGGTTCCTGGCTGGACCTCGCCCGTATACCGCTCGCCGAGCTCATATTCCATTCCGGCGAGCGCCGCCACGTCTCCGTCGCCGGTCGCGTCGACGAATACGGTTCCCCGGATGAGCTGCAAGCCTGACTTGGTTGCCACGACGACCCCGTCGACGACTATCCCGTCGGCTCCAGGCTGGGTGCGGTCCCTCTCTCGCCATGCTGCATCCGCCACGGGGTGGTGATAGTAGAGATCGACTCCGGCACGGACGCAGTACTGATCCATATAGTGCGCCGCCATGGGCCAGTTGACCCGCACGCCGAGCTGCGAATGCCGGAGGTCCGCGAAGAAGTCGGGGATTCGGGCCCAGCCGTCGCGCGCGAGCTCGTTCACGAACTCCCATCCGATCCCGGCGATGATGTGTTGCCGGTGTGCATAGAACAGCGCGATATCCGGATTGCCTCCGCCGGTGATCACTCCTCCGGGTCCCCCGGTTGCCTCGACGAGCGCGGTCCGGGCGCCAAGCCGTGCCGACTGTACGGCGGCGCAGAATCCGGCCGGTCCTGCACCGCAGACAACAACCTCGTATTCGCCCGCCACGGGCACTTCTCGTTCAAGTCTCCATGTCGCCATCAGAGCTCCTCCACAAACCGACGATGTGACAGTGTAACCGGGACGGGCCTCGTATGCCTGCTGGTAGACCGTCGAGCTTTGGCGCTCACCAGGCCGGCAGGGGCGCCGGCTCTGGTGGTCAAGCGGCCTGCGGCAATGCTACAGTCCACCGTGGCCAAAGGGAGAACGGAGTGAAGACGAAGAAGGTTCTGGTGTTCTTGCTGGCACTCATGGCGGGCATGATCGTTCTTGCGATCGTGTTCCTCGACCGGTTGGAGGAGCTCCTCGACCAACCGCATCTGTACCGGCATGTGCTCTTCGTCCACGTTGTTGCCGCCACGCTCTTCTTCGCGAACGCTGTTATCGGGATCCTGTGGGAGCACAGGAGCCTTGCCTCAGGACGTCCCACGGTCATCCTGCACACATACCGGACGGTCGCCTGGCTCGACGCCCGTTTTTCCTCACCTCTGATCGTCGTGTCAGTCGCGGCCGGTATCATGCTCAGCGTCATTCTTGGCGGCATCTGGCAGATCGGTTGGCTCTCGCTGGCGTTCCCGCTGTTCCTCTTCTCCGGGCTGGTCTGGGTTGGAAGTGATATCCCCACGCAGTACCGGATCAAGAGGCTCATCGCCGATGCTGACCCCGAAGCCCAGGTGCTGTCTCCGGAGCTCATGCGGCTCCTCAGGTTGCGCCTGTGGATTTCGACGGCGGGAGTTCTTCCGCTTATCGCCGTGTTCGTCTTGATGGTGTATCAGCCGGAGATCACGCCGGTTGGCCAGTGGTTCAGGTGACCCGACCGGACTCCCGAGATCGCACGGAGGCAGCTGCGGGTCATCAAGGCGGCCAAGCTCACGGCTGATCTCCCAGAGCTCGCCGGCGGCAGCCTTGTCCAGCGCAGGCGGCGCGGGATTCTCCAGAGTCGTCAGGTTGAAGAACCTCCCGCTGATGCCTTCAACCTCCGCCGATACGCCCAGGTAGTACAGAGCGTCGGCAGAGATGGCGGCAGACCGGAAATTGCGCTCCAGGATGTTGTTCTTGTACCAGCGGTAGAGCCGACCGTTCTCCTTTCCTGATTCGG
>SKZO01000319.1 GCA_007127335.1 Spirochaetales bacterium | reverse complement strand
TCGGGGGCTTGCTTCATCGGCCGGAAGTCCGCATCATGGAGAGCACGCATGAACGGATCCGCTCTGAAAATCGGACTTGTCGACGACCACCGTGTCCTGCGAGACGGCCTGAGGCTGATCATCGAGGAGGCGGAACCACCCATGGAGGTCACACTGCTGGCCTCGTCGGCGCACGAAGCATTGGAGAAGCTCGAGACGACGGAGGTGCAGGTCCTTCTCACCGACATCGCGATGCACGGGATGGATGGCCTCGAGCTCGCCCGGACCGTAGTTCACAGGCGACCCGAGGTCCGGGTCATCGTCCTGTCCATGCACGACGACGCCGAGCTCGTGGAACGAGCCGTCCATGCGGGCGTCCGCGGATACCTGCTCAAGGACCATGCGGCGCGAGAGGTCGTGCAGGCGATCGTTGCCGTCTCCAAGGGCGAGCACTGGTTCAGGACCGGCATCCCTGAGACCGTGGTGAACGAGTTTCGCTTCGGGTCGGGGACGCGCTCGACCGGCTCGACCGAACTGACGCCGCGACAGGTGGAAGTGCTCAGGCTGATCTGCGACGGGATGACCGAACGCGAGATCGCGGATGAGCTCGGCATTTCCCACCACACCGTACACGTCCACAAGAACAACATCATGCAGTCGCTGCAGCTGCACTCCAAGGTCGACCTGGTGAAGTACGCGGTGCAGCACAAGCTGGTACAGATGTAGGCCGACGCTCTACCCGGACGGCCAGAGTTCGGCGCTCTTCGAGTCGACGATCGCCTTCGCGGTAGCAGAGAACTCGTCGAGCGCCACCCCATTCACCTGCGGCCCCGATCGCGGCCGAACGCTCACCGCGCCCGCCGCCTCTTCCTTCTCACCGAGGATGAGCATATAGGGTACCTTCTGACCCTGGTGATGACGGATCTTCGCCCCCATCCGTCCGTCCGAGAGATCGGATTCCACCCGGAATCCGGCCGCACCAAGGGTGTCGGCCACGCGGGCCGCGTACTCGTTGAAGGCCGGGGCGACCGGAATCGTCACGATCTGGACCGGTGCGAGCCAGGCGGGAAACGCGCCACCGTAGTGCTCGATGAGTACGCCGAAGAACCGCTCGAGCGATCCAAGGAGCGCGCGGTGGACCATGTAGGGTCGCTTCTCCTTTCCGTCCGAGTCGACGAAGGATATGTTGAACCGCTCAGGCAGGTTGAAGTCGAACTGAATCGTCGTCAGCTGCCACTCCCGGCCGAGGGCATCCTTAATCTTGATGTCGATCTTCGGGCCGTAGAAGACGCCGCCGCCCTCGTCGATCTCGTAGGGCAGACCCTCGGTCTCGATCGCCTGCCGGAGGCTCCCGAGCGCCTGCTCCCACATCTGCGCCGACCCGACCGACTTCTCGGGCGCGGTAGCCAGATACGCCTTCAGGTCCGTGAAGCCGAAGGCCTTCCACATCCGGAGGCTGAACCGGAGCACCTCGAGGATCTCGGACTCCACCTGGTCGGGTGTACAGAAGATGTGCGCGTCGTCCTGCGTGAACCCGCGAACACGCAACAGTCCGTGGAGCGTGCCCGACTTCTCGTACCGATAGACCGTTCCCAGCTCCGCCCAGCGCAGCGGCAGTTCGCGGTAGCTGCGTACCCCGGTCTTGTAGATCATGATGTGGAAAGGACAGTTCATGGGCTTCGCATAGTAGTCGGACTTGTCCATCTCCATGGGCGGGTACATGCCGTCGGCATAGAAGTCGAGGTGACCGCTCGTCTCCCAGAGCCAGCTCTTGCCGATGTGCGGCGTGTGCAGTATCTCGTACCCGTCGCGCCGGTGCACTTCGCGCCAGTAGTCCTCCACCGCCTGGCGGATGCGTCCACCCTTCGGGTGCCAGTAGATCATCCCCGGTCCGGCCTCCTCGTGGATGCTGAACAGGTCGAGCTCCCTCCCGATGCGCCGGTGGTCGCGCTTCTCGACTTCCTTGAGCCAGTCGAGGTGCTGGCGCAACTCCTTGGGGTTCTCCCAGGCGGTGCCGTAAATGCGCTGCAGCATGGGCCGCTTCTCGTCGCCTCGCCAGTACGCTCCGGCAACGTTGAGCAGCTTGAAGCTCTTCGGGTTGATCTCCTTCGTTCGCTCAACGTGAGGCCCCCGGCAGAGATCGGTAAAGGTATCCACCGCGTAGATTGAGACGTCCTCGTCCTCCGGCAGGTCGCGGAGGATCTCGAGCTTGTACGGCTGGTCGCTGAAGATCTCGGCCGCCCGGTCCCTCCCTACCACCTCGCGACGGAACTCATGGTCTTCGCCCACGATGTTCCGCATCAACTCCTCGATCTGCTCGAGGTCCTCCGGCGAGAGCGAGCGCGGAAGATCGAAATCGTAGTAGAACCCGTTCTCGATCGCGGGACCGATCGCGATCTTCGCGTCGGGGAAGATACGAAGCACGGCCTCCGCCATGATGTGCGCCGTCGAGTGCCGGATGCGGTGGAGCCGATCCTCGCGCTCCCGGGTCTTGTCTCTCTTCTCCGCTACGTCTGCCATAGTTCTCCTCCACAAAGAGAAAGCCCCTGCCTCCTCCCTGGACCGTCGTGCCGGACGGCTTCCAAGGACGAAGACAGGGGCCTTCCACTGCTCCGCGGTACCACCTTGGTTCGTTGCGAGATGTCTCCCTCACAACGCACTCGTACATCCGTTTCGTGGATGATCCGGTCGAGCATACTCCCGGCGAAGCCTGCCTCTCAGCGGCTTCGTGACGGTTTCCGTCGACGGCTCGGGAGTGGTTTTCCCATCATCTTCGCCGGGTTCCTCTCAACCTGCCGCAGCGCCTACCCTGCGGACCGGAAACCCTCTCTCATGACCAGGGGCGATGGTACTCGTCTCCGTCGTCGCACCTGTACAATCGTCAATTCGGGCCGTGTTGTCAAGACCGGTCCTGCCGCAGGTCGCCGGCGCTCCACGGAGCCGGGGCGTCTACGGGCGGACGTCGGCCCGAACCCGTTGGTCCGGCTGCCCCGTTGTCGTGAAGTGACCGAAGTAGGCGCCGTCGACACCGTAGAATACGAAGACGTTCCCCTGCCGCGTATCAATACTCATCGTCTCATACGGACCAAGCTTCGCGGCACCGGCAGGTTCGCCGTTCCGTTGAATCCTGTACACCTCAATGTCGTGGAGGTACCAGTTATCAATGGTGAGACGTACCTGCTGCGGGTTCTCCATTGATCTCATCCTGCGCTCCCAGACCGCGGGTATCTGCACGGTGAACTCATCGAGCACCACGGTTGAGCCGCCGGTAGTATCCGGCCGGCGCGCATCCGGATACAGCACGTTTCTGGTCGACGGAGGGTCGGGTCGTGGCGTCGGGCGCTGCGGATCGGGTTCCGGCGCGGGCTCGGGTTCGGAGGGCGCGTCAGCAGCGGGAGCGGTCGCGCCGGCGGTCAGGAGTATACGCACGATTTCATCGCGCTGCGGGTTCTGTTCGGCGAGCGCAATTGGCTGTTCGCCCGCGGAGCTCGTCGCATTGGGATCGGCGCCGGCCGTCAGGAGCAGGCGAACCGTCTCGGGCGGACCGCTGCGCGCGGCGAAGTGTATTGCGGCGTTTCCATTCCGGTCGCGGGCCCAGACAGTCGCATTCGCGAGCAGGAGCTGACGCACAACCTGCGCGTCGCGCCCGGCGGATGCAAGCATGAGCGGCGTGGTCCCGTCCGGGCCGCTCACGTTCGGGTTTGCTCCACTCTGCAGCAGGAGCTGGAGCGACTCGTAGTGCCCCCCGCGCGCGGCCAGCGTCACCGGCGTGTCGCCGTCGCCGTTCGCCTCGTCCGCTCCATACCCGTACTGGAGCAGGACACGCACATACTCGGCATGCGAGATGCCTGCCGTGAGCAATGTCTCGCCGCCCGACGAACGAGCGGTTCGCGACAGTCCGGTGTCGAGCAGGACGCGCAGAACGTCGACATTGCCCGACTCCGCCGTCGCAAAGGCGATCGCGATCGCCCGCCGGCTGCGACCGGGAACACCCCGACCGGAGTCGGACAACAGCTGCGCCGAGCGCGTGAGCCCTCGCGGCTCCCGTGCGCTTGCCTCCAGGGCCGCGAGAAGCGGAGAGGTTCCGTCCCGGTCCGTCGCACCGGGGTCGGCGCCGGCGGAGAGCAGGATGCCGACGAGCTCATGGGAGTCATCCCGTGCCGCGACCAGCAGCGGGGTCGTCCCGCGGGCGTCCGGCGTGTTGGGGTCACCACCGCCGCGCAGCAGAACCCGTACGAGATCAGCCCGCCGCGATACGGTCGCGATAAGGAGGAGCGATCGCCCATCCGCGTCTCGAACGCCGGCATCCGCCCCGTAGTCGAGAAGGAGCCCGACGACGTCCGAATCGCCTGCCTCCACGGCGGCAAGCACGGGTGCTCGTCCATCCGAGTCTGCAATAGCCGGATCCGCGCCAAGGGGCAACAGGGAGCGAAGCACAGCCGCCGGTGCCGGACCGTCGAGTGCGAGGTGCACCGGCGTGCGACCACGCCGATCACGCGTATTGGGGTCTGCACCGTAGAAGAGCAGCGCGTCGACGACCTGTGTTGCCCCGGCAGCGGAGGCCAGGTGAAGGGGCGCGCTCCCCTGCGAGTTCTTCTCATCCGGATCTACCCCGGCGTCCAGAAGCAGTTCGGCGACTGCGGCACGATCGTCACGCAGAGCCAGGAAGAGCATGGAATCTCCCGCGGCATCGCGAATCCCGGGATCTGCACCGGCGGAGATCAGCGCATCAACGATGGTCCGATTGTTCGCAGCAACTGCACGGTAGAGCGCCGTCTGACCCGCGTTGTCACGTTCGTTCACTCCCGCCCGGGCAACGAGCAGCGTGTCGACAACCGTAACGTGGCCACCGGACGCGGCGAGCATGAGAGGCGTAGCTCCGCGGTTATCCCGCGAGTCGACGCGAGCGCCGCGGTCGAGCAGTAGCCCGACGACGGGCTGTCGCCCGGCGGCGGAAGCGTAGTGCAGAGCGGTCTGGCCACTGTTGTCGCGGGCATCGACGGTGGCCCCGTTGTCCAGCAGGAACCGCACCGATTCGTTCTGACCGGATTGGGCCGCGATCATCAGGAGCGTCTGTCCGTTGCGTTGGGGCTCGTTGACATCGCCACCCTCTGCGACGTACTCCCGCAGAGCGTTTATGTCACCGCTTCGCGCCGCTCGCGCCTCGGAGCTCGCGCAGCCGGAAAGCACCAGCGACGCCGCGATAAGCACACCAAACCCACCCACTACCAGTCGAGTCATACCTGCTCCTGCCGCGGAGTATAGCGCGAAACGGGACCGCTGACAGGAGTTTTTCGCTCAGCTACATACCGAACAGCTCTTCCTTGAGGTCCAGGTAGTAGAGATAGTCCTGCTCGGGAACGTTCGGCGGACAGCGATGGTCGCAGAAGGGGATGTAGCCGCCTCGCTCGACGAGAGGAACGAGGCTTTCGAGATAGACTCGAATCGCATCGCGCCCCGACGCCAGCACCATCTTGTCCACGCCACCCATAATGCGCAGCTCCGTGCCGTACTGCTCGAACGCCGCGGCGGGATGCCCCGCGCAGTTCACCTCCCACGGGAACATCGTGTTCAGTCCGGACTCGAGCATGCCGGGAATGAGCGGCCGCACGTCCCCGTCACAGTCGGTGTACCAGATATCGATGCCGGCGTCACGGAGCCTGGAACCGATACGGGCGTACCGCGGCACAACGACACTCGTATAGAAGTCGAGCGAGACGATGGGCCCCTGCTTGAACGCGATATCCTCCCATCCGGCTGCGAGGTCGAAATCGATCGCCGGAAGCACCTGATCAAGGGCATCCTCCACGAGCAGGCACGCCGTCTCGACCATGTCTTCGAGCATCTCAGGATAGTCGTAGATCGCGTACGCAATGCCTTCGAACGTCAGCATGTCGCGTATCTTGCCCATCATCGATCCGCACCAGAGCGCAAGCGGATAGTCGCGGTCCGCCGGGTGCGCCGCGCGCAGGGCGTCGACGTCGATCCGACGCGCGGGATCGTCGCGACGGAACCGCTCCTCCTTTGCCCGACGCCAGTCCTCAGGGGTCTTTATCGTGGCCTCGAGGAAGTGCGGAATCGTCTCGTGCGCATCTGTGGGAACTTCCGCAAGCAGCCCGTCGGCGTTGATCAGGACTCTCGTGTCCCCGGTCTCCCGAACGACCCGCTCCTCGAAGGCGGGATGCATCCACACCCGCGGCGTCCAGGTCCTGATCACGTCAAACGCGAAGAACTCGTCGGCCCGGGCGTTGTCGGTGATGCCATGCTGCCGGAAGATGCTCCACTGACTGAAGTTCTCCCTCCAGTACCCGAACTCCATGTTGAAACACCGGTCAACCGACTCGTGGTGCATCTGCCGGTTGAACCGCTCGCGGTCGGTCATGGTACCGGGCCACTTGTTCCGGATTGGTGTGACTGCGCTCATGTTCGCTCCTGTAGGCCGCCGGCGGCACCTGACCATACCACCTATACGTCGATCGAAGAAACCCACCTGATCCGCATCACGGACGGCGCATTCAGCGGCTCAGGAAGAGGACGAAGCTGCGGCCGGCGCATGAATACGAGGAGTCGTCGGGCTCGTCCGCGCCTGCCGGCAGGAAGTCCTCCGGATGGCTGCGTGCCGTATCGATGACGCGGTACCACCGCTTGCCTGCAGGGGGCGCGCAGAGCACCACGTTCACGCGGTGTGCCGCGCCGTTGAGCACGAGGAAGAAGTCGTTGTCATCGCGGTCAGCCTTGATCTCGGCGCGGCTTCCGTCAATCCGAAGGGACAGTGTCCGGCCGACTCGTGCCCAGTCGACGACGTGACCGGTCTCCGAGAACCAGGTGATGTCAGGCATTCGGTTGAAGTCCGTGTCGTGGCCTGTGTAGAACTCAGGGCGCAGAAAGGCGGGGTGGCTGAGCCGGAACGCGATCAGTTTCGTCGTGAATGCAAGGAGCCCGGCGTACTCGTCTGCAAACCGGTAGTCGAACCACGAGACAGGGTTGTCCTGGCAATAGGCGTTGTTGTTCCCTCCCTGGGTGCGGCCGAACTCGTCCCCGCCGAGCAGCATGGGCGTGCCGAGGGAAAGCAGCAGGGTCGCAAGCAGGTTCTTCTGCTGACGGAGCCTGACGGCGTTGATCGCGGGGTCGCGCGTGGCTCCTTCTATCCCGTAGTTCGACGAGTAGTTCTCGCCCATCCCGTCGCGATTCTCTTCACCGTTGGCCTCGTTGTGCTTGCGGGAGTAGGACACGAGATCACGGAGCGTGAATCCATCGTGACACGTCACGAAGTTGATGCTGTGGAAGGGCTTGCGTCCGTCACGCAGGTAGAGGTCGGAACTGCCGGCGAGGCGCGTGGCGAAGGGGGCCGTGACGCCGCGGTCTCCGCGCCAGTAGCGGCGAACGTCGTCGCGGTACCGGTCGTTCCATTCGGCCCATCGGCCGCCCGGGAACGATCCCACCTGGTACGCCCCTCCGGCATCCCAGGCCTCCGCGATCAGCTTCGTGTTGCGAAGAATGGGGTCTTCGGCGATCCGTTCGATGACCGGCGGATTCTCCATGAGATTGCCGTCGCGATCCCGACCGAGGATCGACCCCAGATCGAAGCGGAACCCGTCCACGTGCATCTGGACGACCCAGTAGTGCAGACAGTCCATGATGAGAGACTGCAGCACGGGGTGGTTGCAGTTCAGCGTATTGCCGGTGCCGGCGTAGTTGCGATACCGACGCCGGTTCTCCTCCAGCATGTAGTAGACCGAGTTGTCCCAACCGCGGAAAGTGTACGTAGGACCGAACTCGTTCCCCTCCGACGTGTGGTTGAGGACCACGTCAAGGATCACCTCGATTCCCGCCGCGTGCAGGGCGCGAACCATCTCCTTGAACTCCCGGACCTGGCCTCCCACCTCGCCGCCGGCGGCATACGACGCTTTCGGAGCGAAGAAGGCTACCGTCGAATAGCCCCAGTAGTTCCTCAGCCGCTCACCGGTACGAGGGTCGCGGCGCGAGATCTCGTACTCGTCGAACTCGTGCACGGGAAGCAGCTCGAGACTCGTCACGCCAAGCCGTTGCAGATAGGGGATGTGCTCGATCAGTCCCTGGTACGTTCCCGGGTGAGTTGCTCCGGAAGAGGAGTCCGCGGTCATACCCTTCAGGTGAGCCTCATAGAGAACGCTCTTGCGCAGCGGATAGTTCAGCGGCTGATCGCCCTGCCAGTCGAACGACTCATCAACGACAATGCACTTTGGTATGCCGGCAGCCGAACACGGCCCGTTCCGATTCGGCGACAGGTCGCCGTCAGCGGCGTCGGGATCATAGCCGTACTGAGAGCTGAGCTCCCACTCGAACCCTCCGGACAGAGCACGCGCGTAGGGGTCGAGCAGGTAGAGTCGCGGGTTGAACCGGTGGCCCCTCTCCGGATCGTACGGCCCGTCGGCCTGGAAGAGGTAGAGCTGTCCGGCCTCCAGACCGGAGACGAAGATATGCCAGATGTCGCCCGTGCGGTTGACCGACGGATCGAGCGGAATCCTCCGGGAAGGGTGCGCGCCGCGCGGCTCGTCGAAGAGACAGAGCGTCACCGATCGCGCGTGCCGGCTGAACACGGCAAACTGGACGCCGTCGTCAACGATGGTCGCCCCGAGCGGACTCGGTCTGCCCGCCACGGTCACGAGGCGGCATCCACGGTGTCCCCAAGGAATCTGCTGAGCAGGGCACGCACCTCTGCGGGGCGCTCACTGTGGATCCAGTGGCCGGCCCCGGCAACCATCCGGATATCAGCTCTGGGGAAGTAGCTGGATATCAGCCTGCCGTCGCGCTCCGGCTTGACGTACGTGGATCTGCTCCCGCCGACGAACAGGACGGGACCTTCGTACGTGCCGGTCCCGTCCCATCCGAGCACCCTCTCGTAGTCGCGGCGCAGCAGCGGCAGGTTCAGCCGCCACCGGTATCCCTCGTCGTCCCTGACCAGGTTCTTCAGCAGGAAGGAACGGACCGGCTGGAGCGGGATCGACCGGGCAAGCATGCGATCGGCTTCAGCACGGCTGCGAATCTCCTGAAGAGGGAGCGCGAGCATCGCGTCCATGATCTCGCGGTGCGACGGATCGTAGGTCCGAGGCGCCATGTCCAGCACCGCCAGAGCGCGCACAGACCGCGGATGATCGAGCGCGATCCTCATCGCGACCTTGCCGCCCATGGAATGACCCACGAGCACGGCCGCACCGCCGCCCGCGGAGTCGATAAGACGGACAACCGACTCGCTCATCATGCGGTAGGAGAATCCGTCGGTATGAGGAGAAGCCCCGTGGTTCGGGAGGTCAGGATAGGTGACGGTGTACCGACGCTCGAAGTCCCTCCCGATCGCCCGCAGGTTGTCACCGGAGCCGAACAGGCCGTGAAGGCAGATCAGAAGCGGCCCGTTCCCGTACGAGGAACCAGCGAGATTCATGGCTCGACTCGCTCCTCCGGATCAGCTCCCACCGAAGTCGACACGAGGAACCTCCCGAGCCGACTCGTCGACCTCGAAGTACTCGCGACCGACCATTCCAAGGCGGTCCGCCACCATACGTGCCGGGAAGAGTCTGATCCGCGTGTTGAACTCCCGCACCGACTCATTGTAGCGCCGGCGCGCTACCGCGATGCGGTTCTCCGTCCCCGCGAGCTCATCCTGAAGCCTGATGAAGTTCTCGTTGGAACGCAGCTCGGGATAGCTCTCGACGATCACCAGGAGCCGCGACAATGCACTCTGCAGCTCACCGTAGCTCTCTGCGGTTTCGGCTACGGTCTGAGCCCCCGCGAGTCGCGCCCGGGCATCGGCAATCTGCCCGAAGACCGCCTGTTCCTGATCAGCGAAACCGCGTACCGTCGCTACGAGATTGGGTATGAGATCGCTGCGGCGTTGCAGCTGATTGTCCACTTCGCTCCAGGAGGCGTCGATACTCTCCTCGAGTCGTATCAGCGAGTTCTGCTGACCGACGAACCAGAAGACACCAATGATCAGTATGATTGCGACGATCGCTACCGGCGCGATCCACTTCTTCGAGCTACCAGCCATGCATCCCTCCCACCGGCACTAGAACCCTCGAGAGGCTCCCCCGCCGCCGAACCCGCCGCCGCCGAACCCGGTGAACCGCGTCGATCCCCCGCGAGCCGCCGAACCGAATCCTCCGCCGAAAAAGCCGCGTCGCCGCCGGCCAAACAACAGCGGCCAGAAGAACCACCGGCCACCGAAGAAGAGCAGGACGAAGAGCACGTAGACCAGATCACCAAGGTCAACGCCGCTCGTCGGTGCCCCGCGTCGGGCTGCCGGACGAGCCTGAGCGGACACACCGGTCAGGCTCACGCCGAACTCTTCGGCCACGATCTGCGTGATCGCAGCGACACCGTTCAGCAGACCCGCGCTGTAGTTGCCCTCGCGGAGATCGGGGACGACGTACCTGTCGAGCAGTGACCCCGCCCGTCCATCCGGGATCGCGCCCTCAAGGCCATACCCGACTTCGAGCCGAACCCGGCGTTCCTCGAGTGCGAGCATGAGAATGACGCCGGTATCCCCCGCGGAGGCGCCGACGCCCCAGGCCTCAGCGAGCGCCATCCCGAACTCATCGATCGTCGCGTACGGCTCGTACGTCCGCACCGTGACGACGGCGATCTCGGCTCCGGTCTGATCGCGCAATGACGCGATCACCTCCTCCATCGCTCGCGCGTCGGAGGCGGAGATCACGTCGGCGAAGTCGTTCACGAACCCTCGCGGCCGCGGCAACGCCTGCGCAGCGAGGCCGGCCCCGCCCGCGACGATCAGCACCGCGACCAGGATTGCCGCCCGTACGCATCGCAGGTGGTCGTGTCGGCGGCCGGGCGAGGCCGTCGGTCGCTCAAGGTTCTTCATGGTGTGCATCTACTATCTCGACGAGACGGGCGAGGCGCTCGAGAAGCGCGTCGATGAGCGCCACGCTGTCATGGTATTCGGCAACCCGGCCGCCTGCGAGGTGCAGCAGGGGCCCGGACTCGAGACCGAGCTCGCGATTGACGCTCTCGACGAGCTGTTCCGGTACCTCCGGGATGATCTCGACGCCCCGCAGCCGCAGCAGCGCGCGGAGAATCGCCGAGACGGATCCGGACCAGTCCTCGAGCCGGCGCCGCAGCAGGTGCTTGCGGAAGGGCCGGGGACGCCCGGCGGCGATCGCGAGCTGCCGCAGGGCCATGAGATTCCCGCGCAGCTGGTGTTCGACCTCGTGTCTCAGGTTCGCACGACTGATGGCCAGATCGTCGGTCACGTTCGGTCCGTGCAGCACTCGATGGGTCTGAACGATATCCAGGTACTCCATGGGGAACACGTCTGCCGAGCCGACGAACTCCTGATGCGTCAGTACGAGCGGCGTCATCCGGTGCCGCCGCATGAGACGACGCCCGGCCCGGCCGAAATCGCGCAACGACGGCTCATGGCCCCGCTTCACGACGATGAGCAGGTTCACGTCCGACGAGCCCGGGCGGAAGGTCTCGCGCAGAAAACTTCCATACACGATGACCGACTCCAGCGATTCGCCGAAGGCGGACTTACAGAGCTCGATGAAGTCGTGTTCGATCGCCTGAGTCGTCTTCTCTCGTGTCGTCGCCATACTCCCTCTTGGGACAGGCTACTTCTTCTTCCGCTTGCTGCGGGAAGAGCCTCGACCGCTTGCCGCTGCGCGTTTGCGCCGCACCTCTTCGATCACGCGTGCCTTCTCCGCCTCGCTGACCTGGATCTCCGCGGCAGGGGCGGCCTGCTTCGCATCATCAAGCTTGCGGGCGGTCACCGGGGTTCCGCGGCGTTCGGACTCCTTCTTCGTCCTTCGCCTGCGCGACGCACGTCGCCATCCGAGCAGCACCGGTGAAGCGATGAAGACGGACGAATACGTACCAACGACGACTCCCACCATGAGGTTCAGCGCGAACAGCTGCACCGTCCCGGTCGCAAAGACGTAGATGGCGGCAACCGCCAGGAGCGTGGTGATCGAGGTGATCAACGTCCTGCTCAGACTCTGACTGATGCTGGCGTTGATGATCGTGTCGAATGCGCTCTCCCTCATTACCCGCTCGTTCTCGCGCACACGGTCGAATATTACGATCGTGTCGTTCAGCGAGTAGCCGATGATCGTGAGGATCGCGGCGATCGTCGCGGTGGAGACTTCGATCTGAAACGCACCAATGAACACGAGCATGAAGGCCACGTCGTGAATCAGCGCGGAAATGGAGGCTGCTGCGTACCCGAGTCGGAACCGGAACCAGATGTAGAGGAGGATCAAGCCCATAGCCAGCGAGATGAGCAGGACGGTGTTGCGCGTCAGCTCCTCGCTCACGCGGGGGCCGACGTAGTTGGATTCCAGCTCGCTGACCCGGCCGGCGCCGAATGCAGACTCGAGCGTACTCACGACCCGCTCGCTCATGACGGAGCTGAACTCCTCGATCTCACCGGCATCGCGCACGCGCACGACGAACTGTCGCTCATCAGGAGCGCCCACCGTCTGGACCTGAGTGCCGTCGATTGGCGCGACCGCCGCGCGGACTGCGTCGATCTCTGCATCAGGGCTGTCGATCGCTACTCGGAGGCTCAGCCCCGGCTGAAAGTCCACGCCAAGGTTGAACCCGCCCCGCGCGACGGTGGCGACGAGCCCGCCTGAGATCACCGCGACCGAGACCGCGATCATGATGAACCGAATCTTCGTGAACTTGATGACCCTCATCGTACTCCCCATCCGAGGCTCAGCTTGCTCCGCTTCAGTACCTCGGTCCCGAACTCAAAGACAAGCCGGGAGAGGAAGAGCGCTGTGAACATCGACGAGACGATACCCACAGCAAGCGTGATCGCGAAGCCCTGCACCGGGCCGGTGCCCAGCTGGCTCAGGAACAGCGCCGCTATGAACGTAGTGATGTTGGCGTCCATGATCGTCCAGAACGCCTTCTCGAAACCTGCCCTGATCGCGGCCTGGGGGCTCTTGCCCAGACGGTACTCTTCTTTGATACGCTCGAAGATGATCACGTTCGCGTCTACGGCCATGCCCACGGTAAGGATGACGCCGGCGATACTCGTCAGGGTGAGCGTCAGGTTGAAGACGCTCAGAATGCTGACGATGAAGAAGAGATTCAGAATCAGCGCGAGATCTGCGATGGCCCCGGCTCCGTGGTAGTAGACCAGCATGAAGACGATCACGAGGGCGAATCCCACCGCGATCGCACGGAGCCCGGCCTGCACCGCATCTGCGCCGAGCGCCGCTCCCACGGTCTGCTGACTCACGATCACGAGGTCTATGGGGAGCGCAGCGGTACGAAGCACGGTAGCGATGTCACGCGCCTCGTCCTGGTTGAACCCGGTTATCCGCACCTGGCCACCCGTAATAGGCTCGTTGATGACCGCGCTCGTGCGGACCCGGCCGTCCATCACGATCGCCATACTCTCGCCGACATTGCCCCGTGTGAGATTCGCAAAGAGCTCCGAGCCGCGGCCGTCGAGCACAAAGTTGACCGTCGGCTGGTTGGTGAGTGGCTCGGTCCCGACTCGGGCCTCGGTGATGTGCTCGCCGGGAAGCCCGAACTCGTTGATATCTTGCTTGATCGCGATATAGCGGACGAACCGCAGAATGCCGTACTGATCGGGTACGACGTAAGGCGCGATCACGGTCCCGGCGGGGATGAACTCGGGGACGCCGTCGACATCCGGGTCGAATCCGGGCTGCCGCTGCTGGAGATCGATCAGGGCGCCGGTCGCCTCGTTGTCGACGATCCGGAAGTTGAGGCTGCCGCGCCCGCGCAGGAATGACTCCACCCGGCCGCGGTCGCTCTCGCCGGGCACCTCGATCAGGATCTGGTTGCCCTCCTGGCGGCTGACGCTCGGCTCGGTGACGCCGAACTGGTCAATCCGCGACATGAGGATCGTCATGGCGAGATCGAGCGCCTCGCTGAGCTCGTCGCTCGAAGGTTCTCTTCCCAGACGCTCGGCAAGGCTCTGCTCGTCAGCCTGGACGACCACGCTCATCCCGCCGGACAGGTCGAGCCCGAGGTTGATGATGCGATTCTGGAGATTCTTGAGTGCGAAGATCTCATCCGCGTAGTGGCGCTCGAGGACTTCGAATATCTCCTGACGGTCCCGGAACCCCCGCAGGGCGTCGCTCACGCTCCATTCGCGGGGAATGTCGAACCCGAGGACGCGGTAGTTGGCCCTCGCCACGTCGATCAGAAAGCGGTACCGCTCGGGCAGAGATTGCGTCTCGTCGGTCTCGACGAGGGTGGTGAGCTCCCGCAATGCGGCATCCGCCTGGTCGCGGGCAGTCTCCCGAACCTGTTCACGGCCGCCGGCTGCCATTTCCTTGTCTTCTTCAGGGACAAAGAAATACCACTGGACGGTCGGATAAAGAAAGTATGCGCTGACGCCAACCAGACCCAGCACCAGCAGGAATCGAAATCTCTTGCTCATGAATCACTCCGAAGCGGAATTCCGTCTACTCGTCGTCTTCCTCGGCCTCAGAGTCGTCTTCGACTTCAGCCTGGGCTTCAGCCGCGGCTTTCTTCGACGGCCGACTCTGCTCGAGCACGTTGGAGATCGCCGAGCGGGAAAACGTCAGTTTCGTGTTGGCGTCAATCCTGAGTACGACCGTGTCATCCTTGATGGACTGGATGGTACCGTGGATGCCGCCGATGGAGACGACCCGGTCACCCTTCTTGAGCGACGCGAGCATTTTCTTGGTCTCCTTCTGTTTCTTGTTCTGCGGACGGATGATCAGGAAGTAGAAGATAACAAAGACCAATCCGAACGTGACAAGCGTGGGGAATATGGATCCTGCACCGGCGGCAGGATCGGCGCCTGGAGCCGCCATCAGAAGCGGCAGGGTCGACAATAACTCATTCATAGTTCATTCCTCTTGCGGATTTTCGCCAAAGTAGCACGAAAGGTATGTACAGTCAAATCAGACTGTGACGATCTTCTTCACCTCGTCCGGTACAGTATACACACCGAACAGGCGTTTCAGGTAGTCGGCGCTCACATGTTCAGCCCCGGTTTCCTCCGCGAAAAACCGGACGAACTGGTCCATTTCGGTCCCGTCGTCGGAGTAGATGGCGGAACAGAAGGCGGCACGCAGAAGCCCTTTGCTCGCGAGCTCCATGGTCGTCAGCTTTCCGTACCGACGCTGCGCCCGCTTGTCAACGATCGCAGCGTCGCCCTGAAACCCGATGGTGAACACGAACTGGGATCTCTTCACCGTGCTCCTCTTGAGAAAGAAAAAAAAGGGGAAGCCGTGGGCTTCCCCTTGCGGTTACATCATGCCGCCCATGCCGCCCATGCCGCCCATGCCGCCACCTGCCGCGGCAGCAGCAGCTGCGCCCGCATCTTCCTTCTCAGGGAGATCGGTGATGGCGCACTCGGTCGTCAGGAGCAGACCGGCAATCGACGCCGCATTCTGCAGCGCACTGCGGGTCACCTTCGCCGGGTCGATGATACCTGCCTTCACCAGGTTCACCCACTCCATCTTCGCGGCGTCGTAGCCTTGACCCCTCTTCTCATTCTTCGCCTTGTCCGCGATGATGCTGCCGTCGAGGCCGGAGTTCTGGGCGATCTGCCGGATCGGCTCCTCGAGCGCCCGCTTCACGATCATGAATCCGACCTTGATGTCCTCGTCATAGGCGCTGACATCAGCCTTGTCGAGGGCCGGGACCGCCTGGATCAGCGTCAGTCCGCCGCCCGGGATAATTCCTTCCTCGATCGCGGCGCGAGTCGCCGACAGAGCGTCTTCGACGCGGTGCTTCTTCTCTTTCAGCTCGACCTCAGTCGCGGCGCCAACGTTGATGACCGCAACTCCGCCGGCGAGCTTCGCAAGCCGCTCCTGCAGCTTCTCGCGGTCGTAGTCACTCGTGGTCTCTTCGATCTGGGCCTTGATCTGGGCTATCCGGTCCTTGATATCGGACTGCTTCCCTGCGCCGTTGATGATCGTCGTGTTCTCTTTGTCGACCTTGATGCTCTTCGCCTGGCCGAGCTGATCGAGCTCCGTGCTCTCGAGCTTCAGCCCGAGCTCCTCGCTGATCACCTGACCGCCGGTGAGAATCGCGATGTCTTCGAGCATCGCCTTGCGGCGGTCACCGAACCCGGGAGCCTTGACCGCACAGGCATTGATCGTGCCACGAATGGTATTGACGACCAGGGTCGCAAGCGCCTCGCCCTCGACGTCCTCCGCGATGATGAGCACGGGGCGGCTCGCCTGAGCGACCTTCTCCAGGATGGGCAGGAGGTCCTTCATGCTGGAGATCTTCTTGTCGTGGATGAGAATATACGGATTCTCGAGCACGGCGCTCATCGTGTCGCGATTGGTCGCGAAGTACGGCGACACGTATCCGCGGTCGAACTGCATGCCTTCGACGAACTCGGTGGTAGTCTCAATTGTCTTGGACTCTTCGACGGTGATCACGCCGTCCTTGCCCACCTTCTCCATGGCACCGGCGATCTCGTTCCCGATCTCCATGTCGTTGTTGGCCGAGATCGAAGCGACCTGCGCGATCTCTTCCTTGTCCTTGATCGTCTTGGACGCCTTGCGGATCTCGTCGACGGCGATGACCACCGCGTGGTCGATCCCGTGCTTGATACCCATCGGGTTGATACCCGCGGCGACACTCTTCAGACCTTCCTTGATCATGCTGTACGCCAGCACGGTCGCGGTCGTGGTTCCGTCACCAGCAACGTCGTTGGTCTTCGTGGCGACTTCCTTGAGGAGCTGAGCACCCATGTTCTCGAACTCGTCTTCGAGCTCGATCTCTTTCGCGACGGAAACACCGTCCTTCGTCACGGTCGGGGCGCCGAACTTCTTGTCCAGAAGCACGTTTCGTCCCTTGGGACCAAGGGTCACACGAACCGCTCCGGAAAGCTTTTCGACACCGCGCAGGAGTGCTCTGCGCGCCTCTTCGTTAAACATCAGCTGTTTGGCCATCTTCTCTTCCTCTCTGCATGAGATATGAGTTTGGGTTGAAATGCGCTCAGTGCAGGGGGAAAGATACCAAGGAATTCCGGCATCGCCAAGATGAGCAGGTCATTTTGTGATTCACCCCCATCCCCGATCCGTGCTACAAGTGCCAGGGTGAGAGGGTTGACGGGCACGCGGATCACCACGGTGATCTCCGCCGGCGAAGGGAGCGTAGTCACGGAGCTGTGCAGGAGGCTCGAGAAGGGCGACCTGGCTCGCTTCCCTCTCGTATGGCGTGTGCCTGCAGACCGCCTCGACCACAGCCTGCTGCGGGACCGCATGCAGCGATTCGGCGATACCGTCTGCCCCATGGGTCTCACCGGCGCGCCGAACGTGCGGCTCCACGTCTCCGAGATCGAAGCCGAGCTCGCATGGGCGGTCTCGAACATCTGGCGCTCGGGCGTTCGCGACACGCTTCGCATTGACCCGCCGCTGGTCATCCCGCGTGCTCCGGATGGCGCCCGACACGAGACGCGGGCCGCATACGCTCGCTCGCCGGTTCCGACCGGCCTGCTCATCGACGCCGACGACGGCGAGTGGCTGCGTATCGCGGGACAGGATCGGACAGGATCGAGCTCCGGGCTTCCGGTGCTTCGGCCGTCTTCCGCTTCGTCGCAGACGAAGGCGACACGCCGATTGCTCGCGCGGGATGTGCGACGTCGCCTCCGCTCGGCAGGGCGCGAGGCGTCGTCCCGTTCGCACGCCGTCGTTTTCCTGGACCTGGACGCCCCGGATGGCGAGGAGCGGGCCGTCGCGACGCTGGCCGCCATGAGCGAATCGCCGGCGGGCGGGCCGGCGGGCACCGCATGGGAGATCATCGCCTTCGACCCCGCCGGCAGGCCGGCTCCTGCAGGACCCCGCGACGAGCTCCGTCGGTGGTCCGCCGGAGCCCCTCCCCTGCCGCCGTCGATCTGCGAGAAGGCTGCATCGCTGCGCAGACGCCGATCGAGCAGGATCAACACGCGCAGGCTGCTCGAGCTTCTCGCGCCGGAGGCACCGATGGACGCACCGCCGGACGCGAGGCTCGCGGCCGGGACCGGCGTGGCACCTTCAGCGCCCGGACACGAACGAGTGCTCGTCGCGAGCATGATGGGCGACGCGACGATATCGGGAACGAACATCGCCGCGCGCTTCGCGGGGGGACGTCTCTGCGGCCTCGCCGGCGCCGTCGATCCGGAGGTGCCGGGCGAACCGACCGAGAGTCTGGCTGTGTCCGCGGACGGGCAGATCATGGTGGCCACGGTGGAGAGCTGCGTCAGCTTCGAGAGCGAATCGAGCAGAGGATTACGATCCGAGAGCGTCGTCACGGGGAGCTCGCTCGAACCGGTTGCGCGAATCCGATCGGACTACTCGTTCGTGGGAGACTACGACGCCCTGGTGACCACGCATCGCCTTCTGGCGAACGGGGCGACACCACTCGACACGCTCTTCGCGTGCGCTCTCCCAATCACCGACCATCGCCGATGCGTGGTGACCGGGCGCTACACCGACGGGACCACGTATGACCACGAGGTTCTATGGACCGAGACCGACGCACTGTGGGGTGAGGCGTTCCAGATCTGGGACGGTGAGAGGCGCCACACGCTCGTCCCGGTGACGAGCGACGGTCGGCCGCTGCTGTGGAGCGTAGCCGTCCTGCGCGAACCCTCCCGCCGTCTGGTGATTGGAGGACGCTACGCGCTCGGCGACCGACGAGAACACCGGATATCGTTCCTGATGATGCGGGCCGAGCTCGACGATCGGCTCGTCGCCCGCGCGCTCGCGGGAAGAGTTCCCGCGCCGATCGTGCATGAGATCGCGGCGGCGTCGGTCCCGGAGGCGACGTCGAGACAGGAGGTCGCAGGTCCCGCTACCGGTTCGGCTGCTCGACGGCGGCGGCCGGGAGCGTGAGCCGGAAACAGGTGCCCTCGCCAGGGGCGCTCTCGACGGTAATCGTGCCGCCGTTCCGTACTACGTAGTCGTGCGCGAGCAGGAGGCCCAACCCCGACCCCTTCTCCCCTCCGGTGCCCGCTCGGGTCACCGCACGGGAGAGGTCGAACAGCGCATCGCGAGCCTCGGCATCGATGCCGATCCCGGTGTCACGGACCTCGATCTCCACGACGGACGCTCGCTCGCGCGCCGAGATGGTGACCGAGCCGCCGGGTTTCGTGAACTTCACCGCATTGTTGACCAGGTTGCGCATCACGGTACCGATCATGTCACGATCGGCGAAGACGGCGAGCTCAGCAGGCACCTCCGTCGCCACCGACACTTCCTTCTGGCGTGCCGCGGCCTGGAAGAGCTGGACAGTGTCAACGACGAGCTCGCGCAGGCCGATCGGCCGGCGGTTCAGCTCGATCGCGTGCTGCTGACTGCGCGACCACTCGAGCAGGTTCTCGAGCAGCCGGTAGGTACGCTCGGCCGACTCGTAGAGATTCGTGATGAGCTCGTGCCTGGTCTGCGTGTCCATGTCGTCACTCGCATCACGCAGCAGCTCGAGGGCGCCGAGCAGCCCCATGAACGGTCCGCGAAGATCGTGCCCGATCACCGAGAAGAGCCGGTCCTTCGTTGCGTTGAGTCGGTCGAGCTCCTCGCGCTGGCGTTTGATCGTTACATGGGCGTTGATACGCGCGAGCACCTCCTCCTGCTGAAACGGCTTCGTGACATAGTCGACGCCGCCGGCCTCGAACCCGCGCACCTTGTCCTGGAGATCGGTGAGCGCGCTGATGAAGATCACGGGGATGTCCGCGGTTGTCGCGTCGGCCTTCAGCTCCCTGCAGGTCTCGAACCCGTTCATGCCGGGAAGCATGACGTCGAGCAGGATCAGATCGGGACGCTGGTCCCGCGCGAGACGGAGAGCCCGCTCGCCGTCCTGGCTCACGAGTACCGTGAACCCCTCGTCGTCGAGATAGCGGTAGAGCACTCCCAGGTTGTTCGTGTTGTCGTCAACCAGCAGGATCGACGCGCGGCCCGGATCAGTCATCACCCCCGACTGTAGCACGACGAAGCCGCTGTATGTAGTCCGTGGGCCGGTTCACCTGGAAGTCCTGAGCCATCGCGGTGATCCGCTGCGCAAGCCCGGCGTACCCGGGGTCCGAGCGACGTATCTCGTCCGCCGTTTCGAGTATCAGCCGTATGTTCCCGGCAGCCGCGTGCGCCTCGAGTTGGTCGAGCATCTCCGCCGGCGGAACCCGATCGTCCGGTTCGGACAGCTCCTGCGGCCCATCGCCGGACTCGTGAACCCAGACGAGGCCAATGAGCCGACGGATCGACTCGAGCAGATCGTACTGACGAAAGGGCTTGGGCAGAAAATCATCGAAGCCCACTCGCAGGCACTCGTGGCGAATGGTATCCGCGACGCTCGCCGATATCGCCACGACTCGCGTCTCGCGCAGGCGGTTGGACCCCCTGATCGCCCGGATTGCCTCGAACCCGTCCATCACGGGCATGACGAGGTCCATGAAAACGAGTTCCGGTCGTTCTTCCTCGAGCGCCGACAGCCCCTCGGCCCCATCGCCGGCCTCGATGATCTCGAAGCCGAGCGGCTCGAGCATGCCGCGCAGGACGCTGCGGTTCTCCCACTTGTCGTCGATCACGAGTACCGTCCGGCGAGGGCCCTCGTACCCGGATACCCCGCTCGAAGGCTGCGGAGCAGCCGGCATGGAATCCGCGACCGGGAGGTCGACCGTGACGGAGAACCGGCTCCCGACGTTCGGCGTGCTCTGCACGGCGACTTCTCCGTCCATCATCTCGACCAGGCGCTTGACGATCGCCAGACCGAGCCCGGTACCCTCCTCGCTCTGAATGTGCTTTGACAGCTGCCTGAACGGAGAGAACACCTCATCGAGCTGATCGGCGGGAATACCCACGCCCGTGTCCTCGACCTCGAAGTGCAGCGCGCCTGCCTCCCCTCGGGCGCGAAACCAGATGTCGCCGGAATCGGTGAACTTCACGGCATTCGTGAGAAGGTTCAGCAGCACCTGCCGCAGCCGCTTTGGATCTCCCATGACCGCGCGGGGGAGAGCCGGATCGAACTCGGTGTGGATACGCAGGCTTTTCTGGCGCGCCTGGAGCGTCACGATATCTGCGATGTCATCGAGAAACCCGCGCAGAAGGAAGCTTTCGGGCTGCAGGACGAGCTTGTTCGCCTCGATCCGTGAGACATCGAGAATGTCGTTGATCAGATTGAGGAGATGGTTGCCGCTCTTCTCGATGATGGCGACCGCGTCCCGCGTCCGTGCATCGAGCGAGGGGTCCCGGGAGAGGATCTGGGCGTAGCCGAGGATGCCGTTCAGAGGGGTGCGCAGGTCATGGCTGATATTCGCGAGGAACTCGCTCTTCGTATTGCTCGCGGCCTCCGCCTCCTGTTTCGCGGCGATCAACTGAAGGTTCGCCTCCTGGATCCTCGAGAAGCTCTCGCCCAGATGGGCGCTCGTCACCCGGAAACAGTTGATCAGCGTATCGATCTCGTTGATCCGGCTGGACGGCCAGTCAAGCTCCTCCTGGCGGGTCACCTTGTCCGGCAGGTTCTCGGCGACGACGGTGAGCTGCGTCAGCGACGAGAGCATCTTCCGACTGAGCGCCGCGGAAAGGAGGATCGTGCCTATCACGACCAGCAGCATGACGAGCAGCATGGAGCGGTACCGCGTATTCAGCGCATCCTGGTACGGCGCGATCGGCGCCTCGAGGATGATCGACCATCCGGACACGGGTCCGATTCTCTCCCTCGTCAGGTACTCGGAGTGCTGCCACCGTTGCATGATGGAAACGTTCTGGTGCATCTCCGGGACTCGGATGTAGAGGTTGTCGTGCAGGTGCTCGCGGCGTACGGGATACCGGGGAGTGAAGTCGTCCGAGATGGTGATGTCCCCCGACGTCCCGGTCACGACGCGATAGTTGGCGTCCACGATGGTGACGTCGACCGACCAGTTGCCGCTGAGCCTGACGAGCACCTCACGGAGCCGATCGACGTCGATGACCCCCACCACCACTCCGCTCACGATGTCACGCTCGATGATCGGGACTCCGAGCATGACCATGGACAATCCGTTGCGCGTGATCACGTTGGATGACATACCCTGGACGCCGGAGATCACTCGGGCGAAGTAGGGGCAGCCCGAGAGGTCGGCCTCCCCGAAGTGCGCCTGTGCGTCGTCGCGCGGCTCGCCGGCAACAAGGCGGCCAAGAGGGTCAACGAGAGCCATCGCGGAAAAGTTCTCGTTCGACATCCGCAGGAGCGCCATCTCCGCCTGCAGAACCGTAATGCGGTCCGGGTCGTACATGTCGGCGAACCGGGCGAGCGAGCTCAGGGTCTGGAGATTCTCTGTGATCCAGGCGCTGACCGCCTGCCTGGCGGAGAAGGTGGTGATGGAGAGCTTTGAGGCCACATCCTCCTCTATACGGTTCATCTCCGCGCGAGCGCTGACGACGAGGATGGCCATCGCGGGCAGGAGGACGAACGCAACCATCACGAGGAAGATGGCCTGCGAGAAGGTATACGGAGAACGTCTGTTCGCCTCGCCCAGCCGGGGGAACGCGTGCTGGGTGAACGCGATCAGCAGCGAGGCGCCGAGCGCATTGACGATACCGTTGATCGCCTGCTTGAACACGATGAGGAACGTGCTCTGCTCGGCGATACCCATCACCCCGCCGTAGAAGAGCACGACCAGCGGCATCCCTACTATTATCCAGTAGACCGTGTCCAGGAACATGAGGTTCCGGCTGTGGCGCCGGTAGAAGTAGCCGACCGCCGCCACTTCGAGCGTCATGATGATCACCGCGTAGGGATGCTGCCAGAGGATCGCCGTATAGGCGGATGCGATGAGCGCGCTGACGATTGCGGCCGTCCATCCGTAGAAATGGAGGATGACGAAGAGGAAGATCGAGCCGAAGAGGAAGTCGACGTTGAAGAAGAGGGGGAGGTGGTAAACGTTGCCCAGGTAGGCCGCGCCCGTGAGGGCGATCCAGCCGAGCGCTGCTGCCGGGCTTGTCGATCGTCTAGGCATGAGATCCTCTCGTCAAGGATACTTCCCCTGCGGCCAGCCGGTGAACCTCCCCGGCATCGATCAGCAGGCAGCCGTCTTCAGCCACACCGACGAGTCGACCGGTGATCGGCGTCCCGTAGGGCACGGACACGCTCACCTCGGCGCCTCTCATCCACAGCCGCTGCAGTATGCGTCGGTGCCAGTCGGCCTCGCATTCGAGGTACGACGAGAGCAGTCGCACGAGAAGCCGGTCCCGATCGTAGCGTCCGGCCCCGGGGCGCCCCCGGCCGGAAGCCGTCTCGATCGCGATCGAAGTCGCCGGGACGGCGAACCCTTCCGGGAAAGCCGTCTGGCGCACGTTCAGCCCGACGCCCAGGTAGAGCCACTCATTCTCATGATCGGCGAGGATACCCGAGATCTTGCGCCCGGCGACGAGCACGTCGTTGGGCCACTTCACCTCCGCGATCAGTCCGACGTCCCGCTCGAGCAGCCGACAGATCGCGGCGGCCATCACAAACGAGCGCGTCACCGGTGCGGCCGGCCGGTGGAGCATCAGCGTGAACAGGAGGCTCTCTCCGGGCGCCGAGTGCCAGGAGCGCCCGCCGCGACGCCCGCGACCGGTGCGCTGATAGTCGGTCACCACGACGGTCCCCGACGGAACCCCGCGTTGCACGAGGCGTCTCGCGTCATCCATCGTGGAGTCCGTCTGTTCGAGATAGTAGACCGGTGCGTCGGCAAGGGGCGACCGGATCGGCGTTTCCCACATCAATGCGAATATACTCTCATGTCGTCTTGAACAGCATACTCGACTCCCCCATACTGTACCGGTGACATCCAATCCGCTGTCGAGCGGCCTCGAGGTGCAGGAGAGCGTCGACCCGCTTGTCGTCTTCATATTCGGCGTGACGGGAGACCTGACGCGCAGCAAGCTCATGCCCGCGCTCTTCTCCCTCTACCTCGATGGGCGGCTGTCGCGGCTGCGGATCGTCGGATTCGCACGCCGCGACTGGAGTGACTCCTACTTCCGCGAGCAAGCCGCCTCCATGATCGAGTCGATGCCCGCAAGCGATGAGCAGCGACGCCGGTTCCTGTCCACGCTCACCTACCTCAGGTCGACGTTCGAGGACGAGTCCGGATACCGGCAGATTCCGGAGTACGCGGAGGGTTTCGCCAATCGGCTCTACTATCTGTCGACCCCGCCGTCGTCATACGAGGCGGTCATACGCGGGACAGGCGAACAGGGCCTGGCCGAAGAGCAGGGCGGGTTCACGAGGATCGTCATCGAGAAGCCCTTCGGCAGCGATCTGCACTCGGCACGCCGGCTGAATGAGCTGGTGCTGCGCTACTTCCATGAGCGGCAGGTGTACCGGATCGATCATTACCTGGGAAAGGAGACGGTCCAGAATCTCATGATGCTGCGCTTCGGAAACGGTATATTCGAGCCCGTCTGGAACCGTCATTACGTCGATCACGTTCAGATCACCGTTGCCGAGAGCTCCGGGGTTGGTACGCGGGGCAGCTACTACGAGACGTCCGGAGCGATGCGCGACATGGTACAGAACCATGCCTTCCAGCTCCTGGCGATCACCGCGATGGAACCGCCGAACGATACCCGGCCTGAGAGCATTCGGGGAGAGAAACTGAAGGTCATCCAGTCGCTCGATGCGGTCACGCTGCGCGAGCCGGAGAGCCACATGGTCCGCGCGCAATACGTGGCCGGGGTGGTGGACGGAGAACCGGCCCGAGGGTATCGCGAGGAAGACGACGTTGACCCGGCGAGTCGAACGGAGACCTTCGTCGCGATGCGCCTCTTTCTCGACACCTGGCGCTGGGCAGGCGTACCGTTCCTGCTGCGGACCGGGAAACGACTGTCGCGCAAGATCACTGAGATCTCCATCCACTTCAAGGATCCCCCGCTGCGCCACTTCGCGGGAGGCAGCCATTCGGTCGACCGGAACGTCCTGGCGGTGCGTATACAGCCGGAGGAAGGGATCACGCTGAAGATGAATGCCAAGATTCCCGGCCACGCGACCGCGGCGCGGCCGGTCAACATGGATTTCAGCTACGGCACCTCGTTCGGCCGAGCGGTCCCGGAGGCGTACGAACGGTTGCTGTTCGACGTCATGAAGGGCGACCCGACGCTCTACGCGAGACGCGACGAGATCGAGGCGTCGTGGGCGTTCGTGACGCCCATACTCGAACACTGGAGGGACTCACGAGAGCCGCTCTGCGAGTACGAGGCCGGTGGCGGCGGGCCGTCAGAGGCGCGCCGGCTGCTCGGGCCGGACGGCCGCCGCTGGAGGAAACTGTGAAGGTCGACGTCGAAGCAGTCGAGGAGGAACTGGCGCGCATACAGCGCGAGCTCTCTCATTCCGAGGTGCGAACGAGCCTCTTCAACCTCGTCGTCATGAGCCCGGGCGCAGAGCAGGGCATGGCCGACGACATGCTGAACTACCTCCTTGGCAAACGGGCTGCGCGGGTGATCCACGTGGCGAACAGCGAGACGGCGGAGAGCCGTATCGATGTGTCCGCCCGGTGCTTCGTTGATCGCGAGCACAAGAGCGTGTGCTTCCAGGAGATCATCATCACGAACGGACGCGACGGCGCCGGCGGCGCCCCCGGGACATGGATCCCCCTGCTGGTTCGCGACATTCCGACCTACGTGCTCTGGCTCGATCGCCTGACGGACCGGGAAACGCTCTTTGCCCATGTCCGGAGCCAGGCGGACAAGATTCTCGTGGACGCGGACCATTGTACAGGACTCGGCGACGAGCCGGACGAGGTGATCGCCATCCTCCGCCGTATCGTCGTCGAGGAGGCGGTGCCGGTCGCGGATTTCAGCTGGCGACGGCTCCGGCCGTACCGCCGGCTGGCGGCTCTCGCGTTCAACGGTGAGCGCGCCGAATGGCTCGAGGACATCGCGAGGGTACTGGTGACCGGGCTGCCTGCGATGTCCGTGCGCTACCTGGGACTCTGGCTGGCCGAGCGACTTGGATGGACGCCGGTTGCGCCGTTTCGGTTCCGCGACCTCCACGGCCGGCTGGTAGAGATCGAGTCCGCCGGCGGAGACGGCCCCTGCGACGTGTGCATCAGCGTCGTCCTGGACGACGAGCGAAGCGTCGACATCCGGGCGTCCGAGAACGGCTGCGCGGACCTCGAGTACCCGGGAGGCACCGACGAGCAGGTCGTCACGGTACCGTCGCGCGGGGAGATCCTGCTCGAGGAAGTCGACGCAGTGTACGCCGACCGTCTTTTCCGCGACGCTCTCGCCTGCGCGTCCTTGAAACCGCATGCGCAATAGCGTAAGTTTATGCGGTTGAGTCGGTATATTATTGCATACCCGCGGAGTTTCCCTTGAAAGACCGAGCAGAACGTCTGCGTGCCATCCGCAGGATCATCAGAGACCACCGCATCACGAGTCAGGAGCTGTTGCTCAACCACCTGAAGGAGGAAGGGTACTCGGTGACCCAGGCAACGCTGTCACGCGACCTCAAGCTGCTCAAGGTGGGAAAGGTCTCGGAGGGGAGCGGCGGCTACTACTATACGCTGCCGTCGGAGGAGCAGATGCGTGAGAACGAGATGAACTACCTTCACGATCTGCGCCGCGGATTCATCTCGGTCGAGTTCTCCGGAAGCCTCGCGATCGTGCGGACGGTGACCGGGCACGCGGACACGGTGGGGATCGCACTCGACAATCTTGGCATCGAGGACATACTCGGGACCGTTGCGGGCGACGACACGGTACTCGTCGTGTTGCGCGAGGACACGACCCGCGAGCACTTCCTGCGCGATCTCGACAGCCGCGTGCCGCACCTGGGGGTATAGCGTGAAGGTCGCGATTCTCGGGAGCACCGGGTACACCGGCATGATGCTCATGCGCATCCTCGCCTGCCATCCGGACGTCTCATCGATCGTTCCGATCTCGCGTTCGGCGGCGGGCCGGCCCGTCACGGAGGTCGATCCCGGTCTCGCTCCCTCGATCACTCACCTGCTCGCGTCGACCGGAGGCCGGTTCGCGGCCATCGAGGACGGCAGGCCGGACACGGCCGACGTCGTCTTCTCCGCCCTGCCCCACGGTGCCGCCGCAGAGATCGTCGGTCCGCTCGTCGGTTCGGTACCGATCATCGATCTCTCCGCGGACTTCCGACTCGGCAATGCCGAGCTCTACGAGGCGGTCTACGCGACCCGCCATCCCTGTCCCGACATGCTCGGGAGGGCCGTCTACGGACTGTCGGAATGGCACGGGGAGCAGATCGCAAACGCGCAGATCGTCGCGTGCCCCGGATGCTACCCGACGGCGACGCTGCTCCCGCTCCTGCCCTTCGCCGGGCTCGCCGCGGGTCCGGCGATCGTCAACGCCTTGAGCGGCATATCGGGCGCGGGGCGCAAGGAGGCGCAGAACCTCCTGTTCAACGAGCGTTCGGAGAACATGAACGCCTACAATCCAGGGCGAAGCCACCGTCACGTGAGCGAGATCGAACAGGAGCTCGCACGGCAGTCGCCGCTCGAGGTTCTGTTCACTCCGCATCTCGTCCCGGTGAAACAGGGTATGATCGTCACTACGACGGTTCGGCTCACCGCGGAGCTGGCTCAGCAGGAGGCGGAGAACCTGCTCCGCGACGCATACCGCGACGCGCCCTTCGTCACGCTCTCGCCTCGCGGCATTCCCGAAAGCCGTGACGTGCGGAATACCAACCGATGTGATCTTGGGGTGCGGGTCTGCGGCAGTCACGTGCAACTCTTCTCCGCGATCGACAACCTGTACAAGGGGGCCTCGGGCCAGGCGGTCCAGAACATGAACATCCGACTCGGGCTCGAACAAACCGCAGGGTTGCGGGTCCACGGCGAGTTCTAGGACGGCGAGGCGATGGACTCCACGGCGAGCGCACGATCGGTCCTGCTGAAACTCGGCGGCACCGCGGGATCGAACGACGCGGCCCTCCGGGCTCTCGCGGGCGAGCTCGCGGACGCCGGAATGCACGCTGCGATCGTCCACGGAGGAGGCAAGGAGGTGAGCGAGCTCTCGCGACGGCTCGGCCTCGAACCGGTCTTCCACGAGGGGATTCGGATGACCACTGAAGCGGAGATGGACGTGGTGGAGATGATACTGAGCGGCATCGCGAACAAGAGGCTCGTGCGACGGCTGCTCGCGGCGGGGCTGAGAGCGATAGGGATCTCCGGAGCCGACGCGGGCACGATCCGCGGCGAACGGGTTCCCGACGCCTCCGGCAACCGCTCGCGAACGGCGCGGGTGGAGAGCGCGGAGCCGCGCCTCATTCACGACCTGTGGGCTCACGGGTACGTGCCGGTGATCTCGTCACCGGCGTCGGATGCCGCCGGCGAGGCGGTGAATATCAACGCGGACGACGTCGCCTTTGCGCTCGCCGGCGCGCTCCACGTGGACTCGCTCGTGTTCCTCTCCGACGTGCCGGGAGTCATGATTGACGGTCGCAACGTCGGCTCGCTCAACCCTGCAATGGCCGAAGCCGGGATCCGTGCCGGGCAGATTTCGGGCGGGATGATCCCGAAGGTCCGCAACGCGCTGACGGCGATCGAGCGTGGAGTATCGCAGGTCGTGATCGGCGACTACGTCCGCAGCGGTGATCTTGCCGCGCTCCTGCATGGTGAGCGCGGCACGACCATCGTGTCAGGATGACATGGAGGGAAAGATGGATGCCAGGCTCGTCAGCAACTTGCCGTTCCCAAGGAACTACGCGTCGGAGCTCCTGCAGATCGAGCGGGGGCGCGGAGTCGTGCTCAGGGATGCCTCGGGCCGCACCTACCTCGACCTGGGAGCCGGCATCGCCGTGAACGCGCTCGGCTACGGACGACGCGATCTCGCGCGCGTCGCGGCGAGGCAGATGCGCAGGCTCATCCACATCTCGAACCTCTACGCGAACGCCCCGGCGATCGAGCTCGCCGAGCTCCTGATCGACGTCACACGCGACCGCGTGGGGAGCTTCACGGCGGTGCAGTTCGGCAACAGCGGCGCGGAGGCGAACGAGGCGGCGCTCAAGTACGCGCGGCTCTACGCACACCGCACCCGCGGTCCCGGTCACCACAAGATCCTCTCCATGTCGAATGCCTTCCACGGGCGCACGATGGGGGCGCTCTCGGCAACGCCCAACAAAAAATACTCGGAGCCCTTCGAGCCGCTCGTACCGGACATGCTCTCGTCGGAGTACAACAACCCGGACCAGCTCGAGGCGATGCTGAGCGATGCCTACGCCGGCGTGATCGTCGAGGTCGTCCAGGGTGAGGGGGGGCTGAAGATCATGAGCGAGGGCTTCGCGGCGAAACTCAACGAGCTGTGTCGAATGCATGATATCCTGCTCATCGCGGACGAGGTCCAGACCGGGCTCGGCCGCACGGGAAGACTGTTCGGATGTGAGCACGTGGGACTCGAACCGGACATCGTGACCTTCTCCAAACCGCTCGCCGGCGGCCTGCCGCTCTCGGCAACGATGGTACCGGAGAAGGTCAACTCGGTGCTGAACGCCGGCGACCACGGCACGACGTTCGGGGGCGGACCGGTGACGACCGCCGTCGCGGCACATGTCATCCGGACGATAGCCGACCCGGAGTTCCTCGCTCGAGTCGCCGCGCGGGGCAGAGAGCTCACGGCGATGCTCGACGAGATCGTCGCCTCGTCACCCGAGGTCGTCGAACGCCGCGGACTGGGGATGCTCCAGGGCCTCGTGATCGCCGGTGACGATGCTGCCGCCGCGGCGCGGGTCGCCGGAATCATGGACGCGTGTCGCGACCGGGGGGTGCTTCTGTTGCGATCGAGCAGCAACGTCATACGCATCGCCCCCCCGCTCGTGATAGGAGGCCGCGACCTTGCTCGCGGCATCGAGACACTTCGCACGGTGCTGCAGTAGGCACGGCACCGCAGAAAAGAAAGGATCACCGGCGACACAGCCGGTTGGAGGGATCATGGCAGAGAACATCAGAAAGATCGTGCTGGCGTATTCGGGCGGTCTCGACACGTCGATCATCATACCCTGGCTGAAGGAACACTACGGCGGGGCGGAGATCGTAGGCATCTGCACGAACGTGGGACAGGACGAAGACTTCAGCGCGATGGAGGAACGGGCGATCGCCTCCGGCGCGAGCAAGCTCTACGTCCGGGACGTTCGCGAAGAGTTCGTCACCGACTATCTCTTCCCCATGCTGCGCGCGGGCGCGATCTACGAGGGCAAGTACCTGCTGGGGACCTCGATTGCGCGGCCGCTGCAGGCGAAGCATCAGGTCGAGGTGGCACTCGCCGAAGGAGCCGACGCGGTGGCTCATGGCTGTACCGGCAAGGGCAACGACCAGGTGCGCTTCGAGCTGACCTACAAGGCGCTCGCGCCTCACCTCAAGGTGATTGCTCCGTGGCGGATATGGAATATCCGCAGCCGCGAACAGGCCATCGAGTACGCGAAGGCCCACGGGATCCCGCTCGGCGACGTGTCGAAGACGAACATCTACTCGCGTGACTGGAACGTATGGCACATGAGCCACGAGGGCGGCGAGCTCGAGAACACGTGGACCCGCCCCAACGAGGCGATGTACCGGCTGACCCGCTCTCCGCAGGATGCCCCGGACCAGGAGACCGAGGTCGTCATTGACTTCGAGCAGGGCTACCCGGTCGCGGTCAACGGCGAGCGGATGAAGCCGATGGCGCTCCTCGAGAAGCTGAACAGGCTTGGCGCGGAGAACGCCGTCGGACGCACCGACCTGGTGGAGACCCGACTCGTCGGCATGAAGAGCCGCGGAGTGTACGAGACACCCGGCGGCACCATACTCTTCCGCGCGCTTCGCGAGCTCGAGATGATCACCCTCGACTTCGATACGCTCTCCATGAAGAACCAGCTCGCGCTGAAGTACGCGGACCTCGTCTACGCCGGGAAGTGGTTCACGCATTTCCGTGAGTCGATGGACGCGTACATGAAGAAGGCGGCCGAGTACGTCACCGGGCAGGTCAGACTCGCGCTCTACAAGGGCAACGTCATCGCGACGGGGCGCAAGAGCGACTACTCGCTCTACATAGAAGACCTGGCGAGTTTCGGCGAGAGCGCCTACGATCACGCCGACGCAACGGGGTTCATCAACCTCTACGGCCTCTCGACCGGAGTCGCAGCGATCGTGCACAAGCATCGACCGGCCGATGAAGGCCCGGCGGTGGAGATGCGCGCGATGGCGGGCTTCCACGAGAAATAGGAGCGATCCATGGGCGTCCAGTTCCGGAACCTCGACGAGACGTCGAGCTATCACCTCCTGCACGGCGAGCCGCGGGTCAGGCTCCGCGAAGTCCTGACGGCGCAGCGCGTACACGAGTACCGGTGTGACTACGACCTTGGCGCGGGCGAGCGCCTCACGTACAACTACGCGGCGAAGCAGGTATCGGCCCCGATCATCGCGCGCCTGCAGACGCTCGCGGACGAGCAACAGCTGATCGGGAAATACCGCATGATCCTGGGGGGCGAGCTCATGAACACCGGCGAGGGCAGAATGGTGCTTCACCATCTGTGTCGCGGTGAGCTGAACGGGCCGGTCGTCCGCGAAGGGCGCAATCTGCGCGAGTTCTACGAAGCGCAGCGAGAGCGGTTCGGCGAGTTCGCCGAAGGGGTGCTCGACGGGCGAATC
>SKZO01000292.1 GCA_007127335.1 Spirochaetales bacterium | reverse complement strand
TCGCACGTCGAGCTTCCGGCTCTCCATCAGCCGCAGCGCCGTAGGGTACGTGTTGCAGTAGCGGTTGATCCCCCGGATGTCGAGCTCCTTCTCGATCACCTCCTCCACCGGGAAGGGAAAGGCTGCAACCTCGGGCCAGCCGACGAGGGTCACCACGCCGCCGCGGCGAGCGATCCCCGGCGCGAGCGCACAACCGGCGGACGCCCCACTCGTGTCAAAGACAAACGGCACCCCCTCGCCCTGCGTCAGCGCCATCACCTCGGCGACCGCCTCGTCCGCCGTCGAGCCGTCTACGGCGTGTGCTGCGCCAAGCTCGACCGCCTTCGCGCGGCGGTTCGCCGCGATATCCACGACGGTCGCCGGCCCCGCGCCGTAGGCGTACCCCGCGAGCATCGTGATCAGCCCGATCGGTCCGGCCCCCACGACGGCGAAGGGCTCTCCCGGCCGTATCGCCGCGCGGTTACACGCGTGCACGCCCACGCTCACCGGCTCGACGAGCGTCGCCTCCTCGTCTGAGAGCGCGTCCGGGACGACGTGACAGAAGTCCGCGGCAAGCGCCGCGTACTCGGCGAACGTTCCGTTCTCGGGCGGTGCGGAGAGGAATCGCACACTGGTACACAGGTTGTAGCGGCCCTCCTTGCAGAAACGGCACCTGCGGCACGGGATACCGGGCTCGATCGCGACCCTGGCGCCGGGAGCCGGCGCCGTCGCGCCGGCCGGAGGCGATGCGGGACCCCTAGTCTCCACGACCCCGACCGCCTCGTGCCCCGGGATGTAGGGGCGGTCGACCACGAAGGGCCCGAGCCGCCCCGCCTCGTAGAAGTGGATGTCCGAGCCGCAGAGCCCGTTCGCCCTGATCCGGACGAGCACCTCGCCCTCGCGGGGCTCCGGCCGCACTACCTCTTCTACTCTGAGATCGCCGGCCGCGTGCAGCACGGCCGCCTGCATCGTTCCACCACCCATATCGCCTCCCGCCGGTGAGCATTGTACCTGATCTGCGCCTTCCACCAAAGCCCGGCCAGATCACACGTTTCTTGTAGGGGTCACATAAAAGTCATAGGTAACCGATGCCTGGCCCGGCTACCTTGCAGGAGATTGCAGGAGGCATGAATGACCGGCAAAGAACTCGTGCTCGCGGCTATGGAGAACGAGACGACCGAGCGGACCCCCTACGTACCCTTCGTCGGCGTCCACGCGGCCTCACTTCTCGATATGAGCGCCCAGGAGTATCTGAAGAGCGCGGACAACATCGTCGCAGGTATGACGAAGGCCATCGAGCTCTACCGGCCGGACGGCGTCCCGGTGATCTTCGACCTCCAGATTGAGGCGCAGGTGCTCGGAAGCACACTCGTGTGGTCGGACGACAACCCGCCGGCGGTCTCGAGCCATCCGCTGATGGGAGACGCCACGCTCGCGGATCTGCCGCCGCTCGACGAGGAGAGCGGGCGAGTGCCCATGGCGATGGAGGTCACGCGCCGGCTGCGCGACCAGTTCCCTGATATCGCGCTCTACGGCCTTATCACCGGGCCGTTCACACTCGGGCTTCACCTGATGGGCCCCGAGATCTTCATGGCGATGTACGACCGTCCGGAGTACGTCAACGAGGTCATGACCTGGTGCACGAACATCGCCAGGACGATGGCCTCGTACTACATCAGGAACGGGTGCGACATCGTCGCCGTCGTCGACCCCATGACGAGCCAGATCAGCCCCAAAGACTTTTCTTCCTTCGTCACCGAACACATCTCGGAGGTGTTCGCCTCCATCAGAGACCAGGGACGCAGGTCGTCGTTCTTCGTCTGCGGCCACGCGCAGAAGAACATAGAGAACATGTGCGCCTGCGGTCCGGACAATATCTCAATAGACGAAAACATCCCGCTCGACTACGTCAAGGATACGACCGCAAAGCACGGTGTCTCCTTTGGTGGGAACATGAAGCTCACCACCGTCATGCTCTTTGGCGACGTTCAGGAGAACACCCGGCATGCGGCCGAGTGTATCGCCATCGGCGGCCAGAAGGGCTTCATCCTCGCGCCCGGATGCGACATCCCCTACCACGTACCGCCCGAAAACATCATCGCGGTCTCGGAGATGGTGCGCGACGAGTATAAGCTCCAGGTCGCCACCGAGCTGATAGGCACGGAGGAGAAGGCCACCTCCGATCTCGACCTCTCGGAGTACGGCGACTTCACCGGCTCGAACAGGATCAAGGTGGACGTCATCACCCTCGACTCCGAGTCGTGCAGTCCCTGTCAGTACATGGTGGAGAGCGTGAAGGAAATCGCCCCGGAATTCGAGGGTGTCGTCGAGTGGAAGGAGCACAAGATCAAGTCGCGCGAGGCGATCGAGCTCATGATGTCGCTCAACGTGGAGAAGGTCCCCACGATCTGTATAGACGGCAAGGTGACCTTCGTGAGCCAGATTCCCCGCCGGCAGGACCTGATCGCAGCCATATACCGGCGGATGATCGAGCGCGCGCGCATCAAGAAGCACGACACCAAGCTCATCGTGCTCGACGACGGATCCGCTGAGGCCGAGCAGCTTCTTGAGAACATCACGCGTGCGCAGCGCGAGCTCGGGAGCGACGTCTTCGTTGAGCGGGTCACCTCGCAGTCGGATATCTCCGAGCACGGGGTACACCAGCTGCCGGCGGTCATCTCGGTGAAGAAGGAGCTGCGCAGCTTTGGCAAGGTCGTGGAGAAGGACGTGGTGAAGGAATGGATCAAACTCCTCTCGTGAAAGACGCGATCCCCACGGTGCTTGTGACCGGCTTCCTGGGTGCGGGCAAGACAACGACGATCAACCGCCTCATCGCGCACCTGACGTCGACCTGGGGCGAATCAACGCATACGCTCGCCGTCCTCATCAACGAGTTCGCCTCCATAGGAATCGACGGCGAGCTCGTGCCGGACGCCGTCTCGTCGCTCGGCGGCTACCACAAGATCGAGCTCAACCGCGGGAGCATCTTCTGCGCCTGCATCCGGACCGACTTCATATCCGAGCTGAAGAAGCTCGCCACCGACGTGCAGCCCGATCTGCTCC
>SKZO01000203.1 GCA_007127335.1 Spirochaetales bacterium | reverse complement strand
TCGCTCGTGGACACGGTGAGCAAGAACGGGAACCTGCTGCTGAACGTGGGACCTATGGCGGACGGGACGATCCCGGAGATGCAGCGTCGGCCTCTTGAAGAGCTCGGCGCCTGGCTCAGGCGAAACGGCGAGGCGATCTACGCCACGAGTCCCTGGTCGCAGGCGGCCGGGTGCACCCGAGAGGGGCACGAGGTACGGTTCACCCGGACCGACGAGGCGACCTACGCCGCAGTCATGGCCACCACCTCAGAAACACGGTTCACCCTCGTGGACGCGCCGCTCGAAGCGATACGGGCGGTGGAGCTCCTTGGAGAACCAAAGGCCACCTGCGAGCGGACGGACGGCGGCCTGCGTATTGATGTACCGGCTCCGAATCAGCCGCGGGTCGTTCCGGTGCTGAAGCTCGTGCGCTGAAGGTCCCCGGGCGACTCCTACCCGATCGCGATCATCCGCTCAACCGATTCGAGCGCGCGAAGCCGCAGATCCTCGTCGAGATCCACGACGTAGCGGGTCTGCTCGAGCGACGCGAGGGTATCTTCGAGCGTTATCTCGTTCATGTGCGGACAGCGAATGCTGCAGAGGCGGACCATCTCGCGATTCGGATTCTCGGCGGCGATATTGTCGCCCATCGAGCACTCGGTAAGGAGCAGGTAGCGCGCCGCATCGACCTCGCGAACGTACCGCACCATCTCGGAGGTGCTCCCCGAAAAGTCGGAGGCGGCGACCACTTCGGGACTGCACTCGGGATGCGCGAGAACCACCACGTCGGGAAGCTGCCTGCGTATCCGCTCAATGTCCTCGACGGTGAACTGCTCGTGGACCTCGCACCGTCCATGCCAGCCGATCATCTCGTATTCGACTCCGTTCTCCCCGGGAGCCGAGGCCGGGCGAGGCTTCCTGCTCGGAAAGATGATCCGCTTCCCGGTCTCCTTCGCGACGTTTCCCGCGAGGTACTCATCCGGCAGAAAGATGACCCGGTCCGAATCAAGGCTCTCCACGACCTTCGCCGCGTTGCCGGAGGTGCAACAGATGTCGCTCTCAGCCTTGACGTCTGCATAGGTGTTCACATAGGTCACCACCGGCACCCCGGGGAACTTCTCGCGAAGAGCGCGAACATCGGCCGCGGTAATGCTCTCCGCGAGCGAGCAGCCGGCCTTCGGCGAGGGGATGAGGACCGTCTTCCCCGGATTCAGGATCTTGGCCGTCTCAGCCATGAACCGCACACCACAGAATACGATGATGTCTTTGTCCGTCGCAGCCGCTTTCCGGCACAGCTCGAGCGAGTCCCCGGTGAAGTCGGGAATGGAGTGGAACAGCGCCGGCTCCATGTAGTTGTGACCAAGGATCACGGCGTTGCGCTCTCGTTTGAGCTCGTTGACGCGGCGCGCCAGGTCAGCCTTGATCTCGAGCTCGAAGTCGGGAACGATGTTCCCGAGCCTGGACTTCAGACGCTCGTACAGCGCCCTGGTTTCGGACTGCATGATGCAAGAGCGTACGAATTGCGATTGAGGCGGTCAAGCGAAATGTCGTACTATACGCCATGCAGCAAGCCGACTACCAGCCGCTGATCGACCTCTCGCTCGCCGAGGATCTGGGGGAGACCGGCGACATCACCTCCGCAGGCGTGTTCACCAACGAAGACCTGGCGGCCCGACTCGTCAGCAAGGACACCGGTGTGCTCGCCGGCAGCGCACCGTTCGCCGCAGTCTTCACGTCCATCGACCCGCAGACGACGATCACCTTCCACCGGGATGAAGGCGCGCGGCTCGAACCAGGAGACGATGTCGCGGATCTGCACGGCAGCGCGATCTCCATCCTCTCCGGCGAGCGTGTGGCGCTCAACTTTCTTGGCTTCCTCTCCGGTATTGCGACCGCCGCCGCGGAGTACGTCGATGAGGCGGCAAAGGGCGGCCACGCGGTTATCCTCGACACCCGCAAGACGCTGCCCGGGTTCCGGGCGCTCTCAAAGTACGCCACCGCCGTGGGTGGCGCCAGGAACCACCGCACGGGCCTGTACGACATGGTCCTGCTGAAGGACAACCACATCGATCGCGCCGGGTCCATCACCGCCGCCGTAGAAAAAGTCAGGGCAAAGTGGGGCTCCACGTACCGGATAGAGGTCGAGTGCCGCACGCTCGATGAGGTACGGGAGGCGAAGGAGCAGGGCGTTGACGTGATCATGCTCGACAACATGGCGACGGAAACGATGCGCGAGGCGGTGCGGCTGTGCGCCGGTACGCCGATGCTCGAGGCGTCGGGCAACATGAGGCTCGAGCGTATCCGGGAGGTCAGCGCGACCGGCGTGGACGCGATCTCCGTTGGGGGCCTCACGCATTCGGTGCGCTCATTCGACTTTTCGCTGCAGACGAGGATGGTCCCGTAGATGGCGCCTGCACGAGCGCGCGCCGCGGACCGCGCTGAGTTCGACCTCCTTATTGTGGGCACAGGAATTTCCGGGATCTCGGCAGCGATCACCGCTGCGGACAACGGACTGAACGTCGGCCTGTTGTCCAAGGAAACCGACGCCTTCCACTCGAATACCGGCTGGGCGCAGGGCGGAATCGTCGGGACCGGTCCGGAAGACTCCCCGGAGCAGCTCGCCGCGGACATCAGGTACGCCGGGGCGTCCATGAACTTCGAAGAGGCGATTGGCGTCCTCGTGCGTGAGGGTCCGGGCCTTGTCGACGCGTTTCTTGCCGAGCGTGTCGCGGTCCCCTTTACCCGGGAGGCGGACGGAAGCCTTGCTCTTGCCCGCGAAGCGGCCCACTCGGTGCGCCGCATCTACTACGCAACCGACGCCACCGGCGCGGCGATACAGCGGGCGCTGCTCGCGTATCTGTCGGAGACGAAGGGCATCACATTGCTCACCGGGCACACTGCCATCGATCTGATCACGAACACCCACAACTCGACCGACGTCCAGGAGCGCTACCGTCGAACCCGGGTACTCGGCGTCTATGCTCTTGACGAGACAGCGTCCCGGGTGCGGACGATCTTCGCCCGGACAGTGGTTCTCGCAACCGGCGGGATAGGGAACCTCTTCCGCCATACGTCAAACCCGGAAGGGGCCACCGGCGACGGTATCGCGATGGCACGGCGAATAGGGGCGGAGATCATCGACGCGCGATTCGTGCAGTTCCACCCGACGATCCTCTACCATCGCGATTCGCAGCGGTTCCTGATCACCGAGGCGTTGCGCGGCGAGGGCGCTCGGCTGATCAACCACGGTGGCGACCGATTCATGAGCCGCTACCATGCCGACGGTGAGCTTGGACCGCGCGACGAAGTCGCGCGCGCCATATACCGGGAGATGGAGCGCGAGGACAGTGAGTACGTCCTGCTTGACGCGACGAACATCGACGTCGACCTCGCGCACCGGTTCCCGAGCATCTTCGAACACTGCAGGTCGCTCGGAATCGACATCCGGCGTGAGCCCATCCCGGTCGTTCCGGCCGCACACTATTTCTGCGGGGGAGTCAAGGTTGACCTCGACGGCAACACGTCGATCGCCGGGTTGCTCGCCGCCGGAGAAACCGCCTGCACCGGCCTCCACGGCGCGAACCGTCTCGCTTCGATTTCTCTGCTCGAAGGATTGCTCTGGGGCGTCCGCTGCGGGCGGAACGTGGCCACCGACCTTTTGGATGTCGACAGACGGTTGATCGAAAGCATACCCGACTGGGTAGAGCCCAGCGCGCCGGAGGAGTTCGACCCGGTGCTCGTTCGCCAGGACCTGCGCACGATCCAGTCGACGATGTGGAACTACGCCGGCATCATCCGCAACGGAAAGCGCCTGATGCGCGCAATGGCCGACCTTGACTACCTGAGTCACCGGATCGAGCAGTTCTACCGAAGCGCCATCCTCACCCGCCAGATCGTGGAGTTGCGCAACAGCGTACTGACGGCATCGACGGTCGTCGGCGACGCGTTGGCGAACCCGGGATCGATCGGGTGTCACTACATGGAGTGATCACGCAGCTACCGACCGACGAGAAAGCCCGTCATCTCCTGCAACCATGGAGAGCCGGTCGAATAGTCGAGCGTGTTGTGCCCCGCTTCCTCCTGCACCCACAGGCGTCCGGGCCCTGCGTACCCCTCGTAGAGGCGCAGGCCGAGCTCGGCCGGCACAACCTCATCGCGACCCGCGACGAGGACGCCCACCCGCCCGTCGTAGCGTTCGAGTGCGCTCTCGCTGTCGTACCGGTCGGTCAGCACACCGCGGACGAGGAACCTCGGGAAGGTGGCGGCTCCCACATCGACGACGTTCGTGAACGGAGTGATGAGCATGATGCCGGGAACCCCTTGCGGCCGTGCGGCCGCGACCTGTGAGGCTACGCCGGTTCCGAGCGACTCGCCGGCGAGGTAGACGGGGCGATCGGGGTCCTCGGCGAGGAGGACGTCCACTGCGGCCACCGCGGCTGGAACGATCGTCTCCTCGCTCGGACGGCCGGGTCGCGATCCGAACCCCGGGTACTCGAACAGGTGGACGTCCCAGACGCGCGACGTGAACTGACGCGCCGACGAGGCGGGATCGATCACCGACTCGAGCCCGGTCAGTATCGCCTCCCGGTGCAGGCTGTGCCCGGCGTTCCCGTGAAACAGCACGATGCGATGAGCCGCCGCCTCACGGTCCGGGCGGCGCCACCCTATGCGGCCCCCATCGCCGTCGGTCCACGGCACGAGACCGAGCTGCGCTGCGGCATCAACAAGCTCGGATTCGCCGGCACGGGTCGGGTAGTAGACGAACGTGTTCCGGCATCCTCCAAGCGCGAGGACGCTGACCGCGAGCAGTCCGAGTCGCACGGCACTCACAGGAGGTTGATCCCGTGCTGCCCGCACGCCGAACGCATCTCGGCGGGCCAGATACTTGCCTGTATCTCGCCTATGTGAGCCTTCTTGAGGTAGAGCATGCACAGGCGCGACTGGCCGATGCCGCCACCGATCGAGGCGGGCAGCTCGCCGCTCATCAACCGTCTGTGGAAGTCGAGTCCCATCCGCTCGGTTGCGCCGCAGAGCTCGAGCTGTCGGCGCAGCGTCTCCGGCACGACCCGGACCCCCATCGACGAGAGCTCGAACGCATCGTCAAGCACGGGATTGAGGACCACGATGTCGCCGTTCAGACCGCGCCTGCCCGGCGCGGTCTGCGTGACCCAGTCGTCGTAGTCGGGCGCCCTTCCGTCGTGAATCGAGCCGTCTGAAAGCCGGCCTCCAATCCCGACGACGAAGATCGCGCCGTGCTCCCGGACGGCCTCGCGCTCCCGCTCGCGGGGGGTGAGCGTCGGATAGGCGTCGAGCAGCTCCTGGCTGTGGACCACGGTCATCCGGGCCGGCAGAGAGGGTGAGAGGTCCTCGTACTCGTGACAGATGTACCGTTCGGTACGTCTGACGATGTCGTACACTCGTTCCGCCGTCTCCACGAGATACTCGACCGATCGGTCTTGGGGGTTGACCACCGCCTCCCAGTCCCATTGGTCGACGTAGAGCGAGTGCGTGCTGTCCGGCACCTCATCGGGCCGGATGGCGTTCATGTCGGTGTAGAGCCCCTCACCTGGTCTGAACCCGAGATCGGCCAGTACAAGCCGCTTCCATTTCGCGAGCGACTGCACGATCTCGGCCCGTCGGTTATCTACCCCGGGCATCTCAAAGGTGACCGGCCGTTCGACGCCGTTGAGGTCATCGTTCACGCCGGTGCCGGTTTCCACGAACAGCGGCGCGGTCACGCGCGTGAGGTTGAGCTCGTAGGCGAGATTTGTCTGAAAGGCATCCTTGATCTTCAGAATCGCCCGTTCGGTTTCCCGCGGCGAGAGAATCTCGTGGTATGCTTGGGGCAGGTGGAGTCGACCTTGCATTGTGCGATGGTATCAGGGCGGTACCCGTGCGTCCAGATTTGGGTACACGATTCTCCGATCGAGTGGCATATTGTGAGAAGGGGAGTCAGGATGAATGACGGATCTGCACAAGAGAGCACCTGACAGGTCGCAGCCAAAGCGAACGGTCCTGCTCGCGCCGTCGCGAGTTGGTCTGTATACCTTCGCACTCGCCGTATCGTACCTGGCCGGCGTCTACCTGGGCGGCGTGCTGCTCTTCGTCTGGTACACGCTCCTGTTACTCCCAATCCTCTCGATCATCCAGGCGCGGTCCACCCGCACGCATCTGCTCATCCGGCAGGAGTTCGTGAACGAGCTTCCGTCCAAGGGGGAGACGATCGGGTACACCCTGAGACTGACCAATCTCTCTCGCCTGCCCTCCGCGCCCATCCATGCGGACTTCCACCTCGGGCTGGCCAGACGCGGAACAGAGCGCCGCAGCATCTACCTCTGGTCACGTGAGACCCGTACCATCGAGCATCAGGTGCCCTGTACCTACCGCGGCGTCTACACGGTCGGACTCGCCCGGATGACGGTCTGGGACGTATTCGGGCTCATCGGGTTCTCGCTGCCGGTTTCGGACCGCACCTTCCTGCTCTACCCCCGTATACTGGATCTGCCGGCAGCGCCGTCGAACTACGGGAACGAGCGCACGATTGCAGACACGCCGTCGCGCAGCGGAGACGTCGATTTCTCGCTCTTCCGCGGCCTGCGGACCTATCAGGACGGTGACGACGCACGGCACGTCTCCTGGCGGACCCTCGCGCTGATCGGCGAGCCGCTCGTGCGCGAATACGACTCGGCGGCCGAACCGGCGGTCACGCTCTGCATGGACACTCGTCCGGTTGGTGCCGGAGGAGATGTGGAGCTGGACGTGGAGGACTCGGTCATCGAGGCGAGCGTTGCGCTGACACGGTACTACATTACGCGCGGAATTCCGGTGACCCTGGTGATAGGCGGCGGACTCGAGAGATTGGCTGCGGGGGACCACGTCGGGTTCTCGCGATTTCATGCATCGATGGTATCGCTCGAGTTCGACTCGACACTCTCTCCGGCCTCGCTGTACGACTATCACCGGGTCGACCCCGCCTTCGGGGACGGAGCGGTCGTCTTCGTGACCCACCGCCTCGACCCCGGTGTGATCGATCTCGTGGAACGCAGCGACGGAAGGACGGCTCAGGTCGCCGCGATCCTCGTGACGTCGGCACTGCGCTCCGGCGATCGCTCCGCGGCGCAGGACCGTCGCCGCGCGGTCACCGACACGGCCGGCGTTCTCCTCACCGTCGACTCGGCGGACGCAATGATCCAGGAGCTTGCTCAATGGCAAGAATCAAGTTACTGACTCTTCACCTGCTGGTACCCGTCGGCATCGCGGTCGCACCGCCACTCGTCACTCACCTCCTGCTGCAGGCAACCGGCCCTATCCTCGTCGTGACCCTCTGGGCCGCGGCGGTCGCGCTGCTGATTGCCCACATTCCCGGCATGGCGTCCCCCTTGCGGCAGATCGCAAAGGGGGTCGTCGCCGCACTGACGACGCTCGCCGGCCTCATCCTCCCTGCTGCGATGGTCATTATCCCGCTGTCCGCCTATCTGCTGTGGATGGAGCTCGTCCTTTCCGGCGTCGCACGAGGCGCGGTTTCGTTCATCTTCGTCATGCTCGTGGGATTCGGCTCGGCGCTCTTCGGCGGCTACGTCAGACGAAGGCCAGTCACTGCGTCCGCGGCGTACGCGGCGTGGCTCGCGTTCCTCTCTATCCCGCTGTTCCAGCGAACTGAGTCGCTCGTCGTGCTCGTTGCCGCGCTCCTGCTGTTGTTGATTGCTGCACCGTCACAGCGGCGAAGATTCGCCGATTCTCGCCGGGCCACCGTCCATGCGGCGGTGCTGCTCGCGTTCACCGCGGCAATGGCCATGGGGTTGAGTGCCGCCACATCGCCACGCGGGAGCCGCCTCGTCGATCGCGTTCTGAGCCCCCGATTTCGCCGAATCGTGGTCTCCGCGCTGCCCGAGTTCCCCATCATGTACGACGTTCCCGGCTACGGGTACCGTCTGCCGGTGGAGGAGGTGTCCGCGAGCCCGGTCCTCTCGAACCGCGGGATCTTCCGCGTGACGACCGAAAGGCATGCGCCCGTCTATCTGCGCACCGAGGTCTTCCACGTGTTCACCGGATCATCCTGGCAGGTGTCCGACGCAGTACTGTCTGCTGCTCCGGAGTCGCAGCAGGCCCGCGCGCGTGAGCCGGACAACCGTGTTTCGCTGAGACCGGCCTCCGCGCGCCTCCCGGACTCCTCAGAGGAAGGGATCGAACGGACGCAGATAGTGGTCCTCACGGACTTCTACCCTGCCATTCCTCACACGCTCGACACGCACGCCGTCAGCGTACGAGACCGTGACCGCCTGGTCTTCGAGCGCCCGGGCGAGGACATCGGGTATGCCCTGCGCGAGCCACTGCTCCACCACGAGGTGATTACCCTCTACCGGCAACCGGTCGCGGTTCCAGAGGATACACCGGCTTCCATCTACCTCGATGTTGCACCGGACACAGCAACGGAGATCCGGGAGCTCGCAGAGCGCCTGAAGGGGCCGACCCCTTCCGAGAGCATCCTCAACACACTGCGCTTTCTGCGCGGCGAGTTCGAGTACACGCTCGAGCCTCCCCGGCCTCAGGACCGATCCGACTTCCTCACAGCCTTCCTCTTCGACCACAGGCGCGGGTACTGCGTCCAGTTCGCTACCGCCTTCACCGTGATCACACGACTGCAAGGTATCCCGACGCGATACGTCACCGGGTTTCTCGTACAACCACCACAGATCGATGATGTGCTCGCGGAGATAGACGGAATCGGGGAGTTCGACATCGCGCTGACGCCGGACGTGATCGTCACCGGTTACAGCTCACACGCGTGGCCGGAAGTGTGGCTGCCCGAGCACGGCTGGCGAACCGTAGAGGCCACCCCTCCCATGCAACCGTACGGCTACGAGAATCTCTTCTTCGACCGCTGGGAGTCTATTCGGGACGAGGGCCGCACGGTTCAGCAGCTCCAGCAGGTCATGCAGACCGGTTCGACGGAAACCCAGACCGAGTCGGGCTTCGCCGTATCGCTTCCCGATTTGCCGCCGTGGATTCCAGCCTGGCTGGTCGCGCTCCCGGTGATCGCCCTCGCCGCGGTCTATGGCAGGCGGCTCCTGCGCCCGGCCGGCGATGCCGCCCGGTTCCGGAGTGCGGTAAAGAAGCTGCGTGCCCGCAGCGTTCGAGCCGGGTACCCACGACCCGAACGCCTTGGGTGGACCAGGTGGGCGCACCGGGCGGACAACGGCGCGAATCGCGTGGCGCAGGTGATCCTCGCGGTCTCCTTCGGCGGGCGCGCACCGTCGCGGCGAGACGTCCGGCTGGTGCGCGAGTTTACCCGGAGACGAATCGCCTCGCGGTCTCGTCGTAACGGAGCGTGGGCCCACTCATCTGGAGCGGGTCGATCCCGAGCACCCGAGCCGGGTTCCGTACGCCCATCGTGACCAGGTCGTCGTACGAGAGGTCACCGAGTCCGGCAAGCCAGTTCATGCACTCACGCATGGTTTTCCCCGACCCGGCGAGGTACCTCGTCTCGGGGTTCACGACAAGCCCGTCAGCGGTGACCTCAACCTCGCTTCCGAACGTGTCATGCCGCCCGGGAGGCAAGCCGGCAACCGGGGCGGCGTCACTCACCACGATCGTCCGTTGGACCCCCTTGACCCGCAGAATCAGGCGGACCAGATCGGCAGGAAGATGGTGGCCGTCCGTGATGAGCGTAGCCATCAGCCGCTCCTCTGCAAGCCCGGCGAGCAGGGGGTTCTCGTGCCGGTTGACGTCGTGGGGCAGGCCGTTCCCAAGGTGGGTGAGCAGCGTCGCGCCCGCATCCGCGGCTCGGCGCACAGCCTCGTAGCCGGCCATCTGATGACCGAGCGAGACCACGACCCCTTTGGCCGCCGCGCCGGCGATCAGTTCCTCTACGCCGTGGACCCCCGCTGATACCGTCAGGATACGGATCGTCCCCCGGGCGGCATCCCACAGTCGACCGAACAACGCGATATCAGGAGCCACCACCCACTCGGGATTGTGCGCGCCAATCGCGCCCGGAGTGGGATCGAGAAAGGGTCCCTCGAGATGGACACCTGCAACCGCCCGCGGATCGTCGTAGGCGGCGGCCGCCGCGGCCACGGTCTCGAGATTGCGGATCAGTCGATCGCCGGGTGCGGTGATGATGGTGGGCGTGAACACCGCAGTGCCCGAGTCCCGTATCAGGTCGAATGCCCGAAGACACGTGTCAGTGGTCAGACCGTCGGCCGAGAAGTCGATGCCGTGAGTTCCATTGACCTGCAGGTCGATGAACCCGGGAATGCGCGGCGAGCCCATCAGCCCGTCACGGTCTTCGAGAGCCTCGACGCGGCCGGCCGGTCGAGGAAGAGCGTGCACGCATCGTGCGTCTGGAGGATCGAGGCGGGGCACTCCGGGCTCACCGGTCCCTCCACCGCGCAGGCAACCGCCCGACTCTTGCGCTCATCGGGCACGGTGCAGATGATCCGGGCTGACCGCAGGATCTCGCGGCAGCTCATCGATATCGCCCTGGTCGGCACCTCGTCGAGCGACGCAAACCAGCCCTCGCCCATCTGCTGGCGCCGGCACGCCTCATCGAGCTCGACGACCAGATACGGCACGTCGGTCTCAAAGTCCGCGGGAGGATCGTTGAAGGCGAGGTGGGCATTCTCTCCGATTCCGACGAAGGCGACATCCACGGTTCGCGCGGAGATCACCCCGGAGAGCCGTCGGCACTCTTCCTCCGGATCATCCGCGCTCCCGTTCACGTACTCGAAATGCCCGATGCCGGGCCCCGGCCCCTTCTCTGCAAGCCGCTCGACGAATCGCTCGCGAAGATATCTGCGAAAGCTCGCCGGATGGTCGGCGTCTACCCCGACGTATTCGTCAAGGTGGAAACCCGTCACCCTGGACCAGTCGAGGTCGGACTCCAGGAGTCGCTCGAGCATGGTGAACTGACTTGCGCCGGTTGCGAGGATGATGGTCGCCTCGCCGCGCTCGGCAATCGCGCTGCGGATCGCATCGGCGCCGGCCGCCGCGGCCGCGGCGCCCATCTGCTCGGTCGTGTCTGAGAGGTTGATCGTCATGGTTTTCCTTTCTCTGCGGTCTAGGGCCGGATTGTAGCACATGCGACGCCGTGGTTGAAACCGCCGAAGCGCAGCGGCCCGCCTTTTGTCGGTTGCGGCATCGCTGCCTTTGTCGTATGGTCGAACCACCGATTATGGAGGATGGCGATGAAGATTCTGGTGCAGTTCGACTCGTACGCGATGGACTACGAGATCAAGGGCGAGATAGGCGGCATGGGTGGTATAGACGGCGTGCAGTCGGTCAAACTGATGCGCAAGGTCGCCGGCGATGCACCACACTTCTGCCTCGAGCTCGAGATAGACGACGAGAAGATTGAACCGGTGCGAGAGAAGCTCGACCGCTACCGCAGCCAGTACGGCGGCCAGATCTCGAACACGGTAGTCACGACGTACAAGACCGTATAGTCCGGGCCTTCAGGGGCATGGAGGAAGAGCAGGTCGTGACACCGCGTGAGATCGTGAAGCGATGTATCGAGTTCCGGGACCCGCCGCGGATCGGACTGCACTTCCGCGTCGACCCGCTGCACGGCAGAGTCTGGGATGAGACGGACTTCGCGGGAGTGAGCTATGCATCCGATCCGACGTACGATCCCAGGCCGGGGCAGAAGGAATGGGTCACCGAGTGGGGCGTGCGGCGCAGGACGCTCACGACTCAGCTAGGCGAGGCGGTGGGGTTCCCGCTCGCGGAAGGATGGCATCTGCTCGACACCTACGACTTCCCGGACTTCGAAGCGCCATGGCGATGGGCGCACCTTCAGGACGCGGTTGACAGAGCGCACTCGGAAGGCCGCTACGTCTACGGTGCGATCGGGAGCCTGATGCTTCTCCCCATGGACCTTCGCGGGATGGAGAACTGGTTCATCGACAACGCGGCCGAGCAGGAGAACCTCGCGCGGCTGCTCGACCGAATCGTCGACACCAGCGCGTCCATGATCAGACGCTACGCGGCGGCAGGCGTGGACGCGGTGATCACCTACGACGACATGGGAACGAACGACCGGCCGCTCGTCAGCCCCGCGACGTTCCGCGAGCTCTACTACCCGCGATACAAGGCGACGATCGATCTCCTGCACGAGCACGGCATGCACTTTCTGCACCACTGTTGCGGACAGGTGCGCGAGTACATGGACATGTTCGTCGAGGCCGGCTGTGACGTGCTGCAGCTTGACCAGCCCACCCTCATGGGAATCGAGTGGCTTGGCGCGCACTACGGAGGAAAGATCTGCTTCTGGAACCCCGTCGACATTCAGACAACGATGGGGAGCGGCGATCTGGACGCGATTGAGGACGAGGCGCACCGCCAGGTCTGGCATCTGGGGAACTACGGCGGCGGCTTCATGGTCAAGGCGTACCAGCAGCCGGAGTCAATCGGCATGACGGTCGAGCAGGCGCAGCGGCAGTACGACGCGTTCAGACGGTACGCGAGCTACCCGCTCACGCCGTACCGCGGTACCGGCTGATCTGGTCGCGCGCGATCTCCACCGCGCGCCGTGGCTTCCCCAGGTCCCCATGGACGGTGTAGACGTCGCGGACGATGAACTCGACTCCAACGTCCTGCGTCGCCTCGAGCGTGGTCCGGATCTCGGACGCCCATGCATCCTCGTCAAGCCTGACGTCGACGCCAAGGAGGTTCGGGTTCGGTTTGCGCGAGTAGATCACATCGGTCCCGCGAAGCGCCTCTCCCATGAAGCCCTCGTTTGCCCAGCGCGATATGCTCACCTTCTTCAGATGGGGGAGCCGGCTCAGGTCGTCCCAGAAAGGGTCGGCCGGTTCGCAGCAGCCCCAGTACAGCAGGCCGAACGGTTCGCACACGTCGCGGTAGTAGGGATAGCAGAACTCGTGGAACATGGCAGGCGCCACTCCCACGGTCTCCTGGCTGTTCGATGAACCAAAGATGTCGCACAGACGTGCAGCCGGAGCTTCGTACCCGGGGGCGGGCAGCTTCGTCGTGAAGTTGTAGCTCGACCCGAAGCTCGCCTCGTTGCCGTTGTTCACTCGCAGCAGGCCTTCAGACTCCGCCCAGCGCATAACGGTGAGTGCGCTGTCACGCAGATACCCCATCAGCCGGTGGACCCCGTCCGGATTGTCGTACATGGCCATGAAGTACGCTTCCATACCCATCAGCGTCACCATCGCCTGGGTGAGCATCGTATCACCAACGTGCCCGGTTACGAGTCGCAGCGGCAGAACATCACCGAGCAGATCCTCGAGGAAGGCAGCGTATGCGGACGTCGCGGCCCGGTCTACCGTGCAGACCGGGGGCGCGAGCTTTTCGAAGTCGGCATCTATGTCCCTGATCGGATGTTCCTGCTCGAATCCGAGCTCTTCTCCCTGCCCGTCTCGCACGACCCTCCTGGGGATCTCGACGCCCCACTTGTCAACGTCCACTACCCAACCGTAGGTGAAGTCACCGGGGATCACCTTGTCGTCGTTGATGAGCTCGTGGTTTCGGATGTTCGAAAGAAGCTGCCGCTCGACTCGCCTCCCTGCGGCGGACGAGCAGGCGAACACCCGCTCGGGCAGAAAGTCGCGGTCAAACGTCCACGTCTCTACAACGACCGGCGGCGGTACCGTGCGGTCGCCGTCGTTCAGCGCGGTCCAACGCGCCCGACGCTCCTCCATGACGGGGAGCGCAGCGATCTCCGCCTGCTTTGCAGCGAGCTTTCGAAGGTACGTTCGTTCCGAAGGCGGCACATGCATGTCCATACGATCCTTCCATCAGGTGATGCGACAGGATGACAGCGCTGCGGTCCATGCGTCAAGCCGTCGGGACATGGTTCTCAGCACCGTCGCCGTGCATTATACTGCCCACCCGGGGGTTTCAGACGCAATGAATCTCGCAACTCTGTTCCGTGTGCTGTTCATCACGATCTTCACCTCGCTCACCGCGATCCGTGTCTACTTCCGTATCACGACCGGAGCGATTCGAGACACCGGGTTCGCGAGAAAGGAAGGCGTGCTGCCGGTCGTTCTGCGCCTGGTCCTTGGCGCTCCGCTCCTCTTTGCAACGGGAGCCTACGTCTTCGCCCCCGCGGCGTTCGGCTGGATGTATGTTCGCATACCGGCATTCGTGCGGCTCACCGGTGCGGGATTGGGTTTCGCCGCAGTCCTTGGCATCTACCTCGTTCACCGCGAGCTCGGCACCTGCTTCTCGAGCACGCTGGTCATCCGGGAGAACCACATGCTGGTCCGCTCCGGACCGTACCGTCTCGTTCGACACCCCATGTACAGCTCGTACCTCCTGCTCTTCATGGGAACCTTCCTCGTCTCCGGCAACTGGGTCGTCGGGAGTTGCGGGACCGCAATCATCGCAACGCTCATGACGGTGCGGCTGGCGCGCGAAGAGGCGCTGCTCGTGGAGAAGTTCGGTGCCGAGTACGAAGAGTACCGGAGCACGACAGGAATGTTCATCCCCATGACCCACAGGCTCGGCAACGCGCTGAAGGAAAGCCGCGACTCGGTCGGGTGAGCCGTGGCGCCCTACGCCCTCGTCTTCAGGAGTCCGTGGGCATCGGCGTATTCGGTCGCCTGGTGCACGAATGCCTGCAGCCGTGTCTCAATGCCGGTGTCGGCCTGACCGTCGTAGGCGATATCGACCCAGGGCAGATCGTCGTGGTCCTTCCGGAACGCCGATGAGATGGAGGCGACGATCGTCCCGGGCAGGCAGGTGAACGGCAGGATATTCGCGACACCGGCGATGCCGGTCTTCGCGAGCGCCGCTGCAGCCCCGAACGCGAGCGGCGGGTCGCCAACATAGTCGCGATGAACGTACGGATCGCAGAGCTCGAGGATCTGCTCGACCGGGATGTCGTGCTCGTGGTCGAGCATACCGTCGAGCGCGTTGAACAGACCGGCGCTGATGCGCCCCTGTATGAAGCGCTGCAGCCGGCCCTTCAGCTTGCCTTTCGGGTCTCCCCGCCAGCCACTCTCCTCGATTGACCGCAGCGACGAGAGCGAAATCCACTCGTGCACCGGCGCCATGATCGTCTCGGCACCAAGGTCCTCGAGCCTGCGCTGCACGAACCCGCTGCAGAACGGGTTGTCCCGCATGAAGATCTCGCCGACGATCGCAACAACCGGCTTCGCCGCCATGGCATCGACCGGGATATCCGCGAAGGCGGCACCCGCCTGACGCAGCACCTCCTTCAGATCCCGTCCGCCGTTCGCGATCGACCGTTCGGCCTCGGCGAGGTAGCGCTCATACACCTGCTGGGTCGAGCCGGGATCGCGCTCGTAGGGGCGTTTCTCCTGCCGCAACCGCTCGAGAATATCAATGCCCACGAGTGCCTTCCACATGAGCACGCGGAACCGGATCCCCCCAAGACCGGGGTAGAATCCGCCGTAGGAATCCTTGTTGCTTGGAGAGACGATCTGCACGTCCCCGTAGCCGAGTCGTTCGAGCAGGATCCGCTGGAACGTGTGGTACTGACCGAATCGGCACGGTCCGGCATGCGACGGCATGAAGAAGGCCGAAGAGGCGGGATCGACCCGCGTGTCTTCGAGCGCCTTGAGGATGCTGCCGGTCGTACAGATCATGGGGAAGCATTCGCGCGACGACGTGTGCTTCCTCCCGAGCTCGAGATCCCGCTCGTCCTGTTGCGGAAGCACCTGTGCGTCCATGCCGCAGCCGCGACACGCTGCGGCAAGAAGCACCGCGCCATCGTTCATGTACGGGAAGTAGAGCGTCCGGTCCCGAGCCGGCGCCGCGGTCACCCGCGCGACCTCGGCGGTCGTCTCCTCAGGCGGGTCGCTCGCGTGCGAGCCGGCCCTGAGGCTGTCGAGGAACGCCTCGCACCGGGTGATCATCCCGGCGTCCGCGCTGTGCTCGTCTACCTCGAGCAGCAGATACGGCTTGCCCCGCATCTCTTCGCGGACGTAGTGCATGATGAACGAGTCGGGACCGCATCTGAAGTTCGTCAGGTAGACCGCATGCAGCCGATCGTCGGAGGCGACGTAGCGCGCCGCGGCGATGAGTTTCTGACCGTTCGGCCAGTACATCGCCTCGTGGTCGCGGTACACACCGTCCAGATCGAGCGGCAGATAGTCGAGCGGGATCGGCACTACGTCGTGACGGATCAGCTTCTTCACGAGGCCCAGATTGAGCTCCGGGTCGCAGGTATTGTACGGCCGTCCAATGATCACCAGCGGTGTCTTGTCCTCGGGAAGGTTCGCCATCACCTCCTCGCCGGCGAGGCGCACCGAGCGCTCGAACTCCGTCTGCGCCAGGAACGCCCTGTCCACCGCACGACCGACCGCCTGCGGGGTCACGTCGAGCCGCGAGGCGAGACAGTCGCTGAGGTTCTTCGCAAGCAGCTCGCGCGAGTACCGGAAGTGCAGAGTCGGCAGGAGGAGCTTCGACTCATCGTCACTGCCCTTCATCGCACCGCGTATCATGAACGGGTAGGACTGGATCCAGGGGCAGTTGTAGTTCGTCGTCGTGTTGTTCTCGTCTGCCTCGTTGTCGACGACGAAAGGAACGAAGATGTGCTCCACGCCTCGCGCGAGCAGATCGTCGATGTGTCCGTGTACGACTTCAACCGGGAAACAGGTCTCGGCGGCCAGCATCCCGAGCGCGGTGGTCACGAGCGGCCGGTCGGTGGGACGCGAGAGTACGACGTCACACCCCAGGTCCTCGAAAAAGGTCCTCCAGAAGGGGAACTGCTGGTAGAAGACCATGAGCGCCCGCGGGATGCCGATCACAGGGCGTTCGCCCTTCTCAACCGGCCCCAGGCGATCCTCGAACCCCGCGGTGAGCAGCGACAGGCGTTGCTCGAAGAGGTCGGGGATGCCCTCGCCGCCGCCGCGCCTGTCCGCCGGCTGATACCGGTCGCACCGGTCGCCGTAGAAAAGCGCGCGGGATTCGCCTGAAATGGACACCTTGCGCACGTCGCATTCGTTCTCACAGGCGTGACAGGTGAAGCGACTCACCTCGTACGGCGTGCGGCTCACCCCGAAGCCCTTGAACGCCGTCCTGCCCTCCCCGCCCACTGCCTCGCGCGCAAGCATGGCCGCGCCAATCGCGCCGGTCACGTCGAAATGGGGCGGCACGGTGATCTTCTTTCCCGTGATCCGGGAGAACGCCGCGACGACGGCCCGGTTGTTGGCGACCCCGCCCTGAAAGAGGATGTGCTCGCCAATCCGTTTCGCGCCAACGACCTTCTGAATGTAGTTGAGCACGATCGAGTACGCGAGTCCGCCCACCAGATCGTCCTTGGGGCTGCCCTTCTGCTGGTGCGAGTTGAGGTCGCTCTCCATGAAGACGGTGCACCGGTCGCCAAGGCGGGCCGGCCGTCGTGAGGCGAGCGCGAGCGCGCCGAACTCCTCGACGATGTTGATCCCGAGCTTCTCCGCCTGCTCCTGGAGAAACGACCCGGTACCGGCGGCGCAGACCTTGTTCATCTCGAAATCGACGACGACGCCGTTGTCGATGCTGATGAACTTCGAGTCCTGTCCGCCTATCTCGAAGATCGTGTCGACGTCCGGATGGATCGCGATCGCGGCCGCGGCCTGCGCGGTGATCTCGTTCTGGATGGTGTCCGCTCCCACGAAATCACCGGTGAGGTAGCGCCCCGACCCGGTGGTGCCGACCGCAGTTACTAAGACGCGCTCTCCCACTTCATCGCTGATCTCTTCCAGGCCGCGCCGGATGGCCTCGAGCGGCTTGCTCGCGGTGGGCAGATATCGCCGGGCGACGACGTGATTCTGCGCATCAATCAGGACAACGTTCGTTGACAGCGAGCCGACGTCGATCCCCAGCGCGACCTCCGCGACCGGGTCACCGTCGTTGCGCAGGCGCACGTCCTTGTGGCCGACGAGATCGGGCGCTTCGAGACGGTCGAATGCCGAGCTGCCGTTGTGCGGCGCATCGAGGTAGGCCGAGAGCTCAGCGGTTCCGCGGTACGCGACGGTCGCGTGCGGCGGGCGTTCCCGGGTATGGAGAACCGCCCCTATCGCACCCATTGAGGCGTAGTGGTCCGGTATCACGAGCTCGTCCTCTGCGAGCCCGAGCACCTCGCGAAACGCTCGCACGACACCGGCGTTCGCGGCGACCCCTCCCTGGAAGAGGACCGGACGCTCGAGCTCGCGGTTCCGCGCGAGGTTGCTCTTGAAATTCCGCGCGACAGCGAAACAGAGGCCCGCGACGATGTCGTGCACCGGTGTTGCGATCTGCTGCAGGTGGATCATGTCGCTCTTCGCGAACACGCTGCACCGTCCGGCGATCCGCGGCGGATCGACCGACTTCAGCGCAAGCGCCCCGAACTCCTCACGGATTGAGACGCCTATCCGGTTCGCCTGCTGATCGAGGAAGGACCCCGTCCCCGCGGCGCACACGGTATTCATCGCGAAGTCCGAGAGCCGCGGTCGCGGCGAGTCCGGGTCGGCCTCGAGGATGATCAGCTTCGAGTCCTCGCCGCCCATCTCGATCACGGTGCGTGCCTGCGGGTACAGCCGGGACGCAGAGCTCGACTGGGCAACGATCTCGTTCACGTAATGTCCGCCCACGAGCTCGGCCGCGAACGCGCCGCCGGTCCCGGTCGTCGCGACAAGCCCGATGCGCTGCGGCGGGTACTCGGCCGCCAGCTCCGCCAGCACATCGCGGAGCGCCTGAAACGGCTTTCCGTGGCAGAGCGTGTACCGCTCCTCCACGATACGCCCGTCCTCGTCCATGAGCACGGTATTCACCGATATTGAGCCGACATCTATGCCGAGCGAGAGCTGCATTATCCCCCCTTACCCTCTTTCCGCGGTTCCCTCGGCACCCATGGTATCAGAGGTGGCGGGCGACATGAAACCCCCCAGATTTCCGACCGGGCCGGCCGGCTGTGGCAGGCTCACAGAAGCAATGCCAGAACCAGGGGCATGATCATCGCGGTGAACAGACCGTTCAGGCAGAGCCCGACGCTCGCGCTCGCACCCTGCAACTCACCCTCCTGAAGGGCCCTCGCGGTCCCTATCCCGTGCGCGGCGGTCCCCAGGGCGAGCCCGAATGCGACCGGGTTGGTAACCCCGATCAGTCTGAGTACGATTGGCCCGACGACCGCTCCCATGATTCCCGTAATCACCACGACGGCCGCGGTGAGCGCCGGAATCCCGCCGGACATCTCCGACGCGACGACGGCTATGGGAGTCGTCACCGAGCTTGGCGCAGCGGACACCGCGGACGCCGCGTCGGCGCCCATCAGCAGGAAGGGGACTACCGCGCTGACGATACCGACCAGACCGCCGAAAACGACGCCCGTGGCCACGCCGGCCATGTTCCGACGCAGTACCGCGATCCTGCGATACAGCGGCAGCCCGAGCGCGACGACCGAGACACCAAGGAGGAGGTCGATGATCGCCGTCCCGTCGCGATACGTGTCGTAATCGATCTCAGCAAGCACGAGCACGGCAATCAGCACGGCAATGGAGGTGAGCACCGGGTGCAGCAGTGCAAAGGGGATACGGCGGTGGAGCGCCTTTGCCGCCCACCAGACGAGACACGAGAGTCCGGTAAGGAAGACCGGCCCCTCCACGAGATCGACGAGCGAGAAGTCAGTCGGCATCGCGTCCGGCGCTCAAGCGAGCCGCGATCTCGCATCCCTTGCCCGTGACGACCAGGACGAGAATGAGACTCCCGACGATGGAGATCGAGATGGGCAACCACTCGCGCGCGATCAGATCGAAGTAGCTCATGATCCCCACGCCCGCGGGAACGAAGAGAAACGCGAGATTGTCCACGAGGACGTCTGCCGCAGACTCGATCCACTCCACTCGAACCGCTCCGGCAAGCAGCGCCGCAACAAGGAGCACCATTCCCAGGACATTGCCCGGCACGGGGAGCCCCGTCAGCCCCGCAACCAGGGCGCCGATCGCCTGAAACCCGAACAGTATTCCGAATGCTCGAACCATCCGCCCCCCTCCCGGCCCTGTTGCCGTAGACCCCTCCCAGTGTGCCGGGATGAGGGGATTGCATCAATCGGGGGCGACAGGTATCGTTTCCGATCAGAGCACTCATCATTGACGGAAGACGGAGCGGACTCAGTGACGACTCTTGGCCTGAACATCGGGTCATCGACCCTGAAAGCGGTACTCCTCGACGATGATTCAGTGGCGTGGACCACGACGGTCGCTCACGACGGTGACGTCGCGGGGGCCGTGCGAGGCGCGCTCGAAGAGTGCCCGGCCCCATCCGGCGTGCGGGCGCTGGTGACCGGCAACGAGGGACGCCGGCTTCTGTCGCTCGCCGGCACGATCGAACCGATCTGCGTGGAGGAGGCGCTCGGGTTTCTCGGGCATGACGCAGGCGCCGTGGTGAGCATGGGAGGTGAGAACCTCACGGTCTACACCATCGGGGCCGATCGCCGGGTCACCGGCAGTTTCGCGGGGAGCAAATGCGCCTCGGGGACGGGCGAGTTCCTGCGCCAGCAGCTCGCGCGGATGGACATGAGCCTCAGCGATGTCAATGCCGTACCGGATGACGCGCGCGTGTTGCCCCTGTCAACTCGCTGCTCGGTCTTTATGAAGAGCGACTGCACGCATCGGCTCAACAAGGGTGAGGCCACGAAGGACGAGATCGTCGTCTCGCTGAGCAACGTCATGGCCGGCAAGGTGGTCGACTTTCTTGCGCGGGCACGGATCCACGAGGGCCCCGTCCTGCTCACCGGCGGCGTGACCCGGAACCGTCACATCATCAGGTTCATCCGGGAACAGGCCGCTGAGGTGGCGTTTATCGTTCCTGACTACGCCCCCTGCTTCGAGGCGCTTGGGGCGGCGCTCCTCGCCCGGACGAAGGGCGTCGCATTGCCCGATGCGGACGCCATCCTCCGCTCGAACGAGGCCCGGCTCACCCGTCTCGAGCCGCTCACCCGCGGAAGGGAACAGGTCACCGTCTTCGACGACGTGTCCGCCCCGGTGGAGGCGGGGCGTGAGTATATCCTCGGCGTCGACGGGGGATCGACCACCACGAAGGCATGTCTCGTCGACGCGGCGACCGAGCGCATCGCCGCCTCGCACTACGGGCGGACCCACGGCGACCCGATTGGGGCGCTGAAACGGTGCCTGAACGCGATCCGCGAGAAAATCGCCCGCGACACGAACGGAGGCGATGTCCGTATCTCGCTCGCGGCAACGACCGGCTCGTCGCGCGAGATCCTCGGCGTCTTCCTCGACACCCACGGCGTGTACAACGAGATCATCGCCCATTCGGTGGGAACGACCCACTTCAGGGCCGACGTCGACACCATCTTTGAGATCGGTGGACAGGATGCCAAATACGTGCTCCTCGAGAACGGCGTCCCGGTCGACTACGCGATGAACGAAGCGTGTTCGGCGGGTACCGGATCGTTCCTCGAAGAGTCGGCGCGGGGGGATCTCAACATCAGCGAAGCGAAGGATATCGCGGCGGTCGCCCTCGCCGCGAAGGCTCCGCTGAAGTTCGGCGAGCACTGCTCGGCCTTCATCAACTCGGATATCCGAAGGGCGGTCCAGCGGGGAGCGTCGCGCGAGGACATAACTGCGGGCGTCGTCACGTCAATCGTCTCGAACTACCTCAACCGCGTCGTCGGCTCGCGCACGATCGGCAGGACGGTCTTCCTCCAGGGAGGTGTCGCGAAGAACGCGGCGGTGCCGCTCGCCTTCGCGACGCTCATGGGCCGCGAGATCCTCGTGCCTCCGCACCCGGAGCTGATGGGGTGCTTCGGCGTGGCGCTTCTCGCGAAGCGCAAGCACGAGGCGGGGATGCTTCAGACGGGCAGCTTTGACCTCGCCGCGCTCGCCGAACGAGAAGTCATCCCCGACCGGGTCTTCACCTGCAAAGCGTGTGAGAACCGGTGTCCGGTCAAGGTCCTCAAGGTCGACGATCAGACCTATCGCTTTGGAGGCCGATGCAACAAGTACGCGAATACGCGTCGGCCCCGGACGGACACCCCCGTCATGGACTACGTCGCGGCGCGACAGGAACTGCTCTTTCACGCCTGCGCCCCGGATCCGGCAACCGTCGTCGAGCGGCGGCCGTTCACCGTGGGGATCCCGCGGTGCCTCTCGGTCCATACGCTCTACCCGCTCTACGCATCGTTTTTCCATGCGCTCGGCATCCGATGGTTCCTGTCCGACGAGGTGCTCCACGAGGGTGTTGCCCGGGTCGAAAGCGACTACTGCTATCCGGCCGAGATCGCGCACGGCGCGGTTGCCGATGTTCTCCGCAAGGGCGCGGACTACATCTTCCTCCCGCACCTTCGGGATCTGCCGAGCCTCGAGGAGTCGGTGCACGCAACCTTCTGCCCCATCACCCAGGGCCTGCCGTACTACCTTGGCAAGGCGTTCCCGGACGTGCCCGCCGAGCGGTTTCTGCCGCTCGTCGTCAGCTTCAAGCATGGACGGCAGCCGGCGCTCGAGCAGTTCCGGATGCTCGGAGAGCGACTCGGAATCGGCTCGGGGGAGATCACCCGAGCATTCGAGTACGCGTGCAGTCGCCAGGAGGAGTTCTTCAGACGGGCGCGGGAGCTCGGCAGTGAGGCGCTGCGCAGGGCTCGGAGCGCCGACCATCCGGTCGTCGCGCTGCTCGGCAGACCGTATAACGCGTTCACCGGTGAAGCGAACATGGGCATCCCGCGCAAGCTCGCGACCCGCGGCTGCTCGGTCATCCCCTTCGACATCCTCCCGCTCGACGACGAGAGGATCCCCGCCAACATGTACTGGTACTACGGGCAGCTCGACATGAAGGCCGCGGCGATGGTGCGAAACGAACCGAATATCTACGTGACCTACGTCACCAACTTCTCCTGCGCCCCCGACTCGTTCATCCTGCACTACCTGAAGTGGACGATGGGGTCCAAGCCCTTTCTCGTCCTCGAGCTCGACTCCCACACCGCGGACGCGGGGATCGACACTCGAGTTGAGGCATTTCTCGATATCATCGACGGGTACCGCAGGCGCCGCGACACCGGCGAGTCGCGCCGGTCCGAAGACGGGTGGCGGTTCGTCGCCAACGGCCGCGACGCGATCCACCTTCATCACACCGGCACCAATGAGCGCGTGCCCGTCAAGCACAACCGGCGCGTCACAGTGCTCCTCTCGAACATGGGAAGCATGTCTACCGATCTCTCCGCGGCAGTGCTGCGGGCCTCAGGAATTGGAGCACGCGCGCTGCCGGTCCCGACCTCACGGACCCTGCAGATCGCCCGCGCCCATGCCTCAGGAAAGGAGTGCGTACCGTCGCACCTGGTTCTCGGCAGCGCACTTGAGTTTATGATGTCTCCTGACTACCGGAAGGACGAGCTCTACCTGCTGTTCGTACCCGTCACGACAGGTCCCTGCCGGACCGGTCAGTACTACGTCTTCTTCGAGAACGTTCTTCGTGACCTCAGGGTGGACAACGTCGTGCTCTTCACGCTCGGGGCCGACACCTCGTACGGGGAGATCGGACCACGTTTTGCCCGCGACGTATGGTGGGGACTCGTTGCGGCGGACTATCTGAAGGACGTCCGCTCGGCGCTGCTCGTCTGCGCCGAACAGCCGCAGTCCGCCGCGGCCCGTTTCGACGAGCTGTGGCAGACGGTCGTCGGCGAGGTGGAGGGTGATCTGCGGCGACTGCTGCCGGGCCTGCGGCGCATGGCGGGCGAGATGGCACGAGTTCCGGTGAAGACGGCGCTGCGAAGGTGCGCGAAGGTGCTCGTGGTGGGAGAGATCTACGTCCGGCGCGACGACTTCGCCGTGGACGAGCTGGTGGAGCTGATGGCGTCGCGGAAGATCGTGGCGAAAGTGTCGGGGATCAGCGAGTGGATTCACTACCTCGACTTCGTCCGGTCGCGGGAGCTTCGGAAGAGGCTCTCCTCGCTCCCATGGTACGCGCGCCCCTTCTCCCCCGCCGCGGCCGAGCTTCGTCAACTCCGCCTTGAGATGCTCTGGAAGCGCATCGTGGTACACCGGATCCGGCGCACGCTCGACCCTTCACGGCTCCTGCCGCGCGCACCGGAGAGCATGAGGCGCATCATGTCGAACACCGCCGGACACTTCATGAGTCACGAGCTCAACTCGGAGATCGCCGTCTCGTGCGGGGCGGCCGCGACGGCAATGCAGGACGGGTACGCGGGCGTCGTGAACATTTCGCCCTTTGCCTGTTTGATCGGACGCGTAATCGAGGGTATCTATACACCATGGGCGCGGGAGCGGCGTTTCCCCACGATATCCGTGGAGATCGACGGCAACCCGCTGCCTCCCGGAATCGTGAGCAAGCTGGAGATCTTCATGGTGAACGTGCTACGATTCCGATCCCGCAACGACGCGGAAGATTTTGTGGAAACCCAGGGGGTCGCCGGGTGAAACCGACGAGACAATCCTTTGCCTTTACGACTGTCGATCTCGTCACGATCGGCATCAACACGTTTCTCGCACTGATGCACTTCGTCTTCGCCTCGGATCCGACGAACCTCTTCCTTGGTCTCGCCTTTCTCGCTGCGAGCGGCGTGACGCTCGCCTTCGCCGCGGCGGATGCCCGCGGTTCCATCCGGCGCGGTACGGTGCTCCACTTCCTCCGGCTCTTCCACGTCCAGGCGCTCTATGCACCGTACTTCATGCGCGTGATAGCGCTCTCGCAGCTGGTCTGGGGTGGGCAGTCGTTCGACTCGTTCTTTTTCACCATGGAGGAGGCGGTGTTCGGGGTACAGCTCGCGCTTGTGCTCCCGGAACGGTTCGGCCACCTACGCGCGCTCAACGAGCTCATTTTCTTCGCGTACTTCGCGTTCTACGCGCTTCTCTGCCTGCCCGGGTGGGTACTCTATCTCAAGCGCCGCTACCGTGAAGCCGAGCGCGCGCTGTTCACCATCACCGCCTCGTTCGGCCTGCTCTATGTCTGGTACGTCTTTTTCCCCGTCCACGGCCCCAAGTACTACATCGACGAGCTGCAAGCGCGGTGGTACCAGGATCTCGACGGCTACTTCTTCAGCTGGCTCATGCGCACGATCTTCCAGGACGCGAATCTGGCCGGAGCGGCGGTTCCCTCGTCGCACGTGGCGATTTCCACGATCGCCACTGTCCTCGTCGGCCGAACCGTACCCCGTCTCCTGATCGCCTTCGCTCCGATCACCGCAGTGCTCTACGTCTCCACCGTCTACATCTACGCACATTACGCGGTCGATGTCCTGCTCGGGCTCGCCGTCGTGCCGCTCCTGCTCCTCGCGTCGCACGCGCTTCAGACGAGATTCGAGCGGCGGCTGTCAAAAGGCCGTCCGGCAAAGACTGATGGAGCATCCGCGGCCGACGACGAGAAGGCCAACGCGAGGAGATCAGCGTCATGACCTCACGCGACCGGGTGCTCGCGGCCGGTCGAAGCGAGACCGTCGACCGGATTCCGGTAACCCCGTACATGGGCAACTACGGCGCCTCGCTCGTCGGTGTACCGGTGGACGAGTACGGCGCAGACGCATCGACGATGGCCGACGCTCAGATCGCGGCGCAGCGTCTCGTCGATCACGACATGCTCGTCGCGCAGTCGGACGGCTACTACATGGCGGAGGCACTCGGGATGCGGACGACGAGGCGGCCCGGCACGACGCCGGCACCCGTAGGCCGGCCGCTCGCCAACCTCGCAGGCGTCGACACTCTGGCCGTTGCGGACCCCTGGCGGGACGGGCGGATGCCGGTCTATCTGGAGGCGCTGCGAACCATGCGGGCGGCAGTCGGAGACCGCCTCGCAATCCGCGCATGCGGCACCGGACCGTTCTCGCTTGCGGGCCACCTGATGGGCCCGGACATGCTGGTCACGACGATCGCGACGCTTTCGATCGAGCCTGACGCACGCGTCGACCGGCGGCTGCGTCTGCTGATGGATGTCTGCACCGAAACGGCGATCGCCTTCGCGGTTGCGGCGCTCGAGTCCGGGGCCGACGTGGTGATGAGCGGAGACTCACTCGCATCGCTCGACATGATATCGCCACCCATCTACGAGCACTGGGTGTGGCCGTACGAACGGCATTTCTTCGACTGCGTCCGTCCGCACGCCGAGCAGCGAGGCGCCCTCACGCTTCTACACATCTGCGGAAACACCGTCCCCATCCTCCGCTCAATGGCCTCGACCGGAGCGCATGTTCTCGAAATCGACTGGAAGGTCCCGATCACGACGGCCCGTGACGAAACATGCTGCAAGCCGCTGATGGGGAACCTCGACCCCACGTCGGTCCTCCTTCAGGGATCGCCCGACGAAGTCCTTACCGCAAGCCGGCGCGCGATCGCCGACGGCCTCCTCGAGACCGACAGCGGCGAACCGGCAGCGTTCCTGCTCGGCTCAGGCTGCGAGGTGGCGCCGGCCACCCCGGTGGAGAACGTACGGGCGATGGTCAGCGCCGCTCACGAGCCGACCGCCGGGCCGTCGGCGATGGATCAGCGGCCGTAGGCTTCGCGGAGCAGATCCACGAGCCGATCGAGATGCTCGGTACTGTTGTGTATGTGCGTGCTCACCCGCAGGCGCACGTGTTCCTTGTCTGGTCCGAGAATCGCGACGATCCTCCGCTCGCGAAGCGCGGCCTGGAAGTCGAAGTCTGCGACGAGCGGCAGCGTGTACGCCTGGATCGAGTTTGACAGGTCCGCGGTAGGCGGCGTTCGCGGCTTTGCCCCGGGGATCGCAAGGATCCGTTCCCGGGCGTACGCGGCGAGCTCGCGCCCGCGGGCGGCGACGGCCTCCCGGCCGATCGTGTTCTGAAGCTCAATGCACTTCTCGACAGCCAGGTAGAGCGTCGGATTGTGCGTTCCCGGATTCTCGAAGTTCCCCAGGAAGGTCTCGTCGTCCTCCACCCAGCCCCACCCTACGATGAGCGGGTCGAGCAGGGCCTGCGCCTCCGCGGAAGCCCACATGAACCCCACCCCTTTGGGGGCACAGAGCCACTTGTGACAGTTTCCCACGTAGAAGTCGCATCCGAGCGATTCGATGTCGAGCGGTATCATCCCGGGAGCGTGCGCGCCGTCGATCGCCGTCAGGATACCGCGGCGTCGCGCCTCCTCGCAGATGGCCTTCACCGGAAGGATGACGCCGGTCTGCGAGGTGATGTGGCTCATGTAGACGACCTTCGTCCGCGCGGTGAACGCGTCGACGACCGCGTCGTAGAGCTGCCGCGGAGTATCGGCAGGGGCGGGGAGCTCCACGCGCACGATCTCCACACCCCGGCGCCGGGAGGCGAAACGCCAGGCGTTCTCGACCGCGCCGTACTCCTGATCGGTCGTGACGATCTGGTCCCCACTCGAGAGCGTTCGCAGCCCGGCGGCTACCATGTTCATACCCACGGTGACGTTGGTCACAAAGACGAAGTCATCCGGTTTCATCCCCACGAAGCCGCCGAGTGCGTCCTTGACCACCGCCGTGCGCCCCCGGTACACGCCAAGGTATTCCTGCGGATTCGACTCGAGCGTGCGGAACAGCTCGACGGTCGTTTCGATCGCCTCGGTCGGCACCGGGCCGAACGAACCGTTGTTCAGATACGCGACCCCCTCAGGAATGCTGAAGCGTTGCGCGATCTCCTGCCAGCGTATGGAGCTCATCGGCGCATTCAACCAGATTGTGCGACTCTGTGCAATTCGATTCGTCATGCTCGCAGCGGCCGCTCACGGTCGCCAGTCGTCGATCTCGTCGAGCGGGTAGATCGGCCGCGGGATGTCCCGGTACTCGAGCTCCCACACGTCGATGCTCGTCACGCCGGGAGTCATCACGTTCACCGTCTTGCGATTCACCCAGAGGTAGGTGAAGCGAAACGGGAAGAGGTTCTTCACGACGACCACCCCTGCCCGTCCCGGGCGCAGGCCGAGATCCCGGAAGTAATCCGGCTCGCGCGCGCTCGTCGGCCGCTCGGATACGATGAGATGGATCCCCCGGTCGCGCAGCACGACGGTCTTCCCGTACCGGTCGGTCTCCACCTTCGTGAGCACTTCACCGGTGAACTCGACGCGGGTATTGTAGACCGTCTCGAGCTCGCCGCCAACGGTCACGGTCACCCGCTCGCCGACCGGCGTGTCCCAGGCGCTCCGCGCGGCCGCCGCCGAGCGCAGGGGAATGTAGCTGCGCAGGTCGGGGTCGTGCTCCATAAACGCCCTGAGAATCCAGGCATTCTCCCCGGGAGCCCCTGCGCCCACCGCGTCGGAGACGTCACAGAAGACCACGGTGCCAAAGGCCCGCGCGAGAGGCGAGCGCCGCGCGGCCCTGACCGCCTCCTCGGCGGTCAGCCCGGGAGCGTGCGGCACGTCGCGAACCTCCCAGTTCAAGTCGGCCAGCTCCTCTGCAAGCCGACCTGCGAGTTCCCGGTCTCCGTCGGTCACGGCTATCGTCGACCAGCCGAGTTCCGGGTCATCAAGCCAGATGTGGACCATGAAGTTCGAGACCGCGAGCACCTCATCCGGGCGCTCCATCCGGTCCATTTCGTTGAAGATAGCACGCATGGGAGCAAAGAAATCGACGTTCATCCCCCCGCCCTTCAGCAGGCGCATCTTGCGGACCTCCATGACCGGGGTGATCTCACCGAGCACGGTTCGTGTCAGGATCTCCCCCGTATGATACCCGGTCTCCAGGAAGTCCCGGTGCGGATTGGTCTTGTACCCCACGATGAAGGTGGCCAGCTCCGCGCGTCGTTCGGTAAGGTTCGCATGCAGATCGAAGGAAACGCCGATCGGCACATCGTCGCCGACGACTTCCCGAAGCGCGGCGAGAAGATCGCCCTCCGGGTCACGAATGCCGTCTACGCCCATCGCCCCATGCAGCGCGAGGTAGATCCCGTCGACCGTCCCCGCCTCACGCACCCCGGTGACGATCTCGTCCCGGAACTGCTCGTACGTCGGCCGTTCGATCGGGCCTCCGGAGGTCGAGGTTGCCTTCAGCAGGGGGACGACCTCCACCTGGCCTCTGCCGTGATCGGCCACCGCTGCGAGAAAACCGGACAGCTCGTCGTCTCCCTCACGCGCGTACTCGAGCACGGCGGGCCCACGGTAGATGCCACTCGCCATGAAGTCTTCCATGGTCGTCAGTACCGGCGAGAACGAGTTGGTCTCCTGGCGCAGCTGGGCGACCGCGATGCGGTAGCGCGGCACGTCGGGAGCCTCGTAGGCGCGCGGGTTCATCGATGCGCAGCCGACGAGCGCGAAGAAGGCGAGCGTGGCTGCGACCGCAAGGACGGCTCTCACGGAGACAGTCCTCGCGCAAACCGGGGCCGACAGGCCGTGGCCATGTGGTGTGTGAGTCATGTTGTTGTCCTTTCTGCGCCAAGAATGCCCGGGTCGGGGCAGCGGGTCAAGTGCGTCTCTCGCGCTGCCGCGATATAATCTGTCCCAATGCCCGCGAGCACGGAGACCATCCACTACGTCTGCACGGTCCGCTCATCGCGGGCGAAGGCCGTCGATCTCGCCCGGGCGGAGATCGCCGCGCTCCTGCGCGACTGCGACCTCACGCTGCCCGCGGGCGGGCCACTGTCCGAACGGCCGGGCGTCTACTGGGTCGACCTCGCCGAGGTCCACGCGCGAACGATGGAGGAGCGAGCTGCGCGTCTGGGGTACACCGAGCGGATTGAGGAGCTCGCGGCAACCGGCCCTCCGCGCAGGAACCGGCCGGACGGGCCGCTGAAGTGGAAGGGATCGTGGTACGACCCGCTCACGGTCTGGGAGAGCGACCCTGAAGAGGTGCGACTGAGCTCACCCGACATGCGCGACTTCGCGCTCCGCGGCGAAGACGGCAGAGTCCGTACCGCGCGCGGGTACCGCGGCGACGGCAGCAGCCTTGGGCCAAAGGCGCTGCCCGTCCCGGACTGCCGGCTGCTCGTGAACCTCGTCTTCGCGCCGGAGGTTCGCTCGCTGCTCGACCCGTTCGCCGGGGCCGGGGGCATCGTCCACGAAGCGAGCCGCAACGGATACTCGGTGACGAGCATGGATATCGAGCCGAATGTAGCGCCGGGGCTCGAAGGACTCGGCGCGACCCACCAGGAGGGAGACGCCGGGGCCATGCCGTTCGACTCCGCGTCGTTCGACGCGATCGCAACCGAACTGCCTTACGCGGAGGAACGGCCCGGGACCGTCCGGCGCTGGACCGACGAGATGCTCCGCGTCCTTCGTCCCGGAGCGCGGTGCGCGGTCATGTGCAGCCTCGCCCAGCGCGACGCGATCGCAGCCGCGGCCTCACGCGAGAGGGCCGTCGTCGAGCTCTCCGAAGAGATCGACCGTCGCGGGACCCGAGTCGCCGTGATCGCGCTCCGTCGTTAGCAGCGCCGCAGGCAGCGCGACCATCACTCGATCCGGAAGACCGCCCCGCAGATCGGGGGCATGACGACCCGCGGTCCGTCGTCGGCGTCGGACACGTCGACCGCCCGGTCTCCAAAAAGACGTTCCGCACGGCCTGAGCGCCACGGCACGATGAGTTGCGCCTCGAGCGCTACTCCGGTCGGGTTGACGCAGACGAGCAGTCGCTCGGAACCTGCCCAACGCAGATAGCAGAGGGGGTATCCGTGCGCGATCGTTCCGTCGGCCTGTGCAGGGCAAGCTGCGATGTGAGCCCGCGCGAAGTGCCCGTGTCCGCCGAGCGCGGGGTGCTCGTGCCGAAGGCTCACGAGCGCGCGTACAAAGGAGAGGAGCGACGAGGGATCGCCGGTCTGATCGAGAACCGTCGGTGCATCCGGGTCGGGGTCTACGGGCAGGTAGAGCTCCTCAGGAAGCGCCAAGGAGAACCCGCGACGTTCCTCCCGCGACCACTGCATGGGGCTTCTCGCGCCCGTGCGGTTGTAGGCGCCCTCCCGGTTCACCGCAAACCCCTCGACGCCGGCCAGATGGCGCATGCCAATCTCGTCACCGTAGTAGATCGCAGGTACGCCGGGCATCGTGAGTATGAAGAGAAAGACCGTCTCGAGCTCCGCCTTCGTGCGACCGAAGCTGACACGCGGCAGATCGTGGTTCCCGGTGGGGATGGAGATCGCCCCCGATTCCCGTGTCGCGTGATAGTGCCGCTCGTACTCGTCCCAGAAGCGCTCCGGCCGTCCTCCTCCCGATGCGCGGAAAATGCTCGTCCCGTCGCCGGGCAGGACGTTCGCGCCGGGCTCGGCACGAAGAAGCTCGTTATAGGCTGCCTGTCGAACGTGGATGAGAAAATCGACGTGGAAGCCCGCGTCGATCGCTTCCAGCGGATACGACCATTCGGAGACGAGAGCCGCGTGCGGATACTCGGCATCGAACCAGTCGCGAATCCCTCGCCAGTACGAGCGCATCGCGTCGGCCTGCCCCGGACCCTTGATGAGGCTCGGCGCCATGTCTACACGAAACCCGTCGATTCCCCGGTCGAGCCAGAACGCCATGATCGAGCGCATCTCGGCCCGCAGCGCCGCGACATCCGGATGGTCGACCGGAAGCTGCCACGGCTCGCGGGGGTCCGCGAACCCGTAGTTGAGCGCCGGCTGAAACCAAAAGAAGTTCGCGAGGTACCGCCCGTCGCGCTCTGAGTACCCGTTGACGAAGGTACCCAGGTCGCCGGGCACGGAAGCGAAGGTGTGGTCGGTCCAGACGTACCAGTTGTCGTACCGACTCGGCTCGCCGGATGCCGATTCCACGAACCATGGGTGCTCGATGCTCGTGTGACCGGGGACGAAATCGAGCAGCACGCGCAACCCGAGCTCGTGCGCCCGCGCGATCATCGC